>JANNHY010000214.1:0-21408 GCA_031404635.1 Ilumatobacteraceae bacterium
GCCACAACCTCGACGACGAAGCCGCCGTACTGTTCGGCAACACGCTGCGCTGGGATGTCGAGTATCTGGCCCGCCAGTTACCGGTGCTCGAGGCGCGGGCCGGCTTTCCCAGGAAGGTCAAGCCGTTGGTGCGTCTCACCGAGCGGGAGACCGCGGCGTGGTGCATTATCCGTGGTATCGACTATCTCGTTGACGAGTGCCCGCTGGCGGCCGGCAACAAGCACCTCGCCTACAAGGCTGCACTCAACGCCATCGAGGACACCTCCCCGGGCAGCAAGGCTGCGTTCTACCTCAACTTCGTCGACAAGATGGCGCCGCTGCTGGTCGGGCGTACGGTTGCCGATCGACGTGAACTTGGTGCCTGCTCGAACTGTGGTGCGCCGACGACCGCTGGCGTGTGCGCCTTCTGCCGTCTCGTGGAGACGGCGTCCGCGCACACCCCGGTTGCGGTCGAACTGGTCATGAAAAAGGGGCGAGGCGCACGATGAACACGCCGTTCGCCTATGGGGAGAAGGTGCTTCTGCTCGACCTGAAGCAGCGCCGGTATCTGATTACCCTGGCCGATGGCGCCGAGTTCCACAGCCACAACGGCTTCTTTGCACACAGCGAGGTTGTCGGGCAGCTGGAGGGCGTGGTGATCAAGAGCACCAAGGGTTCCCCGTACACCGCCCTGCGGCCCACGCTCGAAGACTTCGTCGTGGAGATGCCGCGCGGCGCGCAGGTGATCTATCCCAAGGATCTCGCTCCGATCTGCATGCTGGCTGACATCGGGCCAGGGGTGCGAGTGCTGGAGAGTGGCGTTGGTTCCGGCGCGCTGAGCATGACGATGCTGCGCTGGGGGGCGGAGATCGTTGGTTACGAGCTGCGCGAAGATTTCGCCAACCGGGCCACAGCCAACGTTCGCAGCTTTCTCGGTGAGGGCGCGTTGCAGCGCTATCACCTCGAATTGCGCGACTGCTACGAGGGTATCGACGAACGTGGTATCGATCGGGTCGTACTCGACCTTCCCGAGCCCTGGCAGGTCGTGCCCCATGCGATGGAAGCATTGCGACCAGGTGGAATCCTGATCGCCTACACGCCGTCGATCATCCAGGTCTCGCAATTGCGCGGGGCGTTGGCGTCGAAGGCCTGGAATGGCACCCGCAGCCTCGAAGTGCTGCATCGTGGATGGTACGTCGAGGGACAAGCGGTGCGTCCCGACCACCGCATGGTTGCCCACACCGGGTTCCTGACCACGGCCCGGTTCCTCGGCTGATACACCCGCGCGTCCGGTGCCAAAGGGAATTGGGTAGGCATTGCCAATTTAGGGGACTATTGGGTAGAATTGGGTCCTATGCGAGTGACAGTCGATCGAGTCGGCAGAGTCGTGATACCGAAGTCGCTTCGCCTCATTGCCGGTATCGAGCCGAACTCCGAGCTGGAGATGATTTCCGACGGCACCGGTATTCGACTCGACCCCGTGTCACGACACCGGCGCACGATCGATGCTCCAGATGGGTTTCCTCGGCTGGTAGCCGTTGTCGGCCAGATGATCTCCGATCACGAAGTTGTCGAGCTCCGCGACCGTGACCAGCGTTGACACTCGCTGGGCGGTCGACACCAGCGTCGCGGTAGCTGCGCTCGATCAATCCCACCGAAGGCACACGGTCTGTCGGGCGGTTGTCATTGCCCGAACACCAGCGCTCGCCGGACACGCCGCGTTCGAGACGTTCTCAGTGTTGACCCGATTGCCGGGTCCGCTTCGTGTAGATCCAGCCGATGCCGTACAAATCATCGGTGAAGGATTCCCGGAACCTTGCTGGCTCGACGTCGACAGCCAGGCTGCACTTCTCAGGCAGCTGCGCACGCTTGGCCTGGCCGGCGGATCCGTCTACGACGCCCTTGTCGCTAGTGCTGCGAAGGCGCACGGGCGGACATTGTTGAGCAGAGACGCCCGAGCGGAACGCACCTACCGGCTCATCGGGGCGGACTACGAATGGGTCGGCGAACGCGACTAGGACCGCATCTACGGTTCGATGAAGATGCACTCGCCGGGGCATTCCTCGGCGCTCTCGATGACGGCATCGAGCTTGCTGTCGGCGAAAGTGGCCATGCCCTCGGCACCTTGAGGGTTGCCCTTGGCCGTGGCGTAAATCTTGTCGCCTTCGCGGACGTAGGCCAGGCCGTCGTCGAGCAGGGTGAAAACGTCGGGCGCGATCTCCTCACACAGCCCGTCGCCCGTGCACAGATCCTGGTCGATCCAGACCTTCATACTTGCAATCTCCTCATTCGAAGGGTCAGACGTGGCTGAGCATACAGGCCAGCCACCTGCAAACACCGGTCCCCACGGTCCAAGCGATGAGCGTCACGGCTCGCCGGCGACGGCTGGCGACTTCGCTGAGTGCGCGCAAATGGGTACCGCGGGCGTGTAGGTTCCGATCATGGCAGAGGATTCTGACGACACCGAGGCCGTGCTGCACGCGCAAGCCGTCGTGCTCGAGCAGGAGATCGACCAGCTTCGCCGACGCCTCGCCGACGCACCGAAGCGCCAGCGGGCGCTGGAGGAGCGTCTCTTGGAGACCAAAGGTCAACTCGCCCAGGCGGTTTCGCAGAACGAGAAGCTGAGCTACACGCTTCGCGAGGCGCGTGAACATATCGCATCGCTGCGCGACGAGGTCGACAAGCTCACCCAGCCGCCGTCGGCTTACGGCGTGATCGTCGGCAAGAACGACGACGGCACCGTCGATGTGATCACGAGTGGCCGCAAGATGCGCGTGGGGCTACACCCCGACATCGACCACGAGGAGCTACCACGCGGGTCCGAGGTCGTGCTCAACGAGAGCTTCAACGTCGTCCAGGCTCGCAGGCCGGAGGTCACCGGTGAGGTCGTGGCGATCAAGGAGTTGTTCGAAGATGGCGTGCGCGCCCTGGTGGTCGGGCGGGCAGACGAGGAGCGGGTCTGCGAACTCGCTGACTCGCTACGCGGTGTGCATCTACGCAGCGGTGACACAGTGCGACTCGACCCGCGCACCAACATGCTGTTGGAGAAACTTCCGCGACCGGAGGTCGAAGACCTGTTGCTGGAGGAAGTCCCCGACATCTCCTACTCCGACATCGGCGGGCTCGATACCCAGATCGAACAGATCGCCGACGCCGTCGAGTTGCCCTTCTTGTATCACGACCTGTTCGCCGAGCACCAGCTTCCGGCGCCGAAAGGAATCCTGCTCTACGGCCCGCCGGGCTGCGGCAAGACCCTGATCGCCAAGGCCGTTGCCAACTCGCTGGCCAAGAAGGTCGCCGACAAGACCGGCGGCGAGAAGGGCCGTAGCTACTTCATCAACATCAAGGGTCCCGAACTGCTCAACAAGTACGTCGGGGAGACCGAACGTCAGATCCGCCTGGTGTTCCAGCGGGCCCGTGAAAAGAGCGAGGAGGGCTGGCCGGTCATCGTCTTCTTCGACGAGATGGACTCGATGTTCCGTACCCGTGGCTCGGGGATCAGCAGCGACATGGAGTCGACGATCGTGCCGCAACTGCTCGCCGAGATCGACGGTGTCGAGGGGCTGCGCAACGTGATCGTGATCGGTGCAACCAACCGTGAAGACCTGATCGACCCGGCCATCTTGCGACCGGGGCGGCTCGACGTGAAGATCAAGATCGAGCGGCCCAACGCCGACGCTGCCCGGCAGATCTTCGCCCGCTACTTGACCGACGAGATCCCGATCGCCGCCAACGAGAAGGTCCCGGCGATGATCGTCGCCACGGTCGACGAGATGTATCGGGAAGACGAGGCCAACCAATTTCTCGAGGTCACCTACCAGAACGGCGACAAGGAGATCTTGTACTACAAGGACTTCTCGTCGGGGGCAATGATCGAAAACATCGTTCGCCGGGCCAAGAAGTTGGCGATCAAGCGGGTCATCGCCGGGGGAGCGCGTGGTGTGTCAGCGCAGGACCTATTCGACTCGATCAAGCAGGAGTACAAGGAGCACGAGGACCTGCCGAACACGACGAACCCCGACGACTGGGCCAAGATCAGCGGCAAAAAGGGCGAGCGAATCGTCTTCATCCGCACGCTCGTCAAGGGCCGTCAGCCGAGCGACCGCGAGGGTGGCCGAGCCATCGAACGGGTCGCCACGGGCCAATATCTGTAGGTACCGCAATGGCCACGGTGCTGCAGATCAGCGATACCCATCTGCGAGCCGCCCCGAACACCCCGGTCGACCACAACCCCGACGTGTCGCTCAAGGCGACGATCGATGCTGTCAGCGGTATCGATGCCGATCTCGTGCTGTTGACAGGTGACCTCGCCGACGATGGCTCGTTGGCAGCCTTACATCGTGTTCACGACCTCGTGGGTGTTCTGTCGGTACCCATGCTGGCCGTCGCCGGCAATCACGACGACGCCGGCAATGTGCGGACGGTGTTCGGCACGGCCGACGCGGTCGAGGTCGGTTCGTGGCGGGTGCTCGCCGTCGAGTCGGTGATACCCGGCCAGGAGCACGGTGCCGTCGATGTCGACGAGTTGACCCGCCGACTCGATGGCGTCGACGAGCGGCCGACGGTGATCGCCATCCATCATCCTCCCAGATCGCCGAGCACCCATCCGTGGTTCCGGCTGATCGGCGCCGAGCCGATGCTCACCACGCTACGCGCCCGGCCGCACGTGCGTGCCGTGGTCAGCGGTCATCTGCACGAAGCCTTCGACCGTCGCGAGGGTGGCCTGGAGCTGTGCGGTAGCCCGTCGTCGTACTACGCCATCGAGCACACCGGCGGCGACTTTCGGCTGGTCGACGATGGCATCGTCGGAGCCCAGGTGCTGACGCTTGGCGACGACGGCTCATTCGCGTGTAAGCGCGTCGCCCGGTCGTTAGGGTGCTGACATGGCAATCCCAAAGGTCTGCGGGATCGAGACCGAGTATGGGATCATGGTGCGCGGCGCCGACAGCAACCCGGTGACTGCATCGTCGCTGCTGATCAACGCCTACCTTGCCGCCAACTATCGAAAAGTCGGTTGGGACTTCGAAGACGAGCACCCCGGTAACGACGCAAGAGGGTTCGCCGTCGACGATCTGTTGGCGCCCGACATCGAGACCAACCTGGTCAATTCGGTGTTGACCAACGGTGCCCGCTACTACGTCGATCATGCCCACCCCGAGATCAGCACACCAGAATGTCTCACCGCGCTGGAAGTGGTGCGCTACGACCGGGCCGCGGAAGAGATCATCCGCGAGAGCATGGCCGCTGCTGTTGGCCATCTTCCCGACGGTGCCGAGATCTTGTGCCACAAGAACAACTCCGATGGCAAGGGCAACAGCTATGGCTGCCACGAGAACTACCTGCTGGCCCGCGCCGTACCGTTCGGAAGGATCGTTTCCCAAGTCACCCCGCATTTCGTCACCCGCCAGATTGTGATTGGCGCCGGCAAGGTCGGCTGCGAGTTGGCGGGCATGTCTGCCGACGACGTGCCGTATCAGATCAGCCAGCGAGCCGATTTCTTCGAAGAGGAGGTCGGGCTCGAAACGACGCTGAAGCGCCCGATCGTTAATACCCGCGACGAGCCGCATTGCGACGCCAGCAAGTACCGCCGCCTCCACGTGATCGTCGGCGACTCCAACATGAGCGAGGTGGCGACCTACCTCAAGGTCGGGGCAACGGCGATCGTGCTCGCCATGATCGAAGACGACGCACTCGGCGATGATTGGCTGCTGGCCAACCCGGTCGCGGCAATCCGCCAGGTCAGCCACGATCCGTCGTTGCAACGCACGATTCTGCTGCGCAACGGACGGCGTGCCACTGCCGTGGAAGTGCAGTGGGGGATGCTCGAGCGTGCCCGTAAGTACGAGCGCTCGCATGGTCTGACGGTGGTGGGTGAATCTGTCGGTGCCGACGTTCTGTCACGTTGGGAAGCTGTACTGACCGGCCTGGAGAGCGATCGCTCCGCGGTGGCGAATGTCGTCGACTGGATTGCCAAGCAGCGACTCATCGAGGGATACGCCGATCGGCACAGTCTGAAAGCCACCGACGCCAGGCTGAAAGCCCTCGACCTGCAGTATCACGACCTGCGGCCCGACAAGTGCCTGGCCCGCCGAGTGGGCCTGCAGACGATCATCGACGATGCCGACGTCGAGACCGCCAAGACCGAGCCGCCGCAGACCACGCGGGCGTATTTCCGAGGTCGGTGTCTGGCCAAGTGGCCGGCCGACATCGTCGCCGCCAACTGGGACAGCTTGGTGTTCGACATCGGCCGGGATCCGCTGCGGCGTGTTCCGATGATGGAACCATTGCGTGGTACGGCCGAGCATGTCGCTAGGTTGATCGACGACAGCAACACCCCTGCCGAGCTGCTCGCCCGGTTAGGGGCATAGGGTTCGAAGGGAGGACACCATGGCTGAACGCACCCAGAAGCAAAAACCGGCGCCGAGCCGCACAGAGGAGACCGTCGAGGAAGCTCCGGCTACCTCCGCATCCGGCGACAAGCTGAAAGCTGAACTCGATGATCTGCTCGACGAGATCGACGGTGTACTGGAGACCAACGCAGAAGACTTCGTCAAATCGTACGTGCAAAAGGGTGGCCAGTAACCACCATGGCAATGCCGTTCTACACGCCCGGGGATGATCCCGGCTCGAGTTTCCCTGAGTTGCTGCGCCGCACCGGGCTGACGTCGGAGGCCGTCAACGTCGGCGACCTTGTGGTGCCACACGCCACGACGTGTGTTGCCATGCGATTTGCCGACGGTGTCGTGATGGCTGGTGATCGCCGGGCCACCAGTGGCAACCTGATCAGCCATCGCGGGATGGAAAAGGTCGTGCAGGCCGATTACTTCAGCGGTGTCGCCATCGCCGGCGCCGCCGGGCCGGCGATGGAGATGATCAAGTTGTTCCAACTGCAGCTCGAGCATTACGAGAAGGTCGAGGGCTCATTCCTGAGCCTGGAAGGCAAGGCCAACCAGCTCTCGATGATGGTGCGCGGCAACCTTCCGGCGGCGATGCAGGGGATGGTCGTCGTGCCGATCTTCGCCGGGTACGACGTGCGCCGCCGCACTGGTCGGTTGTTCACATACGATGTCACCGGCGGGCGCTACGAAGAGCAGGATTACGTGGCCACAGGCTCGGGGAGCCTGCACGCCGGCACGGTCATCAAGATCGGCTACCGCGAATCGATGACGGCCGACGATGCCGTGGATCTGTCGTGCAAGGGCCTCTGGGAGGCGGCGGATGCCGATTCCGCGACCGGTGGCCCCGATGCCCTGCGCGGTATCTACCCGATCGTGGCCACCATCACTGCCGCTGGGTGGCAGCGGATCACCGACGATCGTCTGGCGACCGTCTTCGAGCACATCGCCTCGGAGGTGAGAGCACGATGACGATGCCCTACTACGTCGCCCCCGAACAGGTGATGAAGGATCGCGCCGACTACGCCCGTAAGGGCATCGCCCGCGGCCGAGCCATGGTCGCCGTGCACTATGCCGATGGCATCGCTCTCGTCGCCGAGAACCCCTCGAACACACTGCGCAAGATCAGCGAGATCTACGACCGCATCGCCTTCGCCGGAGTCGGCAAGTACAACGAGTTCGACCAGTTGCGCGTCGCCGGCGTCAGAGCCGCCGACCTCAAGGGCTACCAGTACTCGCGCGACGATGTCGACGCCAGGGGTCTGGCCAACCAGTACGCCCAGATCCTCGGCCAAGTGTTCACCCACGAGATGAAGCCGATGGAGGTCGAGATCCTGGTGGCCGAGGTCGGCCACGGTGATGCCGACTACCAACTGTTCCACATCCTCTACGACGGCACGGTGATGGACGAGCGGCGTTTCAGCGTGCTCGGCGGCGACGCCGAGGCAATCGCCAGTCGTCTCAACGACTCGTACGGCGAGGCGCTGACGCTGGCAGCGGCGGTCACGGCCGGTATGGCGGCGCTGCGCGGATCGGATCGATCGTTGGGCGCAGACGATCTCGAGGTCGCCGTGCTGGCCAGGTCCAATGGCCGACGTTGTTTCAAGCGGTTGACCGATGACGAGGTCGCCCAGATTCTGGCGAGCTAATCCACGTGGTCCGCGCCGTCGATCTCAACAGCGATGTCGGCGAAGGATTCGGGGCATGGCCAGGCGGCCCCGACCGCGAGCTGATCAACATCATTACTTCGGCCAACATAGCCTGCGGGTTCCACGCCGGTGACCCGTCGATCATTCGCCGCACCTGCGAAATGGCCGCCGAGAAGAAGGTAGCGATCGGCGCTCACGTCAGCTACCCCGACCTCGCCGGCTTCGGCCGCCGATTCATCGACATGCGCGCCGACGAACTCACCGATGCGGTGATCTACCAACTCGGCGCCCTCGACGGTTGTGCCCGGGTTGCCGGCTCGGCGGTCACCTACGTCAAGCCCCACGGGGCGCTGTACAACACCATCGTCCACCACGAACAACAGGCCAACGCCGTGGCCACCGCTGTTCGTCTATACGACCCCACATTGCCATTGCTTGGTCTACCCAGGGCGGGCAGCGCCATCGAGCGTGCCGCCGTCGAGCACGGACTGAACTTTTGCTTCGAGGGATTTGCCGATCGTGGCTACGCGGCCGACGGCACGCTGATTCCACGAGGTCAGCCCGGTGCGCTGCTCACCGACGACGACGCAGCCACCAAGCAGGCACTCGAGCTTGCCGACCGCGGCATTGCCTCGATCTGCTTGCACAGCGACACGCCGGGCGCTGCCGAGCTCGCCGCGGCCGTGGCCGTCGGCCTGCTGCAGGCAGGCTTCGAACTGCGCTCCTTCACCCGATGAACTTGCTGCCGTACGGGCCCGGTGCCGTTCTGGCCGAGTACGGCTCGTTGGCAGAGGTGATGGCCGTCAACGACGCTTTGCGTACCTGCGGACTGGCTGGTATCGAAGACGTCATACCGGCTGCTCGCACCGTGCTGGTGCGCTTCCACCAGGTCGACCGTGAGGCTTTGGAGGATCTGCTCGTGCCTGCCGCCGCCGCTCCTCGTCCGTATGGGCCGACCGTCGAGATTCCCGTCGTGTACGACGGCATCGACCTCGACTCGGTGGCGGCGGCGACCGGGATGACGAGCGAGGACGTCGTCGAGGTGCACTCGTCGGTCGTCTATTCGGCAGCGTTCCTGGGCTTCACCCCCGGGTGGGCCTATCTGGTCGAGCTGCCACCCTCGTTGCGCCTCCCGCGCCGACCGACACCGCGCACCTCGGTCCCGGCCGGTTCTGTGGCCATCGCCAACGAATTCACAGGCGTGTACCCAACGGTCAGCCCGGGAGGCTGGCATATCCTCGGCCGCACGACGGCGGCGATGTTCGACGTCGAGCGCAGCAAGCCGGCACTGGTTATGGCCGGCGACCGGGTGCGGTTCGTACCGGCATGATCGAGATCGTCAACCAGGGGATCGGTAGCTCCTTTCAAGATCTCGGCCGCATCGGGTACGCCCACCTCGGTGTCGGTCGCAGTGGGGCCGCCGATCGCGCTTCGCATCGCCTGGCCAACCGCCTTGTCGGCAACGTCGAGTCGGCTGCGACCATCGAGACGTGCGGTGGCCTCAACGTGCGAGCACATCGTCACGTGACAGTCGCCGTCACCGGCGCACAGGGGGTGATCGAGGTTCACCACGGCCCGCCCATGGCGGTGAACGCCGTCGCCCACGTGCCAGCGGGAACCGAGATCGCCCTGCGACCGCCCGACGAGGGCATGCGCTACTACCTCGCCGTTCGCGGCGGCTTCGAGATCGACCCGGTGCTCGGCTCGCGCAGCTTCGACACCCTGGCCGGTATCGGGCCCCGGCTGGAGGGTGGTGCCCGCATTGCCATTGGGCCCGATCCCGAATCTCCGATGTCTACCGATCTCGCCATCCGTCCACCCCTCAGCACCTTGGTACACCTCTTCGACGGGCCGCGTCGCGACTGGTTCACGGAGCAGGCCTGGTCAATACTCACCACTCGAGCGTTCGTTGTCAGCGCATCCGCGAATCGTGTCGGCGTGCGCCTGTGCGGCCCGGCGCTGGAGCGACGTTTCAACCGCGAATTGCCTAGTGAGGGGCTGGTCGAGGGGGCGATTCAGGTGCCTCCCGACGGCCAGCCCATCGTCATGCTGTCCGATCAGCCGGTGACAGGCGGCTACCCGGTGATTGCCGTTGTTGCCCCGTCCCACGTTCCGTCGGTCGCTCAGGCTCGTCCCGGCACAGAGTTGCGATTTCGACACAGCGCCGGATAGAGGAGCAATCGGGAGCGCACTGCGCTACGTTGCCCACATGGAGCGCCGCATCTACGGCCTCGAGAACGAATACGGCGTGACGTGTACGTTGCGCGGCCAGCGGAGGTTGAGCCCCGACGAGGTCGCCCGATACCTGTTCCGCCGGGTGGTGTCGTGGGGTCGCAGCAGCAACGTGTTCCTGCAGAACGGGGCCCGGTTGTACCTCGATGTCGGATCGCATCCCGAATATGCCACGCCGGAGTGCGACTCGTTGTACGACCTCGTCGTGCACGACAAGGCTGGCGAGCGGATCCTCGAGAGCCTGCTGGTCTCGGCCGAACAGCGCCTGCGCGAGGAAGGCATCCGCGGCACGATCTACCTGTTCAAGAACAACACCGACTCGGCCGGCAACAGCTACGGCTGTCACGAGAACTATCTCACCCGCCGCGCCGACGATCTCGGCCACTACGCCGAGGTGCTGATCCCGTTCCTGGTCAGCCGGCAGATCTTCACGGGTTCGGGCAAGGTGTTGCAGACAGCACGCGGCCCGATGTTTTCGATCGCCCAGCGCGCCGAGCACATCTGGGAAGGTGTCAGCTCGGCCACCACTCGTAGCCGGCCGATCATCAACACCCGCGACGAGCCTCATGCCGACGCCGAGCGTTATCGACGGCTGCATGTGATCGTCGGCGACTCGAACATGAGTGAATACACGACGTTCGTCAAGGTCGGCTCGGCGGCGTGCATGCTACGGATGCTGGAGGATCAGTCCGTCGTGCTGCGCGACATGACTCTGGAAAATCCGATCAGGGCGATTCGCGACATCAGCCACGACATGTCGTGCCGGCGCAAGGTGCGTCTGGCCAATGGACGCGAGGTCAGCGCCCTCGACATCCAACGCGAATACCTCGATCGGGCATTGCGTTACGCCGATAGCAAGGGCTTCCCGGCGCTCGAGCAAAGGGCGCTGGAAATGTGGGAACACTGCATCAACACCATCGAGAACGACCCGCTGAAGCTCGATCGCGAGGTGGATTGGGTGATCAAGTACCGCTTACTCGACGCGTTCCGGGCCCGGCACGATCTTCCCCTCGGTCACGCCAGGGTGCAGTTGCTCGATCTCCAGTACCACGACATTTCACGTGAGCGCAGCCCATTTTACAAGTTGCAGGATCGCGGCATGATCGAGCGGATGTGCGTCGACGCCGACATCGACGCAGCTGTCGACATCCCGCCGCAGACCACACGGGCCCGACTACGCGGCGAGTTCATCAAGCGAGCCAAGGAACGCAAACGCGATTACACCGTCGACTGGGTGCATCTCAAGCTCAACGATCAAGCGCAGCGCACGGTGCTGTGCAAGGACCCGTTCAAGAGCCGCGACGAGCGCGTCGAGAAGCTGATCGCCTCGTTGTGAGCTGCCACTCGAAAGACCGAGCAGCCCGCTAGCGTGGAATCGATGGCGAATGAGGATGCGCGGTCAACTGTCGTTGACCCTGATCCCGACCTGTTGGTCGAGGATGATTACGGCGAAATCACCGACGCGGAGTCGCCGTCGGATCAAGTTGGAAATGGGAAGCACAAGCGGTCGGGACTCGTCGAGTGGATCGTGGTCGTTGCGGTGGCCATCAGCTCGGCTTTGCTGGTTCGCGCCTACGTGTTGCAGCAATTCGCTGTCGAGGGCACATCGATGCTCACCAGCTTGCACCCCAGCGACCGGGTGCTGGTCAACAAGCTGAGCTATCGCCTGCACGACCCCCGGCGTGGTGACGTGGTGGTGCTCAAACGAATCGAGAGCAACTCTCAGGAACGTGATTTGATCAAGCGGGTCGTTGCTCTACCCGGTGAGACGGTCGAGTATCGCGATTGTCAGTTGTTCGTCGACGGCTCGTTGGTCAACGAGCCGTATCTCGATCCGCAGGTCGTCGCCGCGAATCACTGCGGGGCCGATCAGCTCGCGGTCGAAGTCGAACGCGATCACGTGTTCGTCATGGGCGACAATCGCGGTGGTTCACTCGACAGCCGCGACTCCAGCGTCGGCCAGGTCGCGTACAGCAATCTGATCGGCCGCGCCTTTGTGGTCATGTGGCCCTTCGGCGACTGGCAGTGGCTGTAACTCGGCGCGGAGTCCTGCATGCCCGGTGATGAGTGGTGGACAAACGCAGTCGACCGGTTCGGTCTCGACACGTTGGCCGAGCCGACCGCAGGTTCTACATCGGTCGACGACACGGGCGACGATACTGATCGATCGGCTCGACCTCGACGTCGGTGGCGACGCCTCGGTTTCGACTCATTGGTCATTGCCGTGTTCGCGGTCGGGTCTGCGTTCCTTCTGCGTGTGTTCGTCATCCAGCAGTTCAACGTCGAGGGGCAGTCGATGCTCGGTACCTTGCAATCCGGGGATCGGGTCATGGTCAACAAGCTGAGCTACGACATGCACGATCCACGGCGCGGCGACATCGTTGTGTTGAAAGACATCAAAGCGAGCGTCGAGGTTCGCGACCTGATCAAGCGGGTGGTCGCTCTGCCGGGCGAAACTGTCGAGTACCGAGACTGCAAGCTGCTCATCGACAGCGAACCTGTCATCGAGCCGTATCTCGATCCGCTGCTCGTCGGAGCCGGCCATTGTGGCGAGTCGCAACACCTGGTCGAGATCGAGCCGGGGCATGTGTTCGTGATGGGTGACAATCGCAACGAATCACTCGACAGTCGAACACTGACGATCGGGCAGATCCCGTACGACAATCTGATCGGGCGAGCGTTCGTGGTCGTGTGGCCGACGTCGGATTGGCGCTGGCTCTAGCCGTAGCGCTAACTCGGTGGGCGGCGGAACGAACGCGGCTCACCGATTTCGGCGGTGTAGACCTCGATCATCCGCTCGACCCAGTCGCTGTAGACCCCATCGAGTCCCATGCGCAACGCGGATTGCAGGATGTGCGGCTCTTGCATGTCCCACCCGAACGACGCACGATCAAAGCGATGGAACAACGCCACCATCCCACCGTTCCAATCGGAATGATGCAGGTTCACCGCATCGATGCCCTGATCACGGAGAGTCGCGGCACGGCGCTCCGGACCCTCCTTGATCCGCGACAAACTCGTCGACTCGACCAGTTTGGCGCCCTGGCCGCGCAGGGGAAGCAACGACTCCCACCGCGACGCGCACAACCACAGCCGTCCCAGCATCGCCGGGGCCGATTCGGTGACGACATCGATCACGACCTGTCCGCTGGCGGCGTCTTTGAGGTCGAGCGACAGGTGGTAGTCGCTTCCGCAACGCTGGATCAGTTCGGCCAGCGACGGAATGTGGTCGGGGAGCGCCGATCGCCGTATCTCGGCGATTGGACGATTCCGCCCGAGCGACTTGCGTACTAGGCCGTCGTGATCGAGCACCGGGATGCCGTCGGCGGTGACCCATACGTCGCTCTCCAGCCCGGTGGCGCCCAGCTTGAGGGCCAATTCGAATCCGCCGAGGGTGTTCTCGGGGGCGTTGGCCCGCGCTCCGCGATGACCGAAAGCGATAGGTGCGTCGAGGAGCGAGGGGAGGCGTTGCTGCACGCCTGAATGATGGCACGGTGCGGTTCCGATCACAGGTCCAGCTCGTAGACTCCCGGCGATGTTCAATCTCAGCGGCAGCGAAATTGTGTTTCTGCTGTTGCTCGCCCTGATCGTGCTCGGACCGGAGAAGCTGCCCGAGGCTGTGCGCAAATTCGGCAAGACCTACGGCGAGTTCAAGAAGATGACCACGGGTTTCCAGAGTGAGCTGAAGTCGGCCCTCGATGAGCCGATGCGGGAGATGCGCGAGACGGCCGAGGCATTCAAGAAGGCGGCCAACTTCGATTTCGATGCAGATGCCGACGCCGACGAATCGACGGTTGCCGGCGACGAGCCGCCGATCAGCCCGCCCGGCCCGACGTTCACCTCCGCAGCCCCACAAGAGCCGAAACCCGTCGAAGCAGTCGAGGAGACCGCTTCCGAATGAAGCTGCCCTTGAGGAAAAGCGAACGGCCGAAGGTCGCGTCCCCGGACGATCGGATGACGCTCACCGAGCACCTCGCCGAACTGCGCACGCGCATCATCCGCGCCTTACTCGGCGTGGTCATCGGTGTCATCGTGGTCCTTGCCACCTACGACCCGGTGCTGCGCTTCCTACTGCGGCCGTACAACCGGCTGTGCACCGACCGTGGCCCGTCGTTTTGCGTCGCTCAACTGCAGTCACTCGGACCGCTCGAGGCCTTCTCGGCTCGCTTGTCGATCTCGATGTACGGCGGCGTCATCCTGGCCCTGCCGATCATCATGTGGCAGGTGTGGCGGTTCATCGTGCCGGCATTGCACGCCAAGGAGAAGAAGTACGCGATCCCGTTCGTGCTCTCGTCGGTTGCATTGTTTGCTCTGGGTGGCTTCGTCGCCTACTGGTCGCTCGACCGGGCGCTGGAGTTTCTCATCTCGTGGGGCGGTGCTGAGGTCAGGGCCAACTTCCAGGTCAGCAAATACATCAGCCTTGTCGGGCTGATGGTCGCCGCGTTCGGTGTCGCCTTCGAGTTCCCGGTGCTACTGGTGTTCCTACAACTCGTCGGGGTCCTGTCGCCGCAGATGCTGCTCAAGGGTTGGCGCTACGCGATCATGGTGATCTTCGTCATCGCAGCTGTGATCACGCCGAGCGGCGACCCCTACTCGATGCTGGCGATGGCGATCCCGATGTCGCTGTTCTACCTGCTTTCGGTGTTGATCGGATTCATCTTCCAGAAGCGAAAGCGCGCCAGAGAGGCCGCCAGCTGACACGATTGTGTCGTGCACGCCAATCGGGCTGAGCTGATCGCCCATTACGGCTTTCCACTCGACGACTTCCAGCTTCGTGCCCTTGACGCCCTCGACGATGGGCAATCGGTGCTCGTCGCCGCTCCGACAGGCAGCGGAAAAACGGTGGTCGCCGAGTACGCCATCGACGCCGCGATCGGCGAAGGTCATCGGGCGTTCTACACCGCTCCGATCAAGGCGTTGTCGAACCAGAAGTACCACGATCTGGTTGCAAGGCTCGGCCCGCAGAACGTCGGCCTGCTCACCGGAGACAACACCATCAACGGCGACGCACCGGTCGTGGTGATGACCACCGAAGTGCTCCGCAACATGATCTACGCCCGTAGCGCGGCCCTCCACCATCTTGCTGTCGTGGTGCTCGATGAAGTGCACTTCCTGCAGGACACCTACCGCGGCCCGGTGTGGGAAGAAGTGATCATCCACCTCCCGACCAGGGTGCGGCTGGTGTGTTTGTCGGCGACGGTCAGCAACGCTGCCGAGCTGGCCGAATGGATCTCGACCGTGCGTGGACCCACCGCGGCGATCGTCGAGGATCGTCGCCCTGTGAAGCTCGACAACCTCTACCTGATCGGCGACAAGACGCACGATCGCATGCATCTGCTGCCCACGCTGGTACACGGACGGATGAACCACGACGCCGCTCGACTCGACGAGGAGGCAGCCCGCAGCTCCAAGGGGAGTCGTGCCCGGCGCGGCGCTACGCAAGCACGGCGACGGTTGTTCACGCCGTCGCGTCTCGAGGTCGTCGATCTGCTCGAGCAGCACCGCATGTTGCCGGCGATCAATTTCATCTTCAGTCGCAACCAGTGCGACGAAGCCGCCAAGGCCGTGCTGGCCGCAGGCACCCGGCTCACCACGGGTGCCGAACGCGAGCGCATCAGGGAGATCGTCGACGCCCGGTTGGGAACGATCGACCCAGCGGATCTGGCGGTGCTCGGGTACAGCACGTTCCTTGGCCAGTTGGAGGCCGGCGTGGCCGCCCATCACGCCGGCATGGTCCCGCCGTTCAAGGAGGTCGTCGAGGCGTGCTTTGTCGAAGGCCTGGTCAAGGTGGTGTTCGCCACCGAGACCCTGGCGGTCGGGATCAACATGCCGGCCAAGACGGTGGTGATCGAGAAATTGTCCAAGTTCACCGGCGACCATCACGCCTTTCTCACGCCGGGCGAGTACACCCAGCTCACCGGGCGGGCCGGGCGGCGGGGCATGGACGATCTCGGCTTTGCGGTTGTGCTGTGGAGTCCGTTCGTGCCGTTCGATCAGGTGGCCGCCCTCGCCAGTAGCCGCACGTTCCATCTCATCTCGGCGTTCCGACCGACGTACAACATGGCCGCCAACCTGGTGCGCTCGTACACCAGCGAGCGCGCCCACCACCTCCTCAACTTGTCGTTCGCCCAGTATCAGGCCGATGGCGATGTGGTGCGCATCGAGGCCCGCCTCGGCCGCCGGCAAACTCACCTTGCCGATCTGGTGGAACGCTCCCAAAGCCCATACGGCGACATCGACGAGTACCGCAAGGAGATGAAGGGTGGCGCGCAGCCCGCTGCCGTTGGCACGGTCGGGCGAGATGACCTGGTGTCGCTGGCGCTGATGAAGCTGCGCCCCGGTGACGTGATCTACGCCGAGAAGGCTCGCTACGCGGGACGCCTAGCCGTGCTGGCCAGCGCACACCGGAAAGGCGGCATGCGTGTGACAGGCCTGACCTCGCAACGCGATTTGGTGATGCTGACTGCTGACGATTTTGACGAACCACCCCGAGCGCTGGGCAAGATCCAACTACCCAACGACTACGCTCCGAACCGCCACGACTTCCAGACAGAAGTGGTCCACCGGTTGGAGCTGGCGAAGCTCGTGCCACATTCCAAGCGGAGGCGTCGTGGTTCCGACGTTTCCGAGGGCGGTTCGCATCCCGTGGAGGACGACCCGGAGCTCGCCGAGCGCCTGAAGGCCGCGGCTCAGGCCGAGAGAGTGACTCGCGAGGTCGACGAGTTGCGTACTCGGGTCCGCACCCGCAGCCAGTCAGTGGCCCGCGATTTCGACCGCGTGCTGAGGGTGCTCGAGAACTGGGGCTACGTCGATGGCTGGACACTCACAGATGCCGGCAAGATCCTGGCCCGCACTTTCCATGAATGCGATCTGTTGATCGTCGAATGCGTGCGACAAGGGCTGCTCGACGATCTCGAACCGGCTGCGTTGGCCGGTCTGGTCTCGGTGTTCGTCTACGAACACCGCACCCCGGGGCCGCCCCCGACGGCATGGTTCCCATCGCCGACCGTGCGCAAGCGCTGGAAGCGCATCGCACGGACGAGCTACGAGCTCGAGGAGATCGAGGAAGAAGCCGGCCTGTCGGTGCACCGCCCACCCGATCCGAGCTTCGTCGCCGTCGCCTTCGCCTGGGCGGCGGGGGAGGGTTTTGCCGAGGTCGTCGAAGCCGAGGAACTCTCCGGCGGCGACTTCGTGCGCACGATGAAGCAGCTGATCGACGTGCTCCGCCAGCTGGCCTTGGTTGCACCCGAGCAGGCAACACGACGCAGCGCAGAGCAGGCAGCCGACCAGCTGTTCCGCGGGGTGGTCGCCGCATCGAGCGCGGTGGAGACCGTCGATGACGATCCGCAAGGGTGAACCATGGGGTGAACCGGCGGTCTGCCCGACCGATCTGCGAGTGGTGTCGACCGACCGTGACCTTCGCGACTGGGTTGTCTGGCACCGCGCCCGTGGCCAATCGATTCGTGATATCGGCGTCGCTGGTGGGGACCTGGCACGAACGTGCGGAGGGGCAGCCGGCGCCCATCCGTGCGCAGCCAAGGTCACTGTCGATGTGATGCAGGTGAGACTCGACGACAGCGAACCGACATGGGGTGTCGCCCACCTGGTGGCTCGCCGCCAGTGGTTGCGCCACGACGTGGTGATGGTGATGAACGCCCAGTTCTACGGCCCCTACGACGTCGTGCCGCGCTCGCATCCCAACGACGGAAAGCTCGACGTGTTGCACGTCGATGCAGCGATGAGTCGTCGTCAGCGGTTGCAGGCACGACAGCGGGCGCGCACTGGCACGCATCTTCCCCATCGCCATCTGTCGTCGAAGTCTGTGGCCGAGATCGACCTCCGCTTCGATCGACCGATGGTCATCTGGATCGACGGCACCCGTTGCGGAACAGCGCACCGGCTGAGGGTGAGCGCCGAGCCCGACGCGTTCACCGCCTACGTCTGACACCCAGCGCGAACTCTCCGAGTATCGTCGAACGCCATGCACTCATGGATCCTTGACGAATCCCCGGGGGGCTATCGATGGGGGTCGATCGACCTTCCCGAGTTGGCCGCCGACGACGTGGCTATTCGTGTGGTCGCCAGTGCGCTCAATCATATGGACTTGTGGGTTACCCGAGGCGCGCCGAAGCCGCCACTGCCACACGTACCCGGTTGCGACGTCGCCGGGGTGGTCAGCGCGGTTGGGTCGGCCGTCACGACCGTGGCGGTTGGCGACGAGGTTGTCATCAACCCCGGAGTCTCTCCGGTGGCCGACATCGAGGCGTGGGGTAACGACAGCCCGATGGGACCCGGGTTCATGATCTACGGCGAGCACCGCTGGGGCGGCCACGCCGAGACAGCGATCGCCCCCGAACGCAACGTGCGCAAACGCCCGGCAACGCGGACCTGGCAGGAGTGCGCCGCGTTTCCGCTGGCGTATCTCACCGCCTACAGGATGCTGCGCCGTGCCCGGCTGCAATCCGGTGACACCTTGTTGGTCGTCGGCATCGGCTCCGGAGTGTCGGGTGCCGCGATGGCGCTGGGGACGATGATGGGCGCCAGGGTCGAGGTCACCAGTCGCAGTGAGGAGAAGCGGGCGCAGGCGCTGGGGATGGGCGCCGCCTCAGCTCACGACAGCGCTGCGCCGAAGTGGGCGGTGCAAGCTGACGTCGTCGTCGAAAGTGTTGGCCCGGCCACGTGGGAGCAATCCGTGCGGGCGCTCAAGCCCGGTGGCCGAATGGTCGTGTGTGGCAGCACATCGGGCCCGAAGGTCGAGCTCAGCTTGCCTCGCCTGTTCTTCAAGCAGTTCGAGATCATCGGTTCGACGATGGGCAGCTATCAGGAGTTCGACGATGTGCTGGCCCTTGTCGATAGCGGGTTGCCGGTCACCATCGATCGGGAGTATCCCTTGGAGGGATATCAAGATGCGCTCGCTCGTCTGGAACATGGCGAACAGCTCGGCAAGATTGTGTTGAACCACCAGGGGAGCTGACATGGATGTCGAAGCGTTGAAGTCCGCTGTGTGTGCCGAGGTTGATCGTCTCGCCGATCAGCTCCTACACGCCAGCCACGAGATCCACGCTCACCCCGAACTGAACTTCGAGGAGCATTTCGCCCACGACCTGCTTGTCGAGCAGCTGCGGTCCGCCGGGCTGAACCCCACTGCGCATGCCTACGGCGTCGACACCGCGTTCGAGGCGTCAGTTGGCGAGCAGGGCTTCAACGTCGCTGTGCTGTGCGAATACGACGCCTTGCCCGGTATCGGTCACGCCTGCGGCCACAATGTCATCGCTACGGCCGGGATCGGTGCCGGTCTGGCGGCAGCGGCGGTCGCTGAGCAGGCGGGCGGCATGCTGCGGATCCTGGGCACCCCGGCCGAGGAAGGCGGTGGTGGCAAGATCGAGATGGCCAGGCGAGGCGCGTTCGAGCAGGTCGGCGCGGCGATGATGGTTCACCCGGCAGACGCCGACCTTGTTTCGATGGACTGCATCGCCCTGCAGGAGCTACACGTCCAATTTCACGGCAAGGCGGCCCACGCCGCGGCTGCGCCATGGGAAGGGCGTAACGCCCTCGACGCTGCCGTGCTGGGCTACATCAACATTGCCGCGCTGCGTCAGCACATCCGACCGACGGAGCGGATCCACGGCGTGTTCACCAAGGGCGGCGACAAGGCCAACATCGTGCCCGCTGAGACGGCGATGGAGTGGATCGTGCGTTCGGCGACGATCGAGTCGTTGCAACCGCTCAAGCAGCGTGTGCTGACCTCGCTGGAGAGCGCAGCGACCGCCTGCGCCTGCACCGTCGACTACGAGTGGCACAGCCACACCTACGCTGACATGATCGACAACGGGCCGATGGTTGCCGCCTATGTCGCCAACGCAGCTCGCCTCGGCCGGACGGTCGTCGACCCCGCTGCGGTCGGCCGGCGGGTGGTCGGCAGCACCGACATGGGCAACATCAGCTACCTCGTGCCCTCGATCCACCCGATGATCAAAGTTGCCGACGATGGAGTGGCCATCCACACCGTCGAGTTCGCCGAGTGGGCGAGGTCTGCCGACGGCGACAAGGCAGTGCTCGACGGAGCCAAGTCGATGGCCATGACGATCGTCGATTTGTGGACATCGGCAGAGCTCCGCCAAGCCACGGCGGCAGCGTTCGGCGATCGGCCATCCGCCGTCGAAGTGTTGTAAGCGCAGGTCAGGCCGTCGCGTAATGCGGCTGCGGAGGAGCCCCAACCCGTAGGATTTGCACCTGTGACGGTCTACGTCCCCGAGGAGTACTCGCCCGCCGAGGCCGACACGCTGCGCCGGTATTTCACCAATCTCGACGGTCCGGTGTTTGCTCTTGTCAACCTGCCCGAGGTCGTCAAAGGGGCGCTGTTCGCCCGGTACAGCCGCAGTACGAAGAGCTTGCGGCGCCTGTTCCTCGACGAGTTCGTCGGTGATCTCGACATCAGCGGCGATCACACCGTCGATGCGACGATCGGCCTGGAAAGGGCGGAGGAGCTGTACGAGAAGGTGTTCTTCGAGTACGGCGACGATTCGGTTGCCCAACTCGGCGGCGTGCATCTGGCGTGCGAACAGGCCTCCAATGTTCTCACCAAGGTCCTCGAATGGGGCCGGTTGATGAGCTATCTGGAGCAGAGCACCCGCTACATCGCCTACGACTCGCGGATCGGAGGCCGCTACCGCTTCTACCGGGATCCGGCCGTGCTCTCGAGCCGTTTCGGAACCCGCTACGTCGGCGACATGGACCGCCTCTTCGACACCTATTCGCTCCTGCTCACCAAGGTCACCGACCACGTGCGAGCCACGGTGGCGCGCGATCCCGCCGACAGCGAGTTCGTCTTTCGTCAGGCCACTCGCGCCAAGGCGCTCGACGCCGTGCGCGGCGTTCTCCCCGCGGCGTCGCTCTCCAACGTAGGCATCTACGGGAGCGGACAGGCCTTCGAGGGGTTGCTGTTGCGCATGCGGGCCCACCCTCTGCCAGAGGCCCGGCATTACGCAGACCTGATGTTGCACGAGTTGCGCAAGGTCATTCCCAGCTTCCTGCGCCGTGTCGACCTTGCTGATCGCGGTGGTCGCTGGACCAACTATCTGTCGACGACACGCGCTCGCACCGCCGAGTTGGTCGATTCGTTATTCGGTGGTACGCCAGTCGAGCATGTGCCC
>JANNHY010000215.1:0-3009 GCA_031404635.1 Ilumatobacteraceae bacterium
GCTCGTCCGGTCTCGATCAGTCGGCCATCCGCATGGTAGCGCGCCAGACACCGGGGCCCATGAAACACGGCCAAGGTCCCATCCGGATAGGCTGCACCAATCTCGCGGTGGAGCTGCGTTGGACGCCACGTCGACTGCTGCTCGCTCATCGTCGCCATTGCCTTGTCCACGATCGCCCGAGCGGTCGATCGTTCGATCCCGGCCGGTGTGGTCACCCTGCCGAGCGCGTCGGTGATCACCTGTGCCGGCTCGTGCCCGAGGGTTCGGACCTGGTCGGCCCACTGCTCGTGGAGTACGGCTGCGTCGAGCGAGTGTGCCTTGGCGGGCCGGGAGTCGATTGCTGCCTCTCGTTCGAGCCGCCACCGTTCGCGTGGTGTGGGCTCGCGGCCCCTGGTCTCGTGGAAGCGGTCGAGCTTGGCGTCGATCCGCCGGCGGACGTCGGCAGTTCGGCTGGAGAACTCGGCGAGGATCTCGTCGGGGACGTCGCTGATCTCGGAGATCCCGTGCTCGGGTACGTTCCAGCGGACGCCGAGGCGGTAGGTCAGCTCGCTGCGCAGAGCGGCGTGGTACATCGCCGACAGCGACTGCTGGTCATGCTTGATCAGTCGCGCGTCGAGAGCAAGCCAGCGACCGTCGGGCGACTTCACGCGGTTCGGGATCACCAGGTGGGTGTGCAGCTGCGGGTCGAGCGCGCGGCTGGTGTGCTGCCGGAAGACGGCGGCCACGATGCCGTCCGCGTCGACGATCGCGACCTCGCCGCCGATGCGGTAGCGAGTGTGGGCATGCCGTTCGATCCAGCCGGCGAGCGCAGCGACCGCCGCGTCGTGAGCGGCGAGAACCTCGCGTCGGGTGTCGAGGTCACCGAGCGCGAACAGCACCGACACCGACTTCGGCGCCGAGCAGGTGACGTCGAAGCCGCGCACCGACTTGTCGTCATAGCCGCGACCGAGGTGACGGTCGGGCCGTGCCGGGTCGAGCCCGCCCATGAGTGCGATGAAGGCGTCGTCGTCGACCTCGCCGCTGAGGCCGAGGAGCTGTGCTCCGTCGCCGAGCCAGATGCCTCGCGGTTCACCGGATTGGAGGTAGTAGTTCGGCAGTTGCTCGACGTAGTAGGCGCCGGCGTCGGTGCCCTTGAGGGTGGTGACGCGTACGGTCATCGGGAACTCCCTGGGGCGTTTGTGCACTCGTCTATCCATGAAGTGCCGTGGGTTCGGGTGGGGTTGAACTCCAGAGGCATGGCGAGCTACACCGAGAACAGGCGGGGCGGTTCGTCGCCGCGCGGTGGACGACGTCGGGCGTCTCGTGCCCTGCGAGCTGGAGGTGCTACCTCGGTCGCGATGGTCGACGCGAGCGGCCAGGTGATCGGTCCGCCGAGCTTCGCCTCGATGCGATAGCGCGGGACGCGAAACTGCTTGCCGAAGCGCTCGACCGGGATGCCGATCGCGCCGTTGGTCGCCTCGTACTTGCGGACCTCGCGGTACGCGGCGGTGCGACCGAGGCGCAGCACCTCCGCTGCCTCCTCGACGGTGAGGAAGTCCGGCGCGGTGCTCGGGGCTTTCGGTGAGCTCTCGTTCATCTCTCTCACTGACACCACCCTCCGAGTCACCGCTTCGCGACACATCTCGTTGAAGTACGGGAACCATGGAGGCCGCATCGGGGAGCGACGACGGTCATCCTCAGTGGGTTACAGAGGTCGATTCGCCCCACCCGCAGCACGAATCGCCAGAAATCTGGCTCTTGCGCGCGGGCGTACAATCCCTTCATGGCGCGCGCCTCGTCGCCCGTGAGCGCCTGGGAGACCCGCCTGTCTGGTGGTGACCCGGTGGCCGAGAGCCGCCGAGCGTGCAAGTTCCGCAGGGCGCACCAAACGTCACCAACGATCACGAGGTGTATGCCATGAGGGGACACGTGGCCCGCAAGGGCAACCGCTACTACGCCGTCGTGTACGAGGGCTTCGACCCAGCGACGGGACAGGAACGCCACCGTTGGCACGCGGCCGGCCCCACGCGCAAGGGAGCCGAGAAGGTGCTCGGCGAGCTCATCAAACGGATGCACGACGGCGACTACCGGGCACCCGACCGAATCACACTCGGCGACTACCTGCTCGAGCGGTGGCTACCGACCAAGCAGGCACAGATACGGCCGTCGACGTTCAGCTCCTACCGCAACAACGTGATCACCCACGTCGTGCCGCGCATCGGTTCGATCCCGCTGCAGAAGCTGCAGCCCGAGGACCTCGACACGTTCTACGCGCACCTGTTGCGCGACGGCCGGCGCAATGGTGCGGGAGGCGGGCTCGCGCCGAAGACGGTGCGGATCATCCACGGCATCATCCGCAAGGCGCTGGCTGACGCGCTCCGCAAAGGCAGCGTCACGCGCAACGTCGCCGATCTCGCCGATCCACCCAAGGTCCGCCTCGGGGGTTCGAGAACGATGACGGTGTGGTCGGCCGATGAATTGCGCGACTTCCTCTCCAGCATCGAGGACAGCGAGTGGTATGTGCCGATCTTCCTCGCCGCCAACACCGGGATGCGCCGCGGTGAGGTGCTTGGTCTCACGTGGCGCAACGTCGATCTCGACGGGGCACGCCTGGTCGTGTCGCAACAGATCCTGTCGGTCGAGTACACCGCGACTGTCGCCGACGTGAAGACCGCGCACAGCCGACGCACCATCGACCTCGACCCGCGCACCGTTGCTGTGCTGAGGGCATGGCGCCGTCACCAACTCGAGGCGAAGATGAGCACCGGCCGGCGAGGCGACGAGTTCGTCTTCACCCACCCCGACGGCGGACCGGTCCACCCCGACCTCTTCTCACAGTCATGGCAACGGCTGATGCACAAGAGCGAGCAGCGACGCATCCGGCTCCACGATTATGCCGACCTGCGCGTTATGCCGACCTCTGCGGGTAGTCGCTGCTCAGCTGGGGTGCGGGGCGTCGGGTTGTCGGCATAATCAGAGGTTCTCGAGGAAGGCGAGGAGGTTGTCGGGGGGTCGGTAGCGGCCTTGTTT
>JANNHY010000216.1:0-1736 GCA_031404635.1 Ilumatobacteraceae bacterium
TGTGTGAAGATGCCCTGTCTGCCCTCGAGGCGGTTGCGCCCGAGCACCAATTGCGGTTGCGGCGGGTGGATCTGGCCAGTGATGAGGGTAGAGCGATCATGCGCGTCCATCGTGCTCCGATGCCGCCGATCGTGCTGATCGGTGGCGAACTGTTCGGTTGGGGGCGGCTCTCTCGTGGCAAGCTTCGCCGTCGCCTCGAGCAACTGGAAACCGGTAGTTCACGATGACGTTGCTTACGTCGGGCTCGGTGATCGCCGCGTTCTTCGCTGGCGCCGTCGCCTTGTTTGCCCCGTGCTGCATCGTGTTTCTCTTGCCGTCGTATCTTGCCGCGGCGGTCAAGAACCGGCGCTGGCGGCTGCTGCCGTTGACCCTCGCGTTCGCGCTCGGGCTTGCCGTGGTACTCGTGCCGATCACCCTCGGCGTGCGCCTGCTGGCCTCGACATTGACCCGCTATCACACGCCGCTATACGCGGCTGGTGGTCTGTTGCTGCTCTCCTTGGCGGTCATGGCGATCGCCGGGAAAACATGGAGTCTGCCGTCGTTCGTGCGTTCGCCCGATCCCGAACGCGGTGACAGCGCGGGCATATTCGCCCTCGGTGTGTTCTCCGGGATCGCTTCGTCGTGCTGTGCCCCGGTTCTGGCCGGTGTGATGACCCTGTCGGCGCTGTCGTCGACGACCGCCGGTGCCGGACTGCTCGGCGTGGCGTTCGTGTTCGGGATGACGCTGCCGCTGTTCGTCATGGCGCTCGTCTGGGACCGGTTCGACCTCGGCACACGGCGGATCATGAAGGCCCGCCCGATCCAGCTGCACATCGGCGGACTGCGCTGGGTGACGAACACCATCAACATCGCCGTCGCCGTGGTCCTGGCGGCGATGGGCGCATTCGTACTGTGGCTGGCAGCCAGCGGCGACACCACACCCGTGCCCGGTGCACAGTTGGCGATCGGTCGCAGCCTGTCGAAGCTGTTCTCCCGGTTCCTGCAATGGCTCGAACCGGTCCCCGAACCAATCCTCGGCGCGGCCCTCGTCGGCCTCGCCGCAATCTTCGTCATCGCCGGCCTTCGCGGCCGGCGTCGCGCCACCGAAAGGAACATTGATGTCGACGAAACAAGCACCCCTGATCCACTCGACCGAACATCGGCACACAGCTGCCACTAACACCAGACAACGCGCCCACCAGCGCAAGATCCGCAAAGTACATCGACGCTGGATCGGCTGGGCAGCCGCCGTGGCGATCACCGCCATCGCCATCGCCGCCGTGGTGATCGGCGGCCGAACAACACCATCGACCCAAGACGGCGACGCTCCCAGCTTCCGCCTCGCCTCGACAAGCGGACAAGATGTGTCACTCGCCGACTACAAAGGCAACAACGTCTTGCTCTATTTCAACGAAGGTGTCGGCTGCGACGCCTGCTTCTACCAACTCGGCAAGATCGAATCCGACGGAGCGCTCGAACGCGCCGGAGTGACGCTGCTCCCGATCGTCATGAACACCGCCGCAGATGTGCAGAGCCAACTCGACCGATTCAACCTGCAAACACCAAACCTGCTCGACCCGACCGGCACGACGTCAGAAGCCTACGACGTCCTCGGCAGAGGCCACCACGCCAACCTGCCCGGCCACACCTTCATCCTCGTCGGACCCGACAGCACAATCCGCTGGCGCGGCGACTACCCCGGCATGTGGATCGAGCCCAGCGAACTCGCCGCCGCCGTCACCAAAAACCTCGGCTGA
>JANNHY010000217.1:0-2336 GCA_031404635.1 Ilumatobacteraceae bacterium
CGACGAGCCTGCTCGTCGAATGCGATCATTTTCGCCATTGCTTGTGCCTCCACGATGAGGGGTTGATGTCATTCGCACTCGACGTGCGAGAGCGCTAGCACTCTAGACCTTCGAGTGCTAATCCGGCAACCGGAGCCCGAAGGCCCTAAGAAACGGGGCGCGACAGCGGCCGGTAGCGTCGATGTCGTGAATGTGGCGGTCGTCGGAGGAGGGGTGGCCGGCCTCGGTGCCGCGCTGGCGCTGGCGCAACGCGGCCACAGCGTGACAGTGTTCGAGCGCGACGACACGCCAATGCCGCACTCGGCCGACGAGGCCTTCGACTGGGATCGTCGCGGTGCGCCACAGGTACGTCACAGCCACGCCTTCCTTGCACGCCTGGTGGGTTTGCTGAGGTCGGACTATCCCGACATCTACCAGCAGTTGCTCGATGAAGGCGCGACGGAAATGCGCTTTGGCGACGATCTGCCGCCGACGATCACCAACTTCGAACGCCAACCCGCCGATGAAGACCTGGTGATGTTGGCCTGCCGCCGCACGACGTTCGAATGGGTGCTACGCCGCGCCGCGCTGATCGACGGTCGGGTCGAATTTCGAACCGGCATCGCCGTCACAGGTGTGTTGGCCGAACCAGCGACTACCGCGCCGCGCGTCACCGGTGTGCGCCTCGCCGACGGCAGCGAAGCGGCATTCGACCTCGTGGTCGTGGCCACCGGCCGGCGCAGCACACTGCCCGAATGGCTGCACGAGATCGGCTGTACGCCGATCGGCGACGAGGTCGACGACACCGGAATCGTCTACTTCAGCCGGTTCTACCGGTTGCACGACGGCGTCGGTTATCCGCGCACCGGCCCGATCGGTGGCGATCTCGGCTATCTCAAGTACGGCGTGTTCGTCGGTGACAACAGAACCTTCTCGGTCACCTTGGCGACTCCGACCGACGACCAGCAATTGCGCAGGAAGCTGACCGATCCCGACGCATTCGACGCCTGTGCCCGCCAACTGGTGGCAACGGCACCATGGGTCGATGGACGCGCCGAGCCGATAACCGCGTCGGTTTACGTGATGGCCGGGCTGATCAATCGGTGGCGTCAGTACGTCGTCGATGGACGACCGGTGGCGACCGGGTTCATTCCGATCGGCGACGCCGTACTGTGCACCAACCCGCTCTACGGCCGCGGCTGCGCGACTGCGTTCTGGGGAGCGCAGTTGATGGTGGCAGCCGTCGACGCCAACCCCGGTGACACGGAGAGAATGCTCGTCGACTACGACACTTCACTGCGCGCCGAGATCTATCCGTGGTATCGGGCCAGCGTCGGGCAGGATGCCGAGGCGCGGCGTGTCGCCAGCGCGTTGTTGGCTGGCGAAGATCTTGACGGGCATGCTGCCGACCAGCGCACGTTGATGCGCGCCGTCTTTCGTGACGGACTGCTGCCGGCACTGCGTCGCGACGCCGTGGTGCTGCGCGCCTTCTTCCGCGTCCTCAATCTGCTGACAGCGCCCGACGCGATGGTCACGGACCCCGATGTCGGTTCGCGGGTGCTGGCCGTGTGGCAAGATCGCGACAACCGCCCGCCGGAGCCGGCGCTCGGACCGAAGCGGCGAACGGATCTGCTGGCGTTACTCGGCTGAGTCGTTGACCACCTTGGAGATGTTCTCGAGCACGTCGCGAAGTTCCGATGCGCCCGGCAACTCGACGAGCGCTGTGTCCTCGAGCGTCGAATCGTCGAGCACCAACCAGGCGATCACACCGACTACTGCGCCGAGCAGCGGGAAGACGATGAATGCCCACAGCTGCTGCAACGCATCGGTGTTCGTGTCGGCGAACAACGCCGTGCCCAGGCTGCGGGCCGGGTTGACCGAGGTGTTGTCGACCGGGATCGAGATCATGTGGATCAGGGTGAGCGTGATACCGGCCACCAGGCCGCCCATACCCGGGGCGAACTTCTTGGAGGTGGTGAACAGCACGACCATCACGAACAGCCCGGTGAGCAGCACCTCGGTGACGATGGCCGAGCCCAGACCGAAGTACTTGCCGGTCCACAGGTTGGCGGCGAATTGTCCGCGACGGAAGTCGTCGCGACCGCTGGCGATGCCGTAGATGATCGCTGCACCGCACACCGCGCCGACGATCTGCCCGATCCAGGCGTAGACCGCGTGGAACATGTCGACCTTACGTGCCAACAGCATGCCGAGGGTGACCGCCGGATTGATGTGACAGCCGGAGATCGGTCCGATCACGTAGCACATGATCAGCAGCGAGAAGCCGAACCCCAAGGAAATGATCAGCAGCTTGAGCAGGCCCGCAGCTGTCGTTGCGTCACCCTCGGGCAGCAGCC
>JANNHY010000218.1:0-5944 GCA_031404635.1 Ilumatobacteraceae bacterium
AATCGATCCAGCTCGTGCTGGTCACGGCGAGCGCGAACGGCAACGAGTTCAGGTTCCGCGACGTGGGCGCCGACGTCACCAGAATCACTCCCGAGGGCGAGGTGGTCATCTCGATCATCGGTCAGTTGCCGTTCGGGTTCATCGCTTCGCCCAATCGACCTCGCGATAGTGTGGTGCGTCGCGGAGTGCGATGACTATGGAGCAGCGAACGAGTGATGCGATTCGGACGCCTCACACGCGGCCAGCCGACGATGTCGATGTCGTGACTTGATCGTACGACCTCGAGGTTGCGCGGTCCAGGCCTCGCTTGGCCACGGTTCAAGGGGCCGTTCGGCGCCGTTGTATGCTGCGCCTCGCGTCCAATGGGGGACCGACGACACGAGGAGGATCCTCGCATGAGGAGAAGGCCGATCATAGGGGCGACGTGGGTCGCCGTCGCAGTAGCCGGCGTGACGCTGGTGTCGTCATCTCCGGGAATCACACCGATCGCAGCCGCCGGTCCTGCGCTGACCCCGAAGGCGATCTTCTTCGCCTCCGACGGCATGCGCCCGGATCTCGTCGACAAGTACGTCGGCGAAGGACAGATGCCGACCTACGAGAACCTGATCGCCACAGGCGTGAAGGGCGACAACGGGATGACGCAGGCGTTCCCGCCGAACACCGGCGTCGGCTGGTACACCATGGCTACCGGCACGTACCCGAGCGAGCACGGCTCGACGAACAACACGTATCACCGCACTGGCGAGACGAACTTCAACAACCGAACCAGCTTCGCGGCCTCGGGAACCCTGCAGGCCGACACGCTGGCCGCAGCCGCTGAGCGGGCAGGCAAGAAGGTGGCCCAGATCGATTGGGTCGGCGGCGCCAACTCCGGTATCGCCGGTCCGACGGTTGACTTCGTCAACTTCTTCTCGACGCGTGGCGTGCTCGCCGCCCCGCTCGAAGCGAGTGAGCAGGCCGGGGCGGCGGCGTTCGGCATCTCGTACCAGATCGCTGCATTCTCGGCGGCGAGTGGATGGACCAACGTGCCGGCGGGCGACCCCGCGGCAGTACCACAGCAGACACAGTTGACGGTCGCATCGACGTTTGCGGCGCAGAACCCCACTCGGCTCTACGACATCTACCTCTACGACAGCATCGTCGACGCGACGGCCGCGTACGACAGCGCGATCCTCGTGCGCACCGGCGCATTCAAGGATGCCAGTCAGGCTGCCGTGAACCTCGGCGTCGGCGATTTCCGCGAGGTTCGGCTCACCGGCGCCGATGGCTTGGTCGGGGCACGAGCCGGCCAGACAGCGGGCTTCTACGTCAAGCTGATCACGCTCGCCGGCGATCTCAGTTCGTTCAAGCTCTACTTCACATCGGTCGAGCGGGTGATCGCCACCTGCTCCACCGCAGCATGCGCCGCACTGCCGGGCGGCTCGCTGGAGAGCTACCTCGCCGACAACTTCCCCACCATCGTCCTCGCTGACTTCGCGCCGCTCGAAGCTCGCATCATCGACGAAGAGACCTACGTCGAGCAAGGCCGCGACCTCGAGAAGGCGGCCAATGATGCGTACGTCAACTACATCCTCGGCACGCTCCAACCCGACACCGACGTCGCCTTCGTGGGCTACCCGGTCACCGACGAGTTCTCACACCAGTTCATGGCGCTCGTCACGCCGACCGACATGGACGGCAATGCCAATCCGTACTACGACGACCTCGAGGGCAACGGCACCCCGGACGGCCGAATCGCCATCCGCGAGGGCTACATCCGCAGCGCGTATCATGAGGCCGACGCCAAGCTCGCGCTGGTGCGCTCGTATCTGTCGAACGCAACCGTCTTCGCCGGATCCGATCACGGTTTTGCGCCGCAGTGGTTCGCTGTGAACGCCCCCAAGGTTCTGTCCGACGCTGGGATCCAGTCGCCGGAGCAGCCGAGCAACTGCCGCGCCGCGGCGACGACTAACCTCGCCAAGGCGTGCTGGGCAGGCGGCACGGCGCAGGTCTACGTCAACACGACCCTCCCCGTGGGTACCACGTACGAGCAGGTGCGGACATCGATCATCAACGCCTTCCAGAACCTCACCGACCCGGCGCGCCCGAGCGCACAGGTCGTGGCCCGGATCATGAGGAAGGAGGAGCTGCGGAACGTCGACGGCAGCGACTCGCTCCACCCGAGTCGCAGCGGTGATGTCGTGGTCGTGCTGCGCCCGCCGTACCAGTTCGACGCGGCGACGCCAGGTCAACGCATCGCCTTCTCGCAGTTCTTCGGCCAGCACGGCTACCTGCCCAACCTGGTCGATCTTGCCCACAACGTGAACATGCATGCCACGTTTGTCGCCTCAGGGCCGGGTATCGCCCACAGTGCCAAACCCGTCGCCGGCGTTCGGGCGATCGACCTCGCTCCGACGCTCGCCTTCCTGCTCAACATTCCCGGTCCGCAGAACGCACGCGGCAAGATCCTCTACGGCTTGACGAAGGGCGCCGGCAAGTACAAAGAGATCACCGTGCTCGACATCAGCGATTTCCACGGTCAACTCGTGCCACTCGTCGAGGCGGCCGACAACCTGGCGGCGCCCGCCGTGAACCCAGCGTTCCCCATCGGTGGAGCCGCGTTCCTCAAGCCGTGGTTCGACACCTACCGGGCCGAGGCGTCGAACGGTGCACTGACGATGGCCGCCGGTGATTCGGTCGGCGCGACACCGCCCATCTCGGCGTTCTTCGGCGACACGCCGACGATCGAAGTCATGAACATGATGGGGATCCAGCTCGACGGGCTCGGCAACCACAACTTCGACAAGGGCTCGGCCTACCTACGTAACACGCTGATCCCGCTGGCGAACTTCCCGTACATCTCCGCCAACGTCGTCGACGCGCAGGGCAAGACGCCGCCGGAGTGGAAGCCTTCGTACGTCGTCAACACCTTCAACGGTGGGAAGGTCGGCTTCGTCGGCTTCACCAACGAGGACGCGCCCACGTTGGTGTTTCCGAACGCGTTCGATCCATTCCACGTCAGCCCGCGTGTGGCCGCCGTTCAGGCCGAGGTCAACCGCCTCCGCAAGCAGGGCGTCAAGACGATCATCGTGATCGGTCACGACGGTGCCACAGACGGCACTCTCACCAACCCGACCGGACCGCTGATCGACCTTGCCGACCAGTTGACCGGGGTCGACGCCGTGATCGGTGACCACACCAACTTCCAGGTGCTCACGACACGACCCAACGGCACACTCGTCACGGAAAACCTCAGCAAGGGCGCACGCTTCACGCGCCTGCGGCTGGTGCTTGACGCGTCGACAAAGTCGATCGTCTACAAGACGGCCGACTTTCACAAGCCGTGGGACATCGGCGTCACACCCGATCCGGCGATCCAGGCCAAGATCAACGACCTCACCACACAGCTGACCCCGATTCTGGGCGCGGTCGTCGGCTCGTCCAACGTCGAGGTCCTCCGCGCAGATGTGTGCGGCCGCGCCGACGGTCGCCTGTGCGAGTCGCTCGTGGGTGATGTGACGACGGACTCGATGCGGTCCAAGTACGCGCCGATCGGAGTCGAGTTCGCCATCACCAACTCCGGCGGCCTGCGTGACCGGCTCACGTGCCCGGCGGCGGGTGGTGGCACCGGGCTGTGCCCGACATCCACCCCACCGCCATTCCTGATCACCAGGGGCCAAGTGCTGGCGGTGCTGCCGTTCGGCAACGTGGTGGCGACGCTGCAGGTCAACGGTGCCGAGCTGAAGACGATGCTCGAGAACGGGGTGTCGCTCATGCCGTCCGCACAGGGTCGCTTCCCGCAGGTGTCAGGGTTGTGCTTCACCTACAACATCGAGGCGTCAGCCGGCAGCCGTGTTACCGGTGCCGTCCGCCAGGCGCCGGACGGTACGTGCACGGGGGCAGCGATCGACCTCACCGCCGGCTCGACGTACCAGATCGCCGAGAACGACTTCATGGCGAGCGGCGGCGACGGCTACCCCAACTTCTTCAGCCGGGCGACGACGCAGGAGCTGATGGATCAGACCCTCGCCGACTACGTCACGGCCAACTCGCCCATCACTCCCGTCATCCAGGGTCGGATCAAGTGCGTCGACCCGAATCCCGGGGTCGGCAACAACTGCCCGGCTGGGTCGCCATAGTTGCCGCCTTTTCGTCGGGGCCCAGGGCTGACGGCGGCACTCACGGCCCCGCCGCGCTCGTCGCCCAGGGCTGCGTGGTGTGAGCATCACCTAGCCCGGTCCGAGGTTCAGCTCGGCGGCAAGCTTCAGCCGGCGGGCGCGCCTGCTTCCGACGGCGACACCCTGCTCGGGCAGGTCGACGGTGGTCTGAATCGTGAGCCAGAGCGACGGCTGCCGCCCCCGCTGGCGGAACACGCCGTTGTAGCGGAGCCACAACGACACCGGGCGCGACCCGTCGGCAGTCGCCATCGTGCCGTCGGCCTGCCACCAGTCGACCGACACGAGCCGGCTCACACGAGTAGAGAAGTCAAAACGATGCCTCGTGTCGGTCACCAGCATCGTGAAGTCGAGTGCCGAGCCCAGCAGGTCGTCGGTGACGATCAGCGTGCCGCAGAGCACTCGGGCGGGTAGCTGCTGCGGTCGCAGGCCGCCGGCTACGAGGCCGATGCGTTGCCCGCTGCCGATCTCCCACGGCCCGGCGGCGGGCGCATCGACACCGCCGATCGTGCGGACGTGGTCGACGGATCCGGCCAATCGAGCAGGGGTTGCTAACTGAGCGGCTGAGCGCTCGATAGTCGAGGCTGGCATGTTCGGGGACTCCTTTAGATGGAAGGTGTCCTCGACTATGAGCCTCGGTCGAGGCGATGGAAATCGGCCAGTCGGCTGGGATTAACGACGGATCAACGAGGTTGCAACCGGCCGGGGAGCTCGGCTCGCGACCGGATGTCGAGCTTGCGGTAGACCTTCGACAGGTTCCACTGAACGGTCTTCGGGCTGATGAACAGCTCGGCCGACACCTCGCGGTAGGTGCGTCCGGCGGCGATCAGCTCGGCGACCTGTAGCTCCGTCGGTGTCAGCCCGGAGATGGACGGGCGTCCCCCCACCCGGGCCAGTTCGGCGGCGGCCTTGTCGACCCACAGTGTCGCGCCGAGGCCGGCGAACATGTCGTTGGCCGCGACGAGCGCATCGCGGGCGCCGCGCTTTTGACGGTGGCGACGCTGCACGGATCCGAGTGCCAGCAGGGTGCGCGCCCGCTCGAACGGTTGCCCAGCACCATCCCCGGCGAGCGCCCCCGCAAGCACCTCGCAGGCATCGTCGAGCTGGCCACGGGCTGCCTGCAGCAGGCCGCTGCCGCGCCCGGCGATCAGCGCCAACCACGGCCGCTGCAGCGTCACCGCGAGTTGTTCGATCCGATCGACCAGCGTTGCCGCCTCGTCGAGGCGGCCCAGCGCGATCTTTGCCTCGATCGCATCCCCGTGGTATCGGAACAACGCCGGCTCGAGCAGTCCGGAGTGCTCGGCGGCCGCAGCCACGTGCGTCAAGGTGCGATCGGCCTCGTCGTTGCGGCCGAGGGAGAGCTCGAGGAACCCGCGTGTCGCCAGCATTTCCAGGCGTGCTGGAACAACCCCGAACCGGTCGGTCAGCTCGATCCCCTCGGCGATTCTGGCCAAGGCCGAATCGACGGCACCGAGGTGGGCCTCGACGAGGGACTCGATATCGCACGCGTATGGACGCTCGCTCGCCTGGCCGCTGGAGCGGGCCGTTTCGGAGCACTCCCTCGCCGTCTGAAGGGCTCGCGTCCATTCACCGGACAACAGCTCTGTGCGCGCCAGATGGAACAGGATGAACGGCAGCGACTGCTCGTCCCCGCGATCGGCGGCTTCCCGGTGCAGAGTGGCGAACCGCTCGCGGGCCTCGACCAGGTGGTCGTCGAACCCGAGGAGCAGACCGTGCATCCAGTCCGGTCGAACCAGGATCTCGGGCCGCGACGAACCGCCGGTGCGGGC
>JANNHY010000219.1:0-43238 GCA_031404635.1 Ilumatobacteraceae bacterium
TAACGGCCACGCAATTGGAACTGCAGAACCTCGCCGACGTCGTCGCTCACGAAGTGGCCCACATGTGGTTCGGTGACCTGGTGACGATGAAGTGGTGGAACGGCATCTGGCTCAACGAGGCCTTCGCCACCTTCATGGAGATCGCCTGCTGCGACGCCTTCCGCCCCGATTGGTTGCGATGGACGACGTTCAGCCTGGAACGCAGCATGGCCTTCGAGACCGACTCGCTGGCCAGCACCCGCTCGGTCGAGTACCCCGTCGAGGCACCAGCCGAGTGCGAGGGCATGTTCGACGTACTCACCTACCAAAAGGGTGGCTCGCTGCTGCGCATGCTCGAGCAGTATCTCGGGGCAGAAGGGTTCCGCCGTGGAATCAGCCTGTACCTGCAAGAGCACGCATACGGCAACACCGAGACCGGCGATCTGTGGGATGCGATCGAGCAGGTCAACCCCACCGTGCCGGTACGCACTCTGATGGATTCGTGGATCTGGCAGCCGGGCTACCCGCTGATCTCGGCTCGCCTCGACGGCAGCGAGCTGGTGCTCAACCAGCAACGCTTCGCGTTCTCTGACACCGACGACCCGACGCTGTTCGTCGTACCGATCCACCTGAGCATCGGCGGTGTCGACTCGAAGCTTCTGCTCGATTCGGCGCAGACGCGAGTGAGCGTTCCCTCGGCTGACACCGTCGTCGTCGTCAACGCCGGCGGGCACGGGTTCATGCGCGTCGCCTACGACGACACGCTGCGCGCCCGCCTCGACCGCGAGGCGCTGACCAGCCTGACGGTGATCGAGCGTTACAACTTGGTCGACGACGCATGGAACGCGGTGATCTCGGGAAGGCTGGCGGCGGCCGACTTCCTCAGCTTCGTCGAGGCGTTCCAGGACGACCGCGACCTTGCCGTGTGGCAGGCCATCGCCGTTGGGCTGCGTGGCCTTGCCCGCCTGGTCGACGGGCCGGCCTACGCCGCGCTGCAACAGCGGATCGCTGACCTGGTAGGCCCGGTCACAACCGACCTCGGGTGGGCGCCCGCCGACGGTGAATCCGACCTCACGTCGAAGCTGCGAGGCCTGTTGGTCAACGTTCTCGCAGTGCAGGGCAACGATGCCGATGCGCAGGCACGTTGCCGGCAGATGCTCGCCGACGACTCGACAGACCCGGAATTGGCTGCGGCGGCCACCACGGCCGTTGCTTCGATCGGAACCGACGGTGACTTCGAGGAGTACCTGCAACGGTTCCGCACTGCGACGACACCGCAGCTCAAGCTGCGGTACATGTACGCCCTCGCCGAGTTCCCGGCGGAGGAACAGATCCGCCGCACCATCGATCTCGCCGTGTCCGGCGACGTAAAGACCCAAGATGCGCCCTTCCTGTTGAATCGGTGCATCGCCAACCGCAACCACGGCACGATGGCCTGGGAGAGCGTTCGCCGGCAGTGGCCGGAACTGCTGGAACGCTTTCCCAACAACACGATCGTGCGAATGGTCAGCTCGATCACGACGTTGACGACGCCACATCTGGTGGCTGACGTGCAGGGGTTCTTCGCCGAGCATCCGATCCCACAGGCAACCAAAACGCTGGAGCAGCTGCTCGAACGTCAACGGATCAACGCCGATCTGCGTGCTCGCGAGGCCGAGCCGCTGGCCGCTGCGTTGTCCGCCCGGGCTTAGCCGCTTAGCCTTGGCCGAGCCCTCAGCCCAGCTTCTCGACCTCCAGTTCCTCGGCGGCGTGGCGGGCGCGCAGAACCTTCTTGTCGAACTTGCCGACGCTGGTCTTGGGCACTTCGGTGATGAACGCCCATCGCTCCGGCAGCCAGAACTTTGCGGTGCGCTCGGCCAACCAGACACGCAGGTCGGCCGCAGTCACGTGCGAGTCGGGCTTCAGTACCACGCAGGCCAATGGCCGCTCGTCCCAACGCTCGTCGGGCACGCCGATGACCGCCGCTTCGACGATGTCGGGATGACCCATCAACATGTTCTCGAGATCGACCGACGACACCCACTCGCCGCCGGACTTGATCACGTCCTTGGCGCGGTCGCTGATCATCACGTACCCGTTCGCCGAGACCGACGCTACATCGCCGGTGCGTAGCCAGCCGTCGTGGAACTTCTCCGGGTCGTCGACTCTGTAGTACGACGCCGTGATCCACGGGCCGCGCACCTCGATCTCGCCGAGTGATTCGCCGTCCCACGAAACGGTTGCTCCGCTGTCGTCGGTGATCCGCAACTCGACGCCGGGCAGGATGCGGCCGGTGCGGGCCCGCCAGGTGACCTCGTCGTCAGCACCCATGTCCTTCGGCGGATTTCCGATGGCGCACACCGGGCTGGTTTCGGTCATCCCCCAGCCCTGAACGACTGGCACACCGAACACGTCGCGGTAGCCCTCGATCAACGCCCTTGGCACCGCCGAGCCGCCGCACATTACGAGACGCAGCGAAGACAGATCGGCTGCCCGACCGTTGTTCAACAGATCGGTCAACACCGTCGGCACCGCGCCGGTCAAGGTCGGTCGGGTCTCTTCGATGATCCGGCTCAGCGGCGAAGCTTGCAGGAATTGTTGCGGAAAGACCAGGTCGGCGCCGACCATCCACGCCGCGTACGGAGTGCCCCAGGCATTGGCGTGGAACATCGGCACGATCACCAACATGCGGTCGTTCTCGGCGAGGGCAATGTTGGCGGTCGAGGTGACCATCATCGAATGTAGGAACGTGCTGCGATGGCTGTACATCACGCCCTTCGGATTGCCCGTGGTGCCGCTCGTGTAACACATCGCCATGCCTGTGCGTTCGTCGAGGTCTGGGTAGGTGTACCCGGGCTGCTCGGCGGCCAGCAGGGCGTCGTAGTCGAGCGTTTCACCGAGGGCCGAAGTGTCGCCGGAACCCTTGACGATGAGGTGCTTGACCGTCTTCAGTTGATCGCGTACCCGCGCCAGCAACGGGATGATCGAAGCGTCGACGATGATCACCTCGTCTTCCCCATGGTTGATCACAAACGCCAACTGCTCGGGAAACAGACGGATGTTCAACGTGTGCAGCACGGCCCCCATACAAGGTACGGCCAGGTAGGCCTCGAGGTGTGTCTGGTTGTTCCACATGAACGTGCCGACGCGGTCGCCCTCCTTGACACCCAACCGTGTCAGCGCGGCCGCCAACTGATCGGCACGGTTGGCGACCTCGGCAAAGGTCGACTCGACGTACCCATCGCCGGTGAAGGTGATCACCTTGCTGTTGGCATGAACCGTGCGCCCGTGTTCGAAGATCGGCCGGATCGTCAACGGATAGTCCTGCATCGTGCTGAGCAGCATCGGTCCCCCTGTCGTCGTCAGTGCGGTCACGTTAGCCCGCCCATGTCAGCCGCTCGAATGGGTCGCCCGGCCGGCGCCGGACTACGCCGACTCGCGCAGCCACGACAACGGCCCGATGGCGAACTGCACCCCGAGCGCCGGATCGATCAGCCGCAGGGCCACCTCGAGGTCGTCTTCGGCGAGAGAGACGCAGCCACTCGTCGGGTTGGAAGCGCCGGTCGTTGAATAGGAGTTGCGGTGCAGAAAAATGGCCGCAGCGAGGGCCGGTTCGCCAGGGGCATCGCCGGAGATTGGGTCGAGGTTGGCCCCGATCACCGCCGCATGGCTGTAGACATCGCCGATCTTGGTCAGCCATTCGTCGGGGCCGGTGCACCCCGGGGCGTTCACCAAGTGCTGGTACGACGCCGCGTTGGGCCTCGCGCCCCAACAGTCCTCGTGGCGCACGAGGCGATACGGTCCTCGAACCCCTGGATCTGGGCGGTTCCCAAAGAACTCGAACTGCTGCCCGTCCCACGCTTGCACGCTTCCGAGCGGGAACACCCCGGCCGGCGCCGTGCCATCACCTGATCGCCGCTCCGCAAGTGGCCGCAAGCCGTTCTTGCCGACCCGCGCCACCACTGGCGCCTGCTGACATCGCCACACGCCACTGGCCGACCTGGCGACCATTTGCAGCGACGCCGTGGTCGACCCCCAGGTGTCGGAGGCGACGATCACGAACTGCCGCGCCGCAGGATGCCTGCTCGACAGCAACAGGGCGGTGGTGATGTCGCACACCGCACCCGGGGTGAAAGCGACGTCGCGCCTAGCCGGGTGCGTAGCCGTGGCTGGTGCTGGGGCTGGTGCGGCGACACCTTGGCTGGCGAGGGCCACGGCGAGAACATTGACGATCGCCGCCGCAACCCAACGCCGATCCATGCCGACGTAGTGTACGCGACCGCTCACCCGGACCTTCAGCCACCTTGTGGAGTGTCTGGCGCCTACCTGGGTGCCCCGAGACACTCCACAAGGGTCAGGTCAGCAGCGACTTTTGGACTTTCCCCATCGCGTTGCGCGGCAGTACGTCGACGACGCGAACCTCGCGTGGACGCTTGTGGACCGACAACAGTGCAGCCACATGATCGATCAGCGTGGCGTCATCGATTCCATCGCCGACGACGAAGGCGACGATGCGCTGACCGAGATCGGGGTCGCCGACGCCGATGACCGCAGCCTCGGTGACGCCAGGATGGGTGAGCAACGCGTCCTCGACCTCGCCGGCGCCGACCTTGAACCCTCCGGTCTTGATGATGTCGATCGACTGCCGACCGACGATGCGATGAAAACCTTCGTCGTCGATGACCGCGGCGTCGCCGGTGCAGAACCATTCGCCGTCGAACGATTCCGTGGTCGCATCGGGGCGGTTCAGGTACTCGTCGAACATCGTCGCTCCACGGATCTGCAACTCGCCGATCATCGAGCCGTCGTGGTTCACCAAGCCGCCGGTCTCGTCGACCAGCCTGCTCTCGACGCCGCTGATCGGCACACCAACCCAACCGGGTCGCCGCTCGCCATCGGCGCGGGTCGACACGGTGATGAGAGTCTCGGTCATGCCGTATCGCTCGATCGGCGCCTGACCGATCAACGCCTTCATCTCCTCGAACACCGCAATTGACAGCGGCGCGCTGCCCGAGACGACGAGACGCGCCCCACGCAGCACGGACGCTGCGGCCGGCTCGGCGCAGATCCGTGACCACACCGTCGGCACCCCGAAGTACAAGGTTCCGCCAGCGGCGGCGTAGGCCTGCGGGGTTGGTCTGCCGGTGTGGACCAGGTGTGAACCGGCCCGCAACGCGCCGAGCACGCCGAGTACCAGCCCGTGCACGTGGAACAGCGGCAACCCGTGCACCAATGTGTCGCTCGACGACCACTGCCACGCTTGCGCCAACCCGTCGAGATCAGCGGCAATGGCCCGCCGCGACAGCACGACGCCTTTCGGCAAACCGGTGGTGCCGGAGGTGTACATGATCAACGCGGTCGCGTCGTCCGACGGCTCCTTGCCCGACCAGTCGGATTCTCCGGCAGTCGGCACCTGCGGCAGCGCCACGTCCGGCCACTGTGGATCACCGATCGTCGCCGCCGCCGCCGAGTCGCGAAGCATGTGCTCGCGCTCCATCGGCCCTGCGTCGGTCGGCATCGGCACCACCGGCACCCCGGCGATCAAGCCGGCTACCACGCCCACGACCGTGTCGAGCGTCGGAGTAGCCCGCAGCGCGACGGCTGACATGCCGTCGAGATGTTGCGCCACGGCACCAGCCCGCCTGGCCAGCCGCGCCCACGACACGGCTTCGCCGGCCACACTCAGCGCCGCGGCGTCGTCACCGAACTGGCCCGCCAAAGATGGCAGCAACACGCTCACGTCTCCCCTTTCAGATCGGTGGCGACACCGTAGCTCTGTGAGATTTCCCGGCGCTGTTGCCCATCAGGTGCCGTCGACAACAAGATCGGCGATGGTGCGCAACACCGTGCTGCTCAGGGCCAACTGGGTCTCGGTGCGATTGACATCGGAAGACGCAACGACGCGTTGCAAGATGAGGTGTAGGTGATCGTTGGAGCGAGCGACGATGCGCACCAGCAGGTCTCCCGATCCGGTCACGGTATGGATTTCGAGGATCTCCGGGATCGTGCGCAGGTGGTCGACCACCCTGGTGTGCGAGCCCTGCGAGATCGCCAAGGTGGTGAAGGCGAGAACCCCCAGCCCGGCCGCGGCCGCGTCGACGTCGGGGCCGTAGCCGACGATCACCCGCCGTTCCTCCAGACGGCGCAAGCGGGTGAGCACCGTGCCGCGGGCGCAATCGAGGTTGCGCGCCAGATCCGACACGGTTGAGTGCGGGGCGGCACGCAGCCGCCCGATCAATCGGCGATCCAGTAGATCGAGCCCGGAAATGCGATCACCCAACATGGGCACGAATGAACGACGGAGAAGCGCTAGAATTGATCATAATGCACAGTCAATCAGATGATAGACGGTATTCTGGTCATCACTCTTGATTACGCCTGATCATCTTGGTTCAATGGCCGACATGTCGCTCATCAAAAAGGTCGATCACATCACCTACGCCTGCGCCGCAGGAACCATCGAGAAGTGGGCGTGGTTCCACATCGAGGTCGAGGGCGGCACGCTGATCAACCGCATCGACGATGTACGTCCCGGCGACTCCGACAGCAGCATGAAGATCTGGTGCATCGACTATGGCGACTTCGGCATCGCCCTGATCGAGGGCATCGATCGTGCCAAGAAGTCGCAGGTCACCAAGTTTGTCGATCGGCACGGCGATCACGCCTGCCAGCACGTCGCCTACGACACCCACGACCTCGAGAAGTTCCAGGCACACATGCGCAGCCTCGGCGGCTCGGCCCGCGGCGGCACCTTGGTACGCAACGACGGCTTCGGGATCCTCAAGCAGATGTTCGCCCGTGGCTACTCCGAAGGCGACGCGGCAGAGGCGACATTCCCGGAATACGTGCAGCGGCCATCGCCCGGCGACGCCGACGAGGTGCACATCACCTTCGCCGAGGAGACCGGCAGGGGGTTCTACGACCAGATCGAAGACGCTGTCGCGGCCGGCGACGAGGAGCCGTTCTTCGATTTCTCGAAGATGCCGGCAGACTGGCAAGTCCCCACACCTGCGCCCTGATCGGGACGTTAGACCCGGTCACCCAGGGCCGGGCGACTCTGCCGTGAGGCACAGCCCAGCGGTACGTTCGCCTTCGTGAAGTCCCCTATCCGTGTAACGATTCTGGCAACGCTTGCCTTGGCCGTGAGCGGAACCGCGTGCAGCGACGACCAGAGTGATGCCGCCGTGACGACCACGGTCGCCGCGGCGACGACGACCACGATCGCACCAGCGCAACTCTTCGATATCGTCGGCACCGCGCTGTCCGCCGGGGTCTTCACCGAACTCGCCGGGTTGGTCGTCGACGCCGGCTTGGTGGAGACGCTGCGCGGCTCGGGACCCTTCACGGTGTTCGCCCCGACCGACGCCGCCTTCCAGAAGCTGCCGCTCGACGCACTACATTCCGTGCAGGACGACCCCAAGCTGTTGACGACGGTGCTGACATATCACGTCGTGCCAGGGGCGTTGAAGCTCTCTGACCTCCAACCCGGCCAACTGACCACCGTCGCCGGCATCGACGTGCAGGTCACCCGCGACGGCGACAAGGTGTTGATCAACGGTTTCGAGATCGCCGCGGGCGACGTGGTGGCCAGCAATGGCATCATCCACGTGATGGGCGACGTGCTGCTGCCACCCGGCTGATCTAGCTCACACGGGCAGATCACCGGTGGCGGTGCGCGTCGAGCCGTGGTCGCGATAAGCGGCGATCGTCCGCTGGGCGATGCGCATCTGGTGCACTTCGTCGGCGCCGTCGGCAAACCGCGCCCAGCGAGCGTGCTGGTACATGTGTGCCAATGGCGTGTCGGTCGAATAGCCGAGAGCGCCGTGGACTTGGATCGAACGGTCGATCACCCGACCCAGCATGTTGGCGACGAAATGCTTGGCCATCGACACCTCCGACTTGAAGTCGAGGCCTTGGTCGATGCGGTAGGCGGCGTGCAGCACCATCAGCTTGGATTGGTACAGCTCCATCGTCGAGTCGGCGATCATCCATTGAATGCCCTGCTTCTCGGCCAGCACCGAGCCGTGTGAGTAGCGGTACAGCGAGCGGTCGACCATCATGTCGAGCGCGGTCTCGGCCTGGGCGATCCAGCGCATGCAATGCGCCAGCCTGGCCGGCCCGAGGCGGTACTGGCCGAGTAGGTGGCCCTGGCCGCGACCGCCGAGCATGTTGGTGTTCGGCACACGCAGGTCAACGATCACGATCTCGGAGTGGCCGGTGCCGCCGTGCATCGTCTCGACCTCGCGGACCCGATTCCAACCCGGCGACGGGATGTCGACGATGAACGCCGTGTTCGCCGCTTGGGGCAGATCGGGATTGTCTTCGGTGCGCGCCAGGAGGATGGCGAAGCCGGCTCGGCGGGCGTTGGAGATGAACCACTTGTGACCGTTGATGACCCACTCGTCGCCGTCTCGAATGGCCGTGGTGCGGATCAGCGTCGGGTCGCTGCCGGCAACCTCGGGTTCGGTCATCGCGAAGCAACTCATCGTCCGGCCGTCGCACAGCGGGCGCAGATACTTCTCCTTCTGCTCCGGCGTCGCCCAGTGCAGCAAGGTGTGCATGTTGCCCTCGTCGGGTGCCTGGCAGTTCAGCACGAACGGCCCGTACGACGCCTTCGCCGCTTCGGCCTGCACCATCGCCAACTCGACATGGCCGAGGCCCATGCCACCCCATTGCTTGGGCATCTGCGGCAACCACAACCCGGCATCTTTTGCGGACTGGCGCATGCCGAGCAGCAACGCCAGGTACTCCTTGCGGTCCATCCGCTCCGGGTCGCCGATCTTGGCCTCGCCGGGCTTGACGACCTCGTCAACGAAGGTCCGGACGCGGAGGCGGATGTCTTCCAGTTCAGCAGAGAGCGTGAAGTCGATGCTCATGGCGGCCATCGTCGCATCCGCGGTCGCCATGACAAGAGCCGGGGCCACCGCAGCGGCACCGGCTCGTCATCGGATCAAACGGGTGGAGGTGAGGGGAATTGAACCCCTGGCCTCAACAGTGCGATTGTTGCGCTCTGCCAACTGAGCTACACCCCCGTTGGAACCCCTGAGTGTAGCGGCGCCGACCGCCGTGACTCATGGGTGAGACGGCACGCCGAAGGCGAGTTGGCTCACGCCGCGTTGAACCAGTTGGTGTCGGTGTCACGATCGACTTCGAGCGAACGGATCTGCACCAGTTTGTAGCAGTAGCCGCACAGCGACATGAACGCAAAGGCGAACGCGTAGACCATCGAGTTGGCCTTGGTGGTGGCCGCCAGGAAGGCGGTTACAGCGGTTACCAACACCAGCATGAAGAAGATGTTGGCCCGACGGCGACGCACCATCTCGCGGTGGCTGACTTTGTGCAGGTGAGCCTGACGATGCTGGCCGCTACCGGATTCGAGCGTGGCGATGTGCATGCGCTGGCCGGAGAGAGTTGCCGCGGCACGATGCATCTGGCCGGGGCGCCCCGGCGCTGCCGGGCGCGACAACGGCGACGGCGCCAGTGGGCGAGCCATCGCCCGCATCGGCACCATCGTGCGGGTCGGCACGGCGCGTTGCAGTGTGGAGAGCTGGCGACGGAAGTCGGTTACCGAGGAATTGGGTCGATTCTCGACTCTCGAGCGCAGCAGGGGTGGGATCAAAACGGCCGCCCAAGCGGCGAGTACGGCCAAGAGCACGATCTTGCTCATCGGCTAGCGGTTTCCTTGTCAGACATCTCTGTTCACGATCCTTCTGAGCGCCATGCCGGCTAACGGGAGGTTAACCAAAGGCGTTGTTTCATTACGAATCTACTACATTCGTAACACTGTTCGACACGTTAGCAGCTCTTCGGTACGTACCGGACCGGCCGCCGGTCTTCTCCCACAAGGCGAGCTCCCCGATCACCATGCCCCGATCGGCCGATTTGCACATGTCGTAGATGGTCAATGCAGCAATTGCGCAGGCATGCAACGCCTCCATCTCCACACCGGTGCGATCAACGGTGTCGACTTGCACCTCGACGGCCACGTGGTCGTCGCCGATCTCGAAGTTGACATGGACCGACCCGACCAGCAGCGGGTGACACAGCGGGATCATGTCGCTGGTGCGCTTGGCGGCTTGGATGCCGGCCACGCGGGCGACGGCGAGCACATCGCCCTTCTTGACCTCGCGGTTGGCGATGGCCGCCGTGGTCTCGGGGCGCATGAAAACCTTGCAGCAGGCGATGGCACGACGGTGGGTCGGGTCCTTGGGTGTGACGTCGACCATGCGCGCCCGTCCCATGGGATCGAGGTGGGTGAAAGCGAGATCGCTCATCTGCCTGCTCACACTACTGAATAAAATTGGCCGTGACCCAGCACCCCGCCAGTTGGCGCCGCCGGATCAGCCGCCGATCTGACTCATCGTTCGCTTCGGGCGCACGAAAGCAACCTGATTGATCTGGTGTCCTGCCCATTTTGTGCCAACTGCGCGCTGGATCTCAGCCGCCACGGCGTCGTCGTCGGCGCCTTCGCGCATCAGCTTGCGGAAGTCGAATTCGGTGGTCGCGAACAGGCAGGTGCGGAACTGGCCGTCGGCGGTGACCCGCACCCGGTCGCAGTCGCCGCAGAAGGGTTTCGACACCGAGGGGATGACGCCGACCGTGCCACCTCCGTCGAGGTAGCGCCAGCGGTCGGCCGGTGCGGCGCCTCGCGAGGTCATCTGCGCGAGCGGGAAGACCGCATGAATTGCGGCAACGATCTCGTCCTGGGTGACCACATCGTCGCTCATCCAATGGCCGCCTGCATCGAGCGGCATGAACTCGATGAACCGCACCTCCACGTCGTGGTCGCGCCCGAAGCGGGCAAGATCGACGATCTCGTCGTCGTTGACGCCGCGCTGGACGACAGAATTGATCTTGACCGGAGCGAACCCGGCGTCCTTCGCCGCCTCGATGCCGTCGAGCACCCGCACCAACTCGTCGCGGCGGGTCATCTGTACGAAACGGTCGGCACGCAAGGTGTCGAGGCTGATGTTGACCCGATCGAGGCCGGCCTGTCGTAGCTCGTGAGCGACCAACCGGAACGTCGCCCCGTTGGTGGTGAGCCCCAGGTCGGGCGCCCGGCCGGCCAGCGGTGATACCGAACTCGACGGCACGCGCAACGCGGCCAACTTGCCGACCAGCACCGGGAGGTGGGCGCGAACGGTTGGCTCGCCACCGGTGAGGCGCAGCCCGTCGACCTCAAACCGCTCGACGAAGATCCTGGCCAGACGGTGAATTTCCTCGAACGTCAGCACCTCGCTGCGCGGCACCCAGACCATGCCCTCTTCCGGCATGCAGTAGGTGCAGCGGAAATTGCAGCGGTCGGTGACCGAGATACGCAGGTCACGAATGGTGCGTCCGAAGGGATCGACGAGATCCATGTCGGTCAGGCTATCGAAAGCAGCATCGTCGCGACGGAGCCGCCGGGTTCGATGCCATCGCCGTCGGGAACGATCGCGATGGCATCGGCCAACGATGTGGCCGCCAACTGGTGACTGCCCTGGGCGCCGACCGAGGTGATGTGGTAGCGACCGTCGGCACCGAACGAGCCGGCGACCCGCATGTAGTGGGTCTTACCGTCGCCGCGGCGGCCCAACCCGTCGTCGGCGACTGCGACCACGATGGGTCGGTCGAGCGCCGTGTGGCCCATCATCTTGCGCAGCGCCGGGCGGGCGAACAGTTCGAAGCTGACCATCGAGCTGACGGGATTGCCGGGGAGGCCGAAAACCGGCGTGCTGCCCAGCAACCCGAACGCGAACGGTTTGGCCGGCTTGATGGCGATCTGCATCCAGCGCATGCCGGCAACACGTGACAGCACCGCTTTGACGACGTCGAACTCGCCCATGCTGACGCCACCACTGGTAACGATGGCGTCGTACGAAGCCGCGGCGTCGACCAGGATGGATTCCAGCGCGGCCTCGTCGTCGCCCACCACACCGAGGTCGACCGCCTCGCAACCGGCCTCGGCGACCAGCGGCAACAGCATCGTCTTGTTGCTCTCGCGGATCTGGCCGGGGCGCAGCGCCGAGCCGTCGTCGATCAGTTCGTCGCCGGTCGAAAGCACGGCGACGCGCACCGTGCGGAAGACGCGCACCTGCCGGGCATTGACGCTGGCCAGCACGCCGGCGACGGCTGGCCTAACGACCGTGCCGGCGGGGAACAGTTCAGTACCGATGCGCACATCTTCGCCAACGCCGCGCACCGATGCTCCCGCCGCCACTCCCTTGTGGATCAGCACTTCGTCGCCCTCGACTCGCTCTGTGTCTTCGACCATCACCGAGGCATCGGCGCCACCCGGCATTGGCGCGCCGGTCATGATCCGGATCGCCTCGCCGGGGCCGACAACGCGATCGGTCGACCATCCGGCGGCAACCTCGGCGACAACCCGCAGCCGGGTCGGTGTGTCGGCCACGTCGGCGGCACGAACTGCATAGCCATCGACCGCTGAGTTGGCGAACGGCGGTACGTCCTCCGTGGCGACGACAGCTTCGGCCAGCACGCAACCGACGGCATCGGCGATCGACGCCTCGATCACATCGGCGACCGCGCAACGGTCGAGCACATACTGACGGGCCTCGTGTTCGCTGATCACGTCCCGAACGGTACCGTTCCAGCGGTGACCAACTACACCGCGCTGCCCGCCAGCGGGCACACGGCGCGGTGGGCTGCCTGGCACGGCGACGACGACGAGGTCACCGAGTTCCGTTGGGAGAACGAAGCCTGGACGGTCAGTGGCCAGGTCGGCCGGGAGCGCGTGCAATACGTGGTGCGTCTGTCGGCGTCGTGGCAGGTCCGCCAGTTCCTGCTGTTCCGCGACCTCGAAGACCCCGACCTGTGGTTGGCGACCGACGGCACGGCACGATGGGGCGAGATGAATGGCGCCCATCGCGTCGAACTCGACGGTTGCTACGACATCGACCTGGCCTGCACTCCATTCACCAATTCGCTACCCATCCGGCGCCTACCGCTGCACGTCGGCGACAGCGCCGAACTGCCGGTAGTAACGATCGACGTCGAGACTCTCGACGTGCGAGCAACGACGCATCGTTATACCCGGCTCGGCACCCATCGCTGGGGATTCGAGCATGCCGACCATTCGGTCGAGTTCGACGTCGACAAGCACGGTCTGCTGCTCGACTACCCCGGCCTGTTCCGCCGAGTCAGCTGATCCGAGCACGCAGGAACGCGGCGAAGTCGGGCCCGATCGTCGGGTCGTCGAGAGCAATGTCGACCACCGCGCTCAGCCATCCGAGCGGGGTGCCGGTGTCGTAGCGGCGGATGGTGGTGAGCACCCCGTGGAACGGGCCGCGCCCCGCCTGTGCTCGCAACGCGTCGGTGAGCTGGATCTCGCCGCCGGCGCCCGGCAGCACCCGCTCGATCTCGGCGAACACATCGGGCGTCAGCACGTAGCGACCGATGATGATCAGGTCGCTCGGAGCATCCTCGACTTTCGGCTTCTCCACCATCGTGCGAATCCCGACGACACCCGACGCATCGATCTCGGTCGAAGCTTCGATGACCCCGTACGAGGAAACCTCGTGGAGAGGAACCCGTTTCAGACCGACGACGCTGCCGCCCGTCGACTCGCATAGCCTGGCCATTTGGTCGAGTAGCGACGGGTCGCCCATTAACTCGTCGGGTAGCAGCACGGCGAACGGCTCGTCGCCGACGGCGGCCGCGGCGCAGCCGACGGCATGTCCCAGACCGAGAGGCGCCTCCTGGTACACGAAGCTGACGCGCACGTCGCGCCCGATCGACTCGAGCCGCTCGGCCATCGCCTGACGACCGGTCGACCTCAACTTGGCGAGCACCTCGTCGGACGGTTGGAAGTACGCCTCGATGGCCGGCTTGTTGCGGTGGGTGACGATCACGATGTGATCGATGCCGGCACCGACCGCCTCGTCGATGATCAGCTGCAACGCCGGCGTGTCGATGATCGGTAGGAGTTCCTTGGGGACGGCCTTGGTGGCGGGCAGAAACCTCGTGCCGAGGCCCGCTGCTGGAATGACGGCCGTGCGAACCTGCATGCCTGCGATGCTACGGCGCTTCGCCGGCCGCTATCATTAGCAGTCGACCAGTTCGACTGCTAATTTTCGGCGGAGCCGTTATGCCTATCTACGTCTACAAGTTCATCGACACCGGCGAGACCATCGAGGTCCAGCAGGCGTTCACCGACAATGCGCTCACCCATGCCGATCACCCGGCCACGGGCAAGAAGCTGAAGGTCAAGAAGGTGTTCACGCCCGTCGGCGTCGCGTTCAGGGGTGGTGGCTTCTACAAGACCGACAGTCGCGGCGGAAAGTCGAAGCCCTCGTCGTCGAGCACAACGACCACCGAGTCGACCTCACCCAGCACGACATCGTCCGCCGACTCGGGCAGCCCAGCGGCTACACCCGCGGCGGCATCGCCGACCCCGGCCAAGGCATCCTCCAAGCCCGACTGAACCGCTCGCCGGGCCGATACAGTCGGCCCCGACTTCCCCCAATCGTCGGCTCGATAACGTCGAGGGAGGTCTCGTGCACCTGCTCGCCCGGGTTCGCCTGATGGTGGCCCGACACCCGTGGATCTATTGGTTCGTCGTGGCCGTGATCGCCGGCGCCGTCGGGCTCGGTGCGGCGCAGGCGTTGGCCGGCGTCGATGCGGCTCGCCGATCGTGGGGCGAGCAAGAATCAGTGTGGATGGCGTCGGCTGCGATCGAGCCCGGTCAACCGATCGTCGCCGACCGTCGTGATGTTCCCCGCGCGGTTGTGCCCCCCGGCGCGCTCGGCGTGCCTCCCGACGACGCCGTCGCCCGTCAACGCATCGGTCCCGGCGAGATCATCACCGACACCGACGTCGCCGCCCGTGGGTCGGCCGGCCTCGTTCCCGATGGATGGGTGGCGTTTGCCGTTCCGGCCTCAGTCGAGCATTACGCCACCGGCGACCATGTCAACGTCTACTCCGGCGATCAACTTGTCGCAGCCGGGGTGGCGGTCGGTCGCGGCGAATCGGAGCTGATGGTGGCGATACCGGCCGACGCCGCTCCGGCAATGACCACCGCCCTCCTTGCCGATGCCGTGACCCTCGGTCTCACCCCCGGCCCTTGACCACGACGCGGCCATTGCTCGGCGGTCTGTCAGCGCCAGCCGGTAGCGAGGATGACCAGCACGGCAACGCCGAGCGCGCAGCGATAGACCACGAAGGGCATAAAGCTGCGCGTGCGGATCAGGCGCAGCGTGCCCCACACCGCCGCCCAACCCGACAGGCCGGCCGTGACGATGCCGACGGCCATCGGCGCGGCGAGCCCATCGGGAACACCGTCTCGTGCCAGCTTGAGCAACTTGTAGGCGACCGCGCCGGCGGTGACAGGAATCGCCATCAGGAAACTAGCGCGGGCCGCGGCATCGCGACTGAACCCCAAGAATCGCGCCGCCGTCATGGTGATGCCCGAACGTGACGTGCCCGGGTTCAGCGCCAGCACCTGGGCGGCACCAACCTTCAGGGCGTCATCGCTCTGGTAGTCGGCAAGGGTGCGCTGGCCGGAACGACGATCGGCGATCGCCAGCAGCACACCGAACACGATCAAGGACACAGCTATCAGCCCGGGCTTGCCCAGCTTGTTGTCGATGGTCTTTTCGAACAACGCCCCTGCGGCCGCGGCGGGAAGCGACGACAGAACCAGCAGCCACGCCAGCCGGCCGTCCGGATTTGCCGGCCGCTCTCGTCGAATCAGCAGTCGCATGCCTTCGCGCACGTAGGTGACGAGGTCGCGGCGGAAGTAGCCGACGACGGCGGCAAGGGTGCCGAGGTGCAATGCGACATCGAAGGCTTTTTCGATCGCCGTATTGTCGAAATCGTGCCAGCCGAACAACCACGGCACGAGCAGCAGGTGGCCGCTCGACGAGATCGGCAGGAACTCCGAGACGCCTTGCACGAGACCGAGCACGATGGCGTGGATGATTGGCACGGGCGGCAGTTCTACTCGGTGGTCGTGCCCGGAAGAACCCGCGGTGACCACGGTCGGGGCTCGTCCCAATGGTGGCCGACCGGTCGGCCGAGTCGCAGCTTGGAGAGGAAGTCGTGCGGTCCGTCGAAGTCGGGCATCTCCACATAAGCGGCGCCGATGGCGTCGGGGACATGGGCGTCACTGCCGGCACCGGCAGCCAGTTGGTGAGCGGCGGCAGTGGCCGCCGCGCGTTCGTTCAAGCTGCGCAGCGAGGTCTTGGCGTTGATCACCTCGACGGCGTCGACGAGATCGTCGTCGATCAGCGCATCGAGTGCCGGTTCGCTGAGGTTGCGGCGCATCGGGTCGTACGGATGCGGGATGTAAACGATCCCGCCCTGCTCGCGGATTGCTCGAGCCGCTTCGCCCGGCGGCGTGCCGATCGGGATGCGTTGGTTGAGGAACAACCCGATGATTTCACCCGCGTGAGTGCGCAATTCCTCGCCGACGATCACCCGGCACGGCAGACGATCGACGAGGTCGACTGCTCCCTTGATCGCATTGTGATCGGTGATGCACAACACGTCGATCCCGGCCTCAGCCACCGCTGCGGCGATCTCGTCGGGGGTCGTCGTCGAGTCGCCGCTCCACATCGTGTGGCTGTGCATGTCGACCCGCACCCAACCCTCCGCCAACGGGGCGGCGAGATGCGGATGGCGAGCTGCAGCAGCGGCGAGTGGAGCAGGCACGAGCGGCAACGGTACCGGCCTAGGCTCGCCGGCGTGCGTTGGAGACCACGCCGCCGGCGCGTCATGCTCATCACGGGAGGAACAGGGTTCCTCGGACGGCATCTGGTGATCGCTTCGGAAACCGACGAATGGGACCTGTTCGCGCCTCCGTCGACGGTGCTCGACATTCGCCAGCGAGACCGCGTGATCGACGAGATCGAGACCTGGAGGCCGACGGCCGTCGTGCACCTCGCCTACCGCCGCGACGATCGCCGCACGATCGTCACCGGAAGTCGAAACGTCGCCGAAGCGGCGGCGACCTGCGGCTCGCGCCTGGTCCATGTGAGCAGCGATGTCATCTTCCCTGGCCGATCCGAGCCGTATACGGAGCGTGACCAGCCGTTTCCGATCATCGAGTACGGAGTGATGAAGCTGGAGGCCGAGCGAGCGGTGGCAGCCGCATGCCCGAGCGCCGTCTTGGTGCGCACCTCGCTGCTTTACGGCACTGACCGCCTGGCGACGATCCAGACCGATGTCGAACGGGCGATCAGCGGTCGGTCGTCGATGACGTTCTTCACCGACGAATATCGCTGCCCGGCCCACGCCGCCGATGTCGCCGCCGCCCTGAGCTCGCTGGCGGGTAGACCGGAGATCAGCGGACCGCTGAATGTCGCCGGCCCCGACGCCGTCAGCCGTGCCGAGTTGGCTGCGGCCTTCGCCAGGTGGATGGGGCTCGAACCTGGGCTTCTGGCCACCGGATCGCTGACCGACGTCGGCACGATCCGCCCAGCACGGGTCGTGCTCGACACATCGCTGGCGGCGTCATACGGGCTTGGCTGTCGCGCCCTGGGCGACGTGCTGCGCTGAAGCCCGGCGGCCAAACCCTGGCGCCCAAAACCCTGGCGTTACGTCCCGCTCATCGTCACGTCGCGGATCACCAGGGTGACGCCGGCGGCACGCATCGGCAGCCAATCGACGTCGTTGCCTATCTCGACGACATCGTGCAGCATGCGCTGTAGCGTCGAGGCGATCGTGAACTCGCGGATCGGGCCTCCCAGCTGACCATTCGTAATCGTCAGGCCGGAGGCGCCGGCCGAAAAGTCGCCGCTGATGGCATTGACGCCGGAATGCAGCCCGCTGACCGATTGGATCAACACGCCGTCGTCGACATCGCCGATCAGCGCATCCTGATCACGGCGGCCGGGCAGCAACTGCAGCGCCAGGCAGCCGACACCCGGGGTGCCCTTGAAGCCGCCGCGGATCGCATTGCCGGTGCTCTTCGCACCGACACGCCGCGCTGAATACGACGAGTGGACGAACTGCTGCAGCACGCCGCCGTCGATCAGCACGTTACGCCGCGCCGCAAGCCCTTCGCCGTCGAGATCGGTCGCCGTATACGCCTTCGGGTTGGTCGGATCATCGACGAGCGTGACGATCGAGTTGGCCACGTTCTCGCCGAGGCGGTCCTTGAACAGGCTGCGGCCCTTGGCCACACTCTCGCCGTTCAATGTGCTGGAGATGACGCCGAGAAAGCTGGCCGTGATGTACGGATCGAGCACCACGGTGGTGCGCCTGGTCGAAGGTTTCGTCGCGCCCAACAAGCGCGTCGCCCGGTCACTGGCCTCGTTGGCGGCCTTGGCGAGATCGAACTCCAACGGTGATCGACCGACGCTGAATCCGAAACCGGTCTGGGTCTCGTCGCCGTCGTCGGCCAGAGTGCTGACGACTACGTAGCAGCCGTTCTCGCGGCTGGTTCGGCGAATGCCCATCGTCGTGGACACAGCCGACTCGGCGGCGACATCGGCGTAGTTGGCATCGTCGACGCGTGTCCTCGGATCGACGGCGAGCGTCAGCCGTTCGAGCTCCTTGGCCAGGGCGATCTTGCCGGCGGTGGAGTACTCGGCCAGAACGTCGCTCCACAGGTCCTGCTCGATCACGTCGACGCCGTCCGGTTCGGCGAGACCCGCCCACTCGTCGGGCGTGCCGAACTGCACGTTGTCGCGCGCCTCGGCCAGTACCTCGGCGACCGACGCCTCGTCGAGCACGCCGGCGTACGCAAAGCCGGTTCGCCCCTCACGGATCACGCGGATTCCGACGCCCTCGGTCTGGGCGGCGACGAAGTGCTCGACCTCACCTTCGTATATACGTATGTCGGTCTCGGCGTCGCGCGACACGAAGGCCTCGATGTGCTCGCCCGGCCGGGCCATCGCCACCACTCGATCGGCCATCTCCTGCAGGTCGTCGACACCGGTCATGCTGCCGTGCCCCCGATCGTCAAGGCCTTGACGCGTAGGGTCGGCTGGCCGTCGCCGACCGGCACTCCCTGGCCGTCTTTGCCGCACGTACCGGGATTGCCCATCGCGAAGTCGTTGCCCAACAGGTCGATGTCGCGCAGTACCTGTGGGCCGTTGCCCAGCAGGTTGCCTTCGCGCAGCGGCTCGGTGATCTCACCGTTCTCGATCAGATAGGCCTCGGTCATGCCGAAGACGAAGTCGCCCGTCGCCGTGTTGACGCTGCCGCCACCGAGCTTGGCGACGTACACGCCGTGATCCGTGCCGCGAACGATGTCGTCGGGCTCCTCGGTGCCGTTGAGCACGTAGGTATTGGTCATCCGAACCATCGGCAGGTGCATGTAACTCTGGCGCCGGCCATTGCCCGACTGCTTGCGACCCTCGTTGCGGGCCCGTAGGTAATCCCACATGTAGTCGGTGAGCACGCCGTCTTCGATCAGCACGTTGTACTGGCTGGGGTGTCCCTCGTCGTCGATGCCGATCGCGCCCCATTCGCCGCTCATCGTGCCGTCGTCGACCAGGGTGACGAGCGGAGAGGCGACCATCTCGCCCTGCTTGCCACGGTACACACTGCCGCCTTTGGCGATCAGATCGGCTTCCAGGCCGTGACCGCAGGCTTCGTGGAACAGCACCCCACCACTGCCGCGCTTGATCACCACCGGCAGGGTGCCGCTCGGAGCCGGACGGGCACCGAGCTTGACCAATGCCTGCCGGGCAGCGTCGCGGGCCAGTTCCTCGACATCGATGCGATCGAACATCTCGAATCCGTTGGTGTGGCCGGCGCTCTGGAAGCCGGTCTGCATGCCGGCATCGCCGTTGGCGACGACACTGATGCGCACGGTCTGGCGGGCCTGCTCGTCGGCCGCCAGCAGGCCATGGGTGTTGGCGATCATGATCCGCTTGCGACTGTCGGCATATCCGGCGCTGACCTGCACGATCGCCGCACCGCTGGCCCGTGCCGCTTCGTCGACTCGCAGGAGCAACGCGACTTTCTCGGTCTTGGCGACTTCGTCGGCGAATCGCTCGACCGGGCTGACCCGCCGCTCGGGCTGCCGGGTCAGGGACACCGTGTGGGTGCCGGTGCCCTGGCTCGCAGCGGCGGCGGCAGCCTCGGCCGCCGAACGCAGACCGGCCTCGCTGAGGTCGGCCGTGTGGGCGAATCCGGTGGTGTCGCCCCTGACAACGCGGATGCCGGCGCCGCGGTCGCGACCGCTCGTGACCTGCTCGATCCGCCCGTCGTCCAACCCGGCCATGGTGGAGCGCTTGTCCTCGATGAACACTTCGGCAAACTCACCGCCGGTGCGCATTGCCACCCCGAGCACCCGCTCCAGCACATCCGGCTCGACTACATCATGTCCAGCCATTGTCTCTCCAATTCATCCCAGCGATCATCTCGGCGAGCCTACCGAGAACCTCGTCAAGGTCCAGCCGCGTGTGTCGGCCGACCGCAATCTGCTGGAAACTCCACTCATCAGCGGCCTCGACGCCGCCGATACACCAGGTATGAGAACGGCCCGCTGGTCAACGATGTGTGTCGTGTTGCTTGCCGCCGGTTCTGTGACCGCGTGCAACCCGGCCGAACGGGCCAAGGTGGCCACAGAGGAGATCCAGTCCGGCAACGCTGCAGCGTGCGTCGAGGAGCGCTCGACGATCGAGAAGGCCGTCGAGGCCTACACCTTGCTGAACCCCGACGCGCCGATCACAGAAGCGGCGATGGTCGCAGCCGGATTCGTACACGAGGAATCAAAGCTGATGGATGTCGCCACCGACGGCAAGGTCGTCGCCGCCGTCGGCACCGTCTGCGCCTGACGGCTCGTCAGCTTTAGCCGAGGTTGGAGCTGCGCGGGTAGACGTCGGCAGGGTCGGTCAGTACGTTGACCAGGTACGGCACACCCGAGGCGAACGCCCTATCGAGTGCCGCGCCGATCTGGTCGGCGTCGGTGACCGTCTCGCCAGCACCACCAAGGGCCCACACAATCTCGTCGTAGCGACAATCGGGTTGCAGGTCGCAGGCCAGGTCCCAGCCGTAGATCGCCCGCATCGGATGCTTCTCGAGACCCCACATCCCGTTGTTGCCGACGATCATCACCACCGGCAGGGCGTGGCGAACCATCGTGTCGACATCCATCAAACTGAAGCCGGCGGCGCCATCACCGAGCAGCAGCGCGATCTGGCTCGACGGGCGGGCAACACGTGCCGCGATCGCATAACCGGGGCCGTTCCCCAAACATCCATAGGGCCCGGTGTCGAGCCAGCAGCCAGGCTCGAAGACCTCGATGAACTTGCCGGCGTACGAAGCGAAGTCGCCGCCATCGCAGATCACCACGGCGTCCCTGGCCAGCCGCTTGCCGAGCTCGCCATAGATCCTCGAAGGCCTGATCGGTGCATTGGCGGCCGCCAGCAACGCCTCATGGGCGGCACGACCGGCGCTCTCGGCTGCGCGCAACTCGGCGATCCAATCGTCGTGGTCGACCCGCGATCCGCCGTATCGGGAGAGCGCCCGCAATACCTGCCCGGCATCACCGGCAACACTGGCAACATCGACATGACGCGCAACCTGCGAGGCGGCGTCGACCACGTGAGCGACCCTGGCGTTGCCGAAGTGGCCGAACCCGAGGCGGAAGTCGAGCGGTGTGCCGAGCACTACCACCAGGTCGGCGCGCTGTTTGAGCAACCCCCGTGTACGCAGGAAGGCCAACTCGTGGTCGGCGGGCAGCGTGCCGCGCCCGAGACCGTTGAAGAAGCACGGCACGCGCAGGTGCTCGACGGCGGCGCGAAGTTCCGTCCAAGCACCGTCCCAATAGACGTCGCTGCCGACGATGAACGCCGGCCGTTCGGCGTTGGCGATCATTGATGCCAGACCGGCAACGGCGTCGGCGTCGGGAGTCGCGCCCCGTCCGACGTATCTGTCGACCGGGGGCAATTCGCCGGCCGACGGGCCGAACACGTCGAGCGGAAAGTCGAGAAAGGTCGGTCCACGGTGCGGCGTCATCGCCAGGCGTGCCGCAGCGTGCACCATCTCCCCGGCCCGGCCGGCCTCTTTCACAGTGACGGCCGACTTGGTGATCGAGTCGACCAACGGCACGTGGTCCATCTCCTGCAGCGAGCCTGAACCCCATCGCAGCTCCGGCGCCCGGCCACCCATCACCACAAGCGGTGAACCGTTGAAGCGAGCGGTCGCGATCGCCGACACGCTGTTGGTGACACCTGGTCCGGCGGTCAGTGCCGCCAGGCCAGGCCGGCGGGTCAACTTCGCCCAGCCCTCGGCGGCAAAGGTCGCCGTTTGTTCGTGGCGGGTGTCGACTACGCGCATGCCCTGATCGCGCGCTGCCTCGTACAGCGGCCAGATATGGCCGCCGTTCAAGGTGAACATCACGTCGGTGCCGAACGCCAGCATCGCCGCGATGGCTTGCTGGCCGGCGTGCCCGTCGATGTGTTGGGCGATCCGTTGCGTCGTCACTGTTGCTGATCGTTGTAACCAGCGAGGCGACTGGTGCCCCGATCAGGCGGAACGAAACGGATGTCGCTGATCGACATCGGCCGGCCGAGGTGCAGCACCCCGATCTGCGCGAAAACCGCCAACCAATCGATGAACCGGTGAAACACGACGGTGCCGGTGCGCAGTAACTCCTCGAGGTCTGCACCAACCGTCTGGCCGGGTGCCGAGTTCTCCACCAGCGTCAAGCCCGACACCGACACCATGTTCTGCGTAGGTCGAATCTGGGTGTGCCCGAAACCGGGGATCGACCCGACGTGCTTGCCTTCGAACCGCCAGCGAATCGCGAAGAATTCGCTAGTCGCGCCGAGCCAGTTCGATGCACCGATCGATTCGTCAGCGGTGAACTTGCCGTCGAGGAAGGAGCCGAGCACACCCGCAGTGTCGAGCTGGACAGCTGCATGGGCGACAGCCAGGTCGAATGGCCGGTCCTTCAGTGGGCGGTCCTTGTTGGTCACGGTGCCACGTACCTCGGCTTGACCGCGTCGATCCCACCACTGCGGGCAGCCGGCTGAACGGTGACGACATCGCAGAAGTTCTCGGGAGCGATGATCGGCAGCAGCGGTGGCCCCCATTCCAAGTAGCCCGACGGCACCGATGTGTCGAAGACGTTGAGCTTCTTGTGATCACGGTGGGTGACAACCCACACCCCCTGATGCGGTTCGCCATCCGGGTCGGCCGATGGGGCAGTCACCGGGTCGACCAGGAACTCGCCGTCGTTGCGCAACGTGCGAACAAGGTCGTCTCTGTGGTCGTGGTTGCTGTCGATCGGGATCGGGTGATCGGACACCGGGTGGTTGTGGCCCGGCGTGGCGAAGATCACCGTTACCTGGCCGGCGGCGCGCCGGTTCACGCTGTGGCATTGCCATGTCACCCAACCCTCGAAGAACGGCTGCTGGCATTTGAAGAAGAAGTAGAGCGGCCAGCTTCGTGGTGGTGCCGCGCTGGGAATCGGCGCGTCGTGGTCGAGCCCGAGCGAGACCTCGAGCGCCCGGATGAAGACGTTGGCCATGATCCGTTCGACGTTGCCCTGGTAGCCGTCCCACATTCCCGTCGGTTTGTTGGGATGCGGCTTGGTGTCGAGGCTGCCGTCGGGCCGGATCCGATAGCCGAACCAGTTCTCGGCCACCACCCGGTACACGGGGAACGAGACGTCGGCGTCGGTCATCCACCCCGGCCAACGCAGCACGCTGCCCTCGGCTGGTTCGCCGTCGGTGAGGTCGCAAGGTCGGGCGACTACGTCGCGCATGTACTCGAGCATCGAATACCGTCGGGTCAGCCCGGGGAACGTGACCATCGAGTCGTTGTCGACGAGCGCTTCGATCCCTTCGTTGAGCGTGGCTTCGAGCAGCAGCAGGAAGTGGCCCTTTTCCAGGTGATACGGCATTTCACCCATGCGGTACTCCTCCGTGGCGTGGTGGTCGCACTATAGAGCCAACACCAACGAGCAGCGGATACCGCTAGCTGCCCGGGGGGAGGCTCGGGTGCCCGGCGCTCGAGTAGATCTCAACCGGTCTTGGCAGACCCTTCAGGTTGAACGACCCGATCGGCACGACGCTGCCGGGCTCGAGACCGTGATCGAGTACCGATTGCGACACGTGGGTCTGGCGCGCCCCGGCTGTCGACATCACCCGAGCGGCCTCGGCCACCGCCATCCCCGAGGCGTCGGCGCCGAGGTCGAAAACCGGCCCGGTGCTGAGGCCGATGCGCACCTCGACGACTCCGCCGGGAACACTCAACGCCGCGACGTGCAGGGCCTCGTGCATGGCGGCGGCAGCGGCTACCGCGTCGGCCGGGCGCTCGAACCAGGCGGAGAACCCGTCACCGGTGGAGGTCATCACCGATCCGCCGAAGCGGGCGACGGTGGACCGGACGATCCGATGATGCTCGGCCAGTAGCACCGTCCACGCCGCGTTCCCGGCGCACGCCATCAGACGCGTGGAGTCGACGATGTCGGTGAACATCACAGTTCTCAGTCGGCCGGCCGACGCCCCGAGTCGCCCGGCGACCGCGGTGAGACGACCGCGGTACAACCGGGCCAGGAGCGGTGCGCCGAGGGTGTCGATGTCGGCCAGGGCAGCCCGCGCCCGGTCGAGGTCGTCTTGTCCACCGGAACCGGATGCGAACGCCCATCGAGCGTGTTCGATCGTGTTTCGGGCGACGTCGAGCGGCGACCCACTGGCCACCGCGGCGACTCGGGCGCGCTCCAACCAGATCGAGGCATCAACGTCGCCGAGTTCGATCGCGGCCACAGCGATCGCCGCCGCCACACCTGTCGGCCAGTCGAAGCTGGCCTCCACGCCGCGCTCGTGGACTTTGCTCAGTGCAGCCTTGAGCACGTCAACGACCTCGAGATCGCCGACGATGGTCGCAGCTTCGAGCTGGGCCAGGTGAAACCCGAGGTTGCGGGCCCCAATGTCACGACGCGGCGGCGTCCAGCGCGGCTGAGGATCGACGCCTGCGGGATCGGTGCTTCCATCCATGATCGTCTGGGCGACGAACTCGGCGAAGGGGATGAACAGCTGGTGCCGGTGAGCCAGGGCGATCATTGCTTCCAGCCCGTCACGGTCGCCACGCACAGCGCACCGCCACGCCCCGATCGGGGCCAGAATCGCAGCGGGATTCGGCGAATCAGCGCGTCTCGCGCTGAGCAGCGCCGACTCGGCATCCGCTTCCGCTTCCGCGAAGCGGCTGAGCCGTGTCAGCGCGACAGCATGCACTGCCGCCGCAAATCCGTGTTCGGCCCAGTTGGCGACCGCGGCTAGCCCAGCGAGCGACGCCGAGGCATGTCGGGCAGCCAACAACAACTCGCCCTGACAGAGCTCGACCGATGCCTGCCGAATGAGCGATCCCCCGACCCACCACTGGTCGGGCTGTTCCAGCGAAAGGGCGTGCCCGCTCTCGAACGCCTGGCGGGCATCATTCAAGTTGAGGGTTGCCAAGTGGTGCAGACCGGCCGCAAACTGCACCCGAACGTTCGTCAGCACATCGTCGAGACCGGCATCGACCATCGATCGGGCGTGGCGCTGCGCCGCATCGACCAATTCGGCACGACGCTCGTGCAGAGGGCTGAAGAATGCCGCTTCAGCCAGAATCGCCGCGGCGTGGGCACGCCATTGGGCCGGCAGTTGCTCATCGTCAGCCAAGGCTTGGATCTGAGCATCGAGTTCGGGGTGGACGCGCAGCCCAGCGCGAGTGAAGTCGGCCCGCATGGCCAGCAGCAAGCATTGCGCCCGGCAGCTCAGCATGTCGGTGCGCTGGATCGGATCGTCGGTGGCCGAACCGCTTGCGGAGTAGGCGTCGGCGGCCTCGATCAACCGACTAGTCGCTTCGTCACGATCCAGCTCGTTGAAGCGAGACCTGCCGACACGTTCGAGCCAGTGGGCACGGTCGGCCAAGTCGAGTGCCGACTCGGCCAGGTATTCGGCGAGATCTCCAGCAGCAGACCACGAGCCGTGTTCGATCGCCTCGTCGAACGCTGTGCGGACCAGATGGCGATGGTGCTCCGTCCCCGTGCGCCGAGCAGTCGCCGACAACCGGACGAGCGTGCCAGCATGCCCCGACCGACTCGCTGCCCCCTCGAGGCGATCGAGCACGTCACCGGCGATCTCGGTCACGACCTCGGTCGGGGCCAGATCCAACGCCGTGGTGCGCAACAGCGGGTGGGTGAAGTTCACGCCACCGGTTGTCCGTCGCACCGCGCCGATCGCGACCAATTCCTCGACTGCGGCGTTGTCGCTCTCCAACAGGTCGACGTCGTCCGCCCGGCGATGCCACACGGCGTTCTCCGCCATGGCGATCACTACCGCAGCGCGCAATGCCTCGTTCGAGAGCATCGACAGGCGTGCTCGCCAGGCCACCTCGACCGGGATGGTGCCCGTCGTCGACGCCGGCGACGGGAGAACCTCACCGACCGAAATCGAGTCGGCAAGGGCGCCGAGAGTGAGCGGGTTGCCACCGCTGAGCTCGACCAGACGAGCGATGGTTCTCTGGTCGGTGAAGCCCGGCGACAGACGCCCGGCCAATTCCCGCGCCTCGCGATCGTCGAGCGCTCCAAGGCTGAGGCGGCGGGTGATCGGTTCGTCGATCAAGCGGCTGACGAGCCGCGATGATGACACGCCGTCGCGAACGACGAGCACGAGACATACGCGCGCCGTCTGGCCGGTGAGTGACGCCGTACCGAGCCGAAAGGCCATGTGCTCGACTTGGTGCTGGCCGGCTTCGTCCAACCACTGGGCATCGTCAATGACCAGCAACTGAGGGCGTCCGCTGCGCAGTTGCTCATCGACGACACCGGCGCCGATGCGGACCTCTTCGGCAACATCGCCTCTCTCCGGCACCGTCACGACGCCATGCGCAGCGCCATGCCCGGCAGCCTGCGACAGGAGCCAGTCGGCCAGTGTTGATTTGCCGACGCCGGAAGGCCCGTCGATCACGACGACGACAGGCTGGCCATCGATCGCGCCGGCCAGCCACCGTGACAGTTGGGCGCGTTGCGAGATTCGCCCGACGATGTCGACCACCACCTTGACCTCCGCAGGTGACACTACGCCACGCCGTCTACCCGACACTCCAAGTGGTGTGAATACCGAGCCCCATCCGGCGAGCGATAACGTCAACTCCGCCATGTCGCTGAACGAGATCCGTCAGCCTGCAGACCTGCGGGCATTGAGCTACCCCGCACTCGACGAGTTGGCCGGCGAGATCCGCGACTTCGTGGTCCAAGCAGTCGCCGAGACCGGCGGCCACCTCGGGTCCAACCTCGGTGCTGTCGAACTGACGCTGGCCCTGCATCGCGTCTTCGACTCACCCACCGACGCGATCTTGTGGGACACCGGTCACCAGGCCTATGTGCACAAGATCATCACCGGTCGGCAGGCTCGCTTCGATCAGCTACGTCAAGCCGGCGGGCTCTCGGGCTACTTGAGCCGCGAGGAAAGCGCCCACGATTTCGTCGAGAACAGTCACGCCTCGACGATTCTCTCGTATGCCTACGGGCTTGCCGTCGCCCGCGATGCGGGTACCGATTCGCGCCGGCACATCGTTGCGGTAATCGGCGACGGTTCGATGACGGGCGGGATGGCCTACGAGGCTCTGAACAACATCGGCCATTCCGGCCAGCGGGTCATCATCGTCCTCAACGACAACGGACGCAGCTATGCGCCGACGATCTCCAACCTCACGGCCGGGCCGACTCCGCTCGATCGGTCGATCGCCGATCACCCCAGCCTGCCGTCACGGATCACCGACCGCCTGTCGCACAGCCTCACCAGCATCCGCCTCAACCCGGTATACGTGAAGAGGCAACGCAAGCTCGAACAGTTCCTCCGCGACTTGCCGTACTTCGGCCCGCAGGCCGAAAAAGGTGTCGAGGCCTTCAAGGCCGCCGTGCGCGAGTTCCTTCAGCCGCCGTCGTTCTTCGAGGCGCTGGGTGTGCGCTACGTCGGCCCGATCGATGGCCACGACATCGAGGAGTTGGAACACACCTTCTTGAACGCCATCGAGTTGTCGGCTGAGGGGCCGATCCTGGTCCACGTGTTGACGCAGAAGGGCCGTGGCTACTGGCCGGCGGAGGATGACGACGAGAAGCACCTCCACGATGCGCCGGTCTTCGACCCCGCAGTCGGCCCGCCCCCGGCCATTCCATCCGGCTACACGCAGGCCTTCGCCGAGGGAATCATCAAGGAGGCGGAAGCCGATTCGAGAGTTGTCGCGATCACCGCAGCAATGCCCGGCCCGACCGGGCTGATTCCGTTTCAGACCCGATTCCCCGACCGCTTTTTCGACGTCGGCATCGCCGAACAACACGCCGTCACGGGTGCTGCCGGCATGGCCATGGGCGGCCTCCGGCCGTTCGTGGCCATCTACAGCACGTTCTTGAATCGGGCCTGGGACCAGATCGTCTACGACGTCGCGCTGCATCGGCTTCCCGTCGTGTTCTGCCTCGATCGTGCCGGCATCACCGGCGACAACGGCCCCAGCCACCATGGTGTATACGACCTGGCGCTGTTGTCGAAGGTGCCCGGCATGCGCGTGCTTGCTCCGTCAAGCGCTCAGGAGCTGCAGGTGATGCTGCACGATGCCATCGAGCTGGCCGATGAGGGCCCGGTGGCCATTCGCTATCCCAACGGAACCGCCCCACAGGTCGGCGAGCACGATGTCGGTGTCGGTCTGCGTGCCCACCAACTGCGCCGCGGCGACGGCTCGGTGTGCATCCTGGCCATCGGCAAGCTTGTCAGCTTTGCCAACCATGCCGCCGGCATCCTTGCGGTGCAGGGCATCAACGCAACCGTGTGGGACGTGCGCTCCTGTGCCCCGCTCGACACGGCGATGATCGCCGACGCTGCGACCCATCGAGCCGTGGTGACATGCGAGGACGGCATCCGTGATGGGGGCATCGGTATGTCGATCGCCGAGCAGGTGCACGGGATTGCCAGCCACGTACCCGTGGAGGTGCTCGGCCTGCCCGGCAGGTTCATACCGCAGGGCAAGCCCGACCGCATCTTGGCCCAACTCGGGCTCGATGCCGACGGCATCGTCGCAGCCGTGCGTCGGCTCACCGACTCGATGTGAGCCAATTGAGCCCTTGTCTTCTGGCGCGCGATTCGACTCACAGCTCGCTTGCCACCAGCCTGGTGTGAGCCCGATCCGGCCATGTGGCGCGCGACTCGGCTCACACCGGGTGGGACACCCGGTGCAGCGCTAGCGTGCGCCCCGTGACCCGCGACCGATTCACCCACTACTCGCGGCTGCGGTTAGAACATCGCCAACACGGTGTGTTGCTGGTCACGCTGTCGAATCCCGGGAAGCTCAACGCCACCGACGCAGGCATGCACGCCGAGCTGGCGACCATCTTTGCCGACATCCACGCCAGCCCGGAGGTGAGAGCGGTCGTCGTCACCGGCGAAGGCACGGCGTTCAGCGCGGGTGGCGAACTCGACTGGATCGCCAAGCAGGTCGGCAACCACGAACTCGTCATGCAGGTGATGCGCGAGGCCGGTGACATCGTGCGGACGATGATCGAATGCGACACGCCGGTCATCAGCGCCATCAACGGTGTCGCTGTCGGGGCCGGGCTGGCCGTCGCGTTGATGGCCGACATCTCGATCATCGACCAGGACTGCAGGCTGACCGACGGGCACCTGCGCCTCGGCGTCGCCGCCGGTGACCACGCCGCAGCGATCTGGCCGCTGCTGTGTGGCATGGCCAAGGCCAAGTACTACCTGCTGACAAGCGACTTCCTCGACGGCCGCGAGGCGGAGCGGATCGGTCTGGTGTCGAAGGCCCTGCCGTCCGACGAGGTCCTGCCGGCCGCGTTGGCCATCGCCGAACGATTGGCTCTCGGTCCACGCCAGGCGACGATGCTCACCAAACGGGCGCTCAACCACTGGCTACGGCAGGCCTTGCCCAACTTCGAGGCATCGTTGGCGTATGAGATGCTCAACTTCCTCGGTCCCGACGCTGCCGAAGGTCTCGCCGCCCTGCGCGAGCGGCGCCGGCCCGACTTCCCCCGATGAACCCCGACCCAACTTGGGACCGCGATCTCGCCGCAGATCTCGCTCTCGGCCTGGAACTGGCCGAGATCGCCGACGGCATCACCATGCCGTACTACGAGCAACGATCGTTCAGCCTCGCTTGGAAGACCAACCACACCGAAGTCACCGATGCCGATCAAAAGGCCGAGTCGGCAATCGCCGCCGAGGTGTTGGCTCGCCGACCGGGCGACGGGCTGTTCGGCGAAGAACACGGAGTGGTCGGCGACATGGACTCACCGTGGCGATGGGTGGTCGACCCGATCGACGGCACATCCAACTTCGTTCGCGGAATTCCGGTGTGGGCCACCCTCATCGCTTTGACCCATGCGGACCACGGACCGATGGTCGGGGTTGTTTCGGCGCCGGCGCTGAATCGGCGCTGGTGGGCAGCCAAGGGCCTTGGCGCGTTCGCCGACGACCGGCCGTGCCACGTGTCGACGGTCGCCCGGCTCGACGAAGCCCAGGTGTGCGTGACCTTCTCCAGTGGGTGGGACGAAGCCGGCCTCACCGACAAGTTGATCGCCCTGCAGCAACGTGCCTACCGGGCCAGGGGCTTCGGCGATTTCTGGCAGCACATGCTGGTGGCCGAGGGCGCCGTCGACCTGGCCATCGACGCCATCGGTCTGGCACCCTACGACCTCGCCGCCGTCATGGTGGTGGTCGAGGAAGCCGGCGGATCGTTCACCGATCGCCACGGCGAGCGCACCTATCTGCACGACTCGGCAGTCTCCTCCAACGGCCTACTTCACCATTACATCGCGGGACTTGGCTAGACGCCGACGGGGTGCTCGGTTGGACCGAACAGGAAGAACGCGTCGAGGTACGGCGCCGGGTCGGCCGACCAGCCGAAGGCCGACACCTCGTCGCGGGTGCGGCGACCGAGTCGCCCCCGGAACAGTTCGAAATCCGACACGTCGATCGTGACCGGAGGCAAACCGGTAGCGGCAACCTGGGCGACGAACGCCTCACGCATGGTCTCGCCGGCCCAGGCAACGACCTCGTCGGGAATCGCCGGAGCGAGACCGAGCGCCGAGCGCAGATCGGTTTCGTGGCAGTGCACGTCGATCACCGCGGCGCCGGCGTTCGAACCTGCCGGCGACGACAAGAAGGCCTCGAATGTCGGAGCGGCACCGGACCATTCTTCGACGACCTGGGCGACGGTCTTGTCACGGCCGCGCTCGACCTGGGCAGCGGTCCACCGCTCGGTCGCCACCCCTTCCAGGTTGCCGCCGGCGATGTCGGCCATCACTCCGGCGAGATGGGCGACGACGTCGTGCATGGTCCAGGCCGGAGTTGCCGGGATGGGCTGACCACCGCTTTCGTCGTCGACAAGGTTGGCGACGCGCAGCCGCGCGGCCCGATAGCTCGCTCCGAGATCGATGTCCATCAACCAAACAATAGTGATTCGGGCAACTCGGTAGCTACGGCCGTCGCGGACAACGTAGCGTTTGTTCGATGAGCGACACCCAACGGCCGGCAACGCGGGCCATCACCGCTGGGCGCGCTCACAGCCGCACGTCGCTCGCGCCGGCATTGTGGGCCAACACGACGTGGGAGTCCGAGAGTCTGGCCGACGCCAACCGCAGAGCTACCACCACCCGAGACGGTGAGTTCTACAGCCGCTACTCCAATCCAACGGTGCGGAGCTTCGAGGAAGCCATGGCCGCGCTCGAAGGCGCCGCCGATGCGTTGGCCTTCGCCTCAGGAATGGGGGCGATTGCAACCGTTGTGTTCGCACTGTGTTCTTCCGGCGACCACATCGTCGCCCAACGCCAGTTGTACGCCGGCACGCTCGCCTTCCTGCAGGGCCCATGCCAACGGATGGGTATCGAGATCACGTTTGTCGACGGAACCCAGCCCGGGGCCTTTGCCGCCGCCGTGAGGCCCGGCCGGACCATGCTGGCGTTTGCCGAGACACCGTCCAACCCGCGACTCGACCTGGTCGATCTCGACGAGCTGGGTTCGCTGCGTGGGCCGATCACCGTGGTCGATTCAACCTTTGCCACACCGCTCGGCCAGCAGCCGCTGGCCCACGGTGTAGATCTCTCGCTGCACTCGGCCACCAAGGGCATCGCCGGCCTCAACGACGCCACGCTCGGGGTGATCGCCGGTGAGCGCGAACTGATCGACGCCATCTGGGCCTACTCGGTGCTGCACGGCTCCACGCCATCACCGTACGACGCCCTCAACGCCATCCGCGGCATCCGCACGCTGGCAGTGCGCACCGCCCACCAAGCAGCATCAGCTCTGCATCTGGCCGAGGTGCTCGCCGACGAACCGGCGGTCGCCGCCGTTCACTATCCGGGCCTGGTGTCGCACCCGCAGTTCGACCTCGCCAAGCGGCAGATGCGCAACGGCGGCGCGGTGCTGGCCATCGACCTGGCCGGCGGCCGCAGCGCGGCGGAGCACTTCCTCGATTCACTGCGAATTGCCCGCATCGCAACATCACTCGGCGGCCCGGAGACCCTCGTCTGCCACCCGGCGACATCGACGCACGTCAGCCTGACTCCCGCTGAGGCGACGGCGATGGGTGTGACGGAAGGTCTGCTGCGCATATCGGTCGGTCTCGAAGACACGGCCGATCTGGTGAGCGATCTCACCAACGCGTTGCCTGGATGATTCGGGCCTCGATGACTCGGGTGCTGTGCCTGCACGGGCTGGGCGGCACCGGGGCGACGATGTGGCCGATCGTGGCCGCCTGCATCGACGCCGGGTTCACCACGTTGGCACCGACGCTTCCTGGTCATGGCACCGACCCGGCCGACCTGGTCGGGGTGACCTGGGCCGACTGGCTCGACGCCGCTCGTGCATGGGAAGCCGACGTCGTTGTCGGCCAGTCGATGGGCGCCTGCCTGGCCCTGCAACTCGCCGCCGAGCAACGGTGCCGAGCCGTGGTGTGCATCAACCCTCTTGTCCCCGATCCAGACGCCATCGACGGTCTCCGGTGGCGCCAGAGCCGCGGTCAGGCGTGGATCGATGTCGCTGCGTCCACAGTTGGCGAATTCGCCTACGAACGCCTGCCGATCGAAGCACTGATGACGATGACAGAAGGCGTTGCAGCCATCGATCTTTCGGCGGTGAACCGGCCGGTGCTGTTGGTTACCAGCGTCAATGACGATGTCGTCGATCCGGTTTCGTCCGATGCGCTCGCCGCTGCATTGAGCGGCGACGTGCAGCGTCTGCGGCTACGTCACAGCGGTCATGTGGCCACGCTCGACAGCGAGCGACACCTGCTGCAGCAGGCAACCGTCGACTTCGTCAGTGCCAAATCTGTCAGTGCCAAATCTGTCAGTGCCAAAATTGTTAGTGCCAAAATTGTTAGTGATAGTACGGGTTCTCACCCGATGCGTGATCGGTGAGATCGCGGACCCGTTCGATCTCGGGGATCTGCTCGACCAACATCGTCTGCACGCCATCGAGCATGGTCATGCGGCTCATCGAGCATCCGTGGCAACCGCCACCCATGGTCAGGTAGGCGGTACCAGCGCCGTCGTGGCCGACGTAGGTGACGAAGCCACCGTGGGCGGCAAGCGCCGGGTTGACCTCGCCCTTGATCAGCGCCTCGACGTCGGCACTCAGGGCGTCGTTGGACGTCAGGCCCTCGACGGAGGGCGCCTTCGGCTTGTTGGGGTTGCGGATGACCAGACCCTGTTTGGCGGAATGATCGAGTGTGGCGCCTTCGAGCAGGTCGAGCGCCGCCGCGGCGATGATGACCTTCAAGCTGCCGAGTTCGGGTCGAGTGTGGGTGCGCACCTCGTCGCTGAACGCCGCCTTGGTGACGACGTCGAAGCTGAGGTCGTACCTGAAATCCTCGCCCGGGTTGCTGACGATCTCGAGTCGCAGACCCAGGCGATCACCCTCCGGCTCGGCGTCGCGTAGTGTCAGCAACTCCTGCAACGCCTCGGCGGTGACGGTGATGATCTGACGAACGTCGGCCGATGCGGCTTCTGCGACAAGTGGACTCACGGTCGCCAGGCTATCGCCACGTGCCAGCCGCCACGATTCCAACGACGTTTACCGACACTGCGCAAACATCGACTTGGCCCATGTGACGGTTCCTCTTTGTATTCCCCTGGCCGCCGATGCCAACCTTGCATCCATGCAAGAAGGCAGCCGAAAGGCAATCCTCGCCGCGTTCTTCGCCAATCTCGGAATCGCAATCGCCAAGTTCGTCGGCTTCTTGTTGACTCGGTCCGCGGGGTTGCTGGCCGAGTCGGGGCACTCGCTGGCCGACACCGGCAACCAGGCGTTGCTGTTGCTCGGCTCCAAGCGCGGCAAGCGGCCGGCCGATCAGGCCCACCCCTTCGGTTACGGGCCGGAGCGGTACTTCTGGGCATTCGTCGTCGCCCTCGTACTGTTCAGTATGGGTGGGCTGTTCGCCCTCTACGAGGGGATCGCCAAGCTGCGCAACCCACACGTCGTCGACAAAGCCGCTGTCGCCTTTGTGATCCTCGTCGTCGCCATCGGCCTCGAGACCTTCTCGCTGCGCACGGCGATCAAGGAAGCGAACCACGTTCGCCCGCCGGGCACGAGTTGGGCGACGTTCATCCGCAGCACAAAATCGCCGGAGTTGCCGGTCGTGCTGCTCGAAGACGTCGGCGCCGAAGTGGGACTGTTCTTCGCCTTGGCCGGATTGACCCTCGCCGAAGTAACCGGCAATCCACGGTGGGACGCCGTTGGCTCCGTTGTCATCGGCGTGCTCCTGGTCGTCATCGCGATCGTGCTTGCTGCCGAGATGAAACCCCTGCTGATCGGCGAAGCGGCCAGCGACAGCGACCTCGCCATGATCACCTCGGCGCTCGGGTCGTCGGCCAACGTCAACTCGATCATCCACATGCGCACCATGCACCTCGGCCCCGACAACCTGCTGATTGCGGCCAAGGTCGACTTCGACCACTCGCTGTCGATGGAGCAGCTGGCCAACTCCATCGACGTGGCCGAAACTGCACTACGGGCAGCCGTGCCGAAGGCGACGTCGATCTATCTCGAACCCGACATTCGCCGACAGCGAGCCAACGAAACGCGCTAAGCTGGTCGTGACCGAAAACGGGGAGCTCGCAGGGTCGGCGGGCTGAGAGGGTGGGCGCCGCCACCGACCGGAACCTGATCTGGGTAATGCCAGCGGAGGGATGCGATGTCGCAAGTGGTGGTGGTGATCGGCGGTGGACAATTGTCGCCGCGTGCAGTCGGCGAAGTGACGGCCGAGGCGACGATCATCGCCGCCGATAGCGGGCTCGATCATGCGGTCGCCGCCGGGTTGAGACCGACGGTGTTGGTCGGCGATCTCGACAGCATCTCCGCTCACGGGAAGATGTGGGCGTACGCCCACGAACTGGACATCGACCAGCACGCTGTCGACAAGGATGCCACCGACACCGAATTGGCCCTCATGCGTGCGGCAGCCACCGGCGCCACCAATCTGCTCGTGCTCGGCGCTGGAGGTGAGCGCTTCGATCACGCGCTGGGCACCCTCGCGACACTCGGCAACCGGGTGCTGGCTCGGTTCGAGACCATCCGCCTACTGCTCGATGACACCGCCGTTCACGTCATCCACCCCGGGCGGTCGGTCAGCATCCATCTGCCGCCGAACTCGCTATTCTCACTGCTCGCGCTCCATGGGCCATGCCGCGGCGTCGATGTCACCGGGGCCCGATGGCCGCTGACCGATGCGGCGCTCGATCCGTCGAGCACCCGCGGCATCAGCAATGAGACAACCGGTCTGCTCGACGTCGCCGTCACCGACGGCATCCTCACCCTGGTGGTTCCATGAAAAGTCTGCTCGCCGTCGCCGCTCTTGCTGCCCTCGCCGTGGGATGCGGATCGGATACCTCGTCCGACGAACCGGCGGTGGTGACGCTGGTTGCGTACGACTCGTTCCCGACCAAGGACTCGCCGCTCACCACCGCCCTCGACGAGTTCACCGCCTCCACCGGGATCAAGGTGACCGTCGTGACGGCCGGCGACGCCGGCACGATGCTGACCAAGGCGCGGTTGACGGCCGGCAACCCGGAGGGCGACGTGATGTGGGGCATCGACAGCACGCAGCTCTCGGCCGCGCTGGAAGGCAACGTCTTCACCGAGTACGAGCCCGACGAGTGGGATGCGATCGCCACCAATCTGACCGCATTAGTGCCCGACCACCAGCTGACCCCTGTGAACTTCGGCGATGTATGCGTCAACTACGACAAGGCCTGGTTCGAATCTCACGATCTCACCCCTCCGGCCGGCCTCGACGATCTCATCGATCCGCGCTACAAGGACCTGCTCGTCGTGCAGAACCCCTCGACGTCGTCACCCGGGCTGGCCTTCTTGATGGCCACCATTGCCCATTCCGGTTTCGATGGCTGGCAGGCTTACTGGAAGTCGCTGCGAGCCAACGGTGTCGAGGTGGTCGACGGCTGGGAATCGGCGTACTACGAGGAGTTCAGCGGCGCGGCTGGCTCGAACGGCCAACGCCCCTTGGTCGTCAGCTACGGGTCGAGCCCGCCCGCCGAGGTGATCTTCGCCGACCCGCCGCGGACGGATGCGCCGACGGCAGTGGTCGAGTCGACCTGCTTCCGGCAGGTCGAGTTCACCGGCGTGCTGCGCGGTACCAAGCACGAAACAGAGGCCCGCGAGCTTGTCGACTTTTTGATCAGTGCACGCTTCCAGGGCGAGCTGCCGCTCAGCCAGTTCGTCTATCCGGCGCGCAAGGGAGTCGCCCTGCCCGACGAGTTCACCAAGTTCACCGTCGTGCCTTCGACGACCCTCTCGCTCGATGCGGCCACGATCGCCGCCGATCGACAACAGTGGCAGGACGAGTGGACGAACATCGTGCTGCGCTGAACCGCCTCCCGCGGTGGTTCGTCGCCGCCCTCGCCGCGGCGCCGGTGTTGTTCATAGCCGCGTTCTACGCCTGGCCGGTCGGCACGCTGCTGTGGTCGACGCTGCGGCGCAGCACCAGTGGTGCTTCGCCCTTCGGCCACCTCGCCGAGATCATCTGGTTCACCGTTTGGCAAGCCGTGGCCAGCACAGCGTTGACATTGCTTGCCGGGCTTCTACCGACGTACGTACTGGCCCGCTACAGCTTCCGTGGACGTCGAGCTCTGATGGCGGTTGTCACCGTGCCGTTCGTGTTGCCCACGGTGGTTGTCGGCGCGGCGTTCCTGGCCCTGCTGCCAACCTCTTGGCACGGCACGGCACAAGCGATGATCGTGGCTCACGTGTTTTTCAACATTGCTGTCGTTGTTCGCCTCGTGGGCTCGATGATCGCCGTGATCCCGCATGATCTTGTTGGCGCGGCGCGCACGTTGGGCGCCTCGCCAACCCGCGCCGCACGCCTGGTCATGATGCCGCTCCTGAAACCGGCACTGTGGTCGGCCGCGGCGGTGATCTTCCTGTTCGGCTTCACCTCGTTCGGTGTGGCCACGCTGCTCGGCGGGCCCACGCACCCGACGCTCGAGGTCGAAATCGCCCGGCGAGCAACGCAACTCGGCGACGTGAGCGGGGCAGCCGCATTGTCGGCACTGCAGCTCGGGTTGCTGGCCACGGTGATCGTGTGGACCTCGCGACGGCAGCGTCGCGCTGCGTTCGAGTTGCACGGTGCCGCCGCGCCGCGCCGGCCGCGTACCCGCGGTGAACGTGCGCTGGTCGGTGCGGTCAGCGCCGGGGTTGGTGTCGTCGTCGGCGCTCCGATCGTGGCGCTGGTAAGTCGTTCGTTCGACATCGGCAACGGATGGTCGGTGTCGGCATGGACCAAGCTCGGCACCGCCGAGTTCCGTCCCGGCGTCGGCCTCGGTGTCGACCCGCTGGCATCGGTCGCGGCCTCGCTGCGGTTCGCGATCGTCGCCGCACTGCTCGCCACAGCTATCGGCTTCCTGGCGGCAGCTGCGATAAACACGTCACCGCGACTTGGCAAGCTGCTCGACGCCGGCCTGATGCTGCCGCTCGGCACATCAGCGGTCACCATCGGCCTCGGCATGCTGATCACATTCGACACGCCTCCGTTCGACTGGCGAGCACGATGGTGGCTCGTGCCCCTCGGCCACGCCCTGGTCGCTGTGCCGTTCGTCGTGCGCGCCTTGCTCTCGGTATTGCGGGCCATCCCAACCGATCTGCGCGCCGCCGCCGCGACGTTGGGGGCGACCCCGATCAGAGCCTGGTTGCAGGTCGACGCCCGCGCCGTGCGCCGCCCGCTGTTGGCCGGCGCCGGCTTCTCGGCGGCGATCTCGCTCGGCGAGTTCGGTGCCACCACGGTCCTGACGCGCAGCGGTCGTGAGACGCTGCCGATCGCGATCGGCCGTCTGGTCGGACGGGCGGGAGCGCTGCCGCGCGCCCAAGCCTTTGCGATGGCGACGATCCTGCTGGTGTTGTCGACCGTGATTGTGATGGCCTCGGGCAGCCACGAACGGCTCGGTTCCGATGATGCTTGATGCTTGATGTCAGTGACGTCGTCGTGAGTTTCGACGGTCGGTCCGTCCTCGATGGGCTGTCGCTGCATGTCGATGATGGCCAGATCGTGGCGGTGCTCGGCCCGTCCGGTGCCGGCAAGAGCACTCTGTTGCGGATCATCGCCGGCTTGCTGCGGCCCAATTCGGGCACAGTGTCGCTCGACGGTGTCGACGTCTCCGACCGTCCGGCCCACCTGCGCAACATCGGAATGATGTTTCAGGACGAGCAGCTGTTCCCTCATCTCGACGTCGCCGCCAACGTCGCCTTCGGACCGCGGATGCACCGGTGGCCGATCGCAGAGACTACCGATCGCGTCGAGGAGTTGCTGTGCCTCGTCGGCCTCGACGGTCTCGGCTCCCGGCGTGTTGACCGTCTCAGCGGTGGCGAGAAGAAGCGTGTGGCCCTGGCTCGCTCGCTGGCGCCACGACCTGCCGTGCTGTTGCTCGACGAGCCGCTGACCGGCCTCGACCGTGAACTGCACGACCGGCTGATCGTCGAACTGGGCGACGTGTTGCGCGCCACGGCGACGACCGCCGTTCTGGTGACCCACGATCGCGACGAGGCGGCGACACTGGCGAGCGGTGTGGTGCAATGGGGCGACCTTCAGCGTGGCCGCACATGACGATGTCAGCCGGTGTGGATGATCAGCACCGGACGGTTGGATTGATGGGCAACCCGGCTGGGTACCGAGCCAGTGAACTTGCGCAGCCGGCCACTCATGCGCTTGTTCCCGACCACGATCAGGTCGGCGTCGACCGTATCGGCGACGGCCAACAGCACCGCCGCCGGCTCGCCCACCTGGGGGTGCTCGACAACCCGCACACCGTGCCGCCTGCTGACATCGTGGCCGATCTTGGCTGCGGCCCGCACCGACGCGTCCGCCAACTCGGCGATCACCGCGGCCAACGTCGACGGTGGTTTATCGACCGCATCGCTCGGTGATGTCGCCGCAACGACGTGCAGCTCCGCGGCAAAAGCAGCTGCCAATCGAGCAGCGTGATCGACTGCGATCAGCGAGCGATCGGTTCCGTCGGTACCAACCACGATCCTCGAATACATCGAAGGTTCCTTCTTGTTGTGTCGTCAATGGAGTCGCCGGCAGGCGGTCCTGATACACGCCAGTGGTCGGGCATCGATCGGGTACGGTCCAACCGATGGGCTACACAGTCGTCGAACTCACCACCGACGAGACACATCCGCTTCGGCTGTCCGAACTGCGCGACGACACCCCGAGCAAGGTGGTGACGTTCGCCGAGGACGATTGGCCCGGCACGGTGCATCTCGGCGCGCACGACGGCCACGGCATCGTGGCCATCTCGACTTGGGTGCCACGGCCGTACCTCGACCAGCCGGCGGTGCAGCTGCGCGGCATGGCCACGGTCACGCACCTGCAAGGCCACGGTGTGGGTGGGATCCTTGTCGAGGCCGGCTGCGAGCGGGCAGCGGCGACCGCCGGAATCGTGTGGGCCCGAGCTCGCGATACGGCACTCGGGTTCTATCTGCGGCACGAGTTCGAGGTGGTTGGTGAGGGCTTCATCGACGAGGCGACCCAGAAGCCGCACCACATCATCGTCCGCCGCCTCGGCTGAAGCTGAACCACTCGGGCTGGGAGGGAGGCCCTGGGCGACGCCGCCGGGAGGCGTTTCCGCTCGGCCCACGCCACTGCGCATCTGTGTGGGTGGATGAGCACATCAGCCCAAGTCGACCAGTTACGGGCCAGGGCCAGGCACCTGCGCTCGTTATCCGGCAAGATCGGTGCCAGTCACGCCCTCAGTGTGCACGGCTTGGCGGGGCCCGACACATGGGTGGGTCCGACACCCCAGTCGTGCTACGACGCGCTGCTGGCGATTCGTCGGCAGCTGCAGGCGCAGCAGCAGTCACTGAACGGCACCGCGCGCAGCTTCGACAGGCGCGCCGACGAACTCGAATCGCAACCACCCGCCCCGAGGATGGTGTCGTAGTGGGGTTGCTGGCCTACGACCGAGCGCGACTCGATGCGCTGCGGATCGCCATCGAAGCCGCCCGCGACGATCTGCACCGTATTCGCAGCGACGATTCCGCTGCCGCAGAAGCGATCAGGATCGTCCGCAATTCCTGCCGGACGCTAGGCGACATCCACCTGCCCCGCGTGCAGGCCGTCTTGAACTCCGAGGCGATGACGTCGGGCCCGCGAGTCAAGCTCGACGGCACCGGCTGGGTTTTCGCCACGGACCCCCAGCCCGTGTATGGGCCACAGCTGCCCGGGGCTCGTAGCTTCGACGAGGTTCTGTCGGGTATTCGCTGTGGTGAGCTCGTTCCCTTGGCGGCTCCGATCGATGCGAACGGCCGTGCGGGGTCGCTCTACACGTCCATCGCCCTCGCGCCCGGCAACCACCGCCCGGTGGGTCAGCAGGATCTGACGTCGGACGCGCTGAAACTGCTGAACTTTCTGTCGGACGGGCTGCCCGTTGGATGGCGAGAGACTCAAACGCTGACGATCTCATACCTGACAAATGCCCGAGTGACCAAAAGCGTGCATGTCCTGACCGCGTACGACCGCGACTCCGGCCCCGACACGCTGATCGATGAAACGGAGGAAGCGACAATGTCCGGTTACCTGGTCATTCATCAGGCTTCGGCCACCGGGGAGGTCAGTGTCTCCATCGGGCCGGGCGAACAAGACGACACTTTGAGCTATCCGATCATTTCGGAATCATCTACTCGATATTCGGGGGTGTTCTATCCGGATTACGCTCCCGACTTCCAACCGCTCACCGGCGAGGCACGCTTCGTGAATCCAGACCGCTGGACCTTTACGACGTCGTCTGCGCCGATGGTGGATGGGTGGGGTACATGGGGACTTTGAGGCGAACGTTGAGGGCTCTGTCGATACTGTGCCTGGCACCATCGGCGGGCGTGAGCTGCGGGGACCAATCGCTGCAGCGCGACACTGCGTCATCCATCGCAGACACCTCGATCGAGCGCACCTACAACTTTTCAACGATCGGGCAGGTGACGTTGGTCGATCGTGGTCCGCGATGTGCGACATTGTCGGTCGACGGGGTCATAGCGTTCATCAACTGCTTCGATTTCGATCGGTTACCCGGGGTGGTGTATTTCGACAACGCCAATGGTCTCATGCTCATGGCAGTCGACAGCGGCGATCTCGTCTCGTTTCCTGATCGAGGCGTCAGAGTGTTTTCGTCTTCGGAGCACTACGTCGCCGCACAGTTGAACTCTCAGATGTCACTGAACGACCTGAGGTTTACGGTCGTGTCTCCCCAACGGGTTCGCATGTGCTTGATCAGAGTCCACACGTTCACGCACTGTCTATGACTCTGCGGCGCAGCCAGGGTTGGTGCACAATGCAGAAATGCAGATCGACATGCTGCGATCGCTACCTCGGCCGCTCGCCTATGTGCTTCCGGGCGGCGGTGCGCTCGCCGCCTACCAGGTCGGGGTCCTCGATGCCCTGACGGCGGCGGGGCTGCGACCGGACCGGCTGATCGGGGTGTCGGCAGGGGCGATGAACGCCGCCCTCTTCGCCTGGTCGAGCGACACCGATGGCGTCCGCCGCCTCGAGCGGATCTGGGCAAGCGTGAGGCGCCGAGACCTGCTGCGAATGCATCCTGGACGCATGGCGCTGGCCCTCGCCGGCAAGCGGGCATCGTTCCTCGACAATCGCCACGGCATCGCTTTCTTGCGTCGGCACCTCGGTGAACGTCTGATCGAGCACGCTCCGATCCCGTTGACGATCATCGCCACCGACCTGGCGACCGGGCGGCCCTTCGTCTTGGAGTCCGGTGACGTAGTTTTTGCAATCGTTGCCAGTTCGGCGTTTCCCGGCGTGTTCCCGCCGATCGAACTCGACGGCCACACGCTGATCGATGGCGGCGTCGTCGCCGATGTGCCGCTCGACGTCGCCGCCGACTTGGGGGTGGCCAGCGTCGTCGTGGTCACCGTGCCACCACTGGCACCGTCGGCGGTGCCCCAACACCCCGTGGGGGTCGTGCTGCGATCATCGACCTGGGGTGTGGAGGCACACGGACGGACCATCGTCGCCCGCCCGCCCGCCGGCCTTCAGGTCGTCGAGATACCGTCGCAACCGTCGTCAGTGACCACGTTTGCCGTCGGCTCGGCCTCGGCGACCATCGAGGCAGCTCGCAAGTTCACGGCGACCTGGTTGCACTCCTAGCACGCCACACGCGCAGCGATACTCTGTGGGGATGGCCGGAGCGGAGAACGACAACCCAGTGCGTCGCGTCGTCCACGCTGTGACAACGACCAAATGGGGCGCGAAGGCGAAAGATGCTGCCGCATCGCTGAAGACTCAACACGCCGCAGGTCGCGATGGCGACGAATCGCCTGCGGAGCCGATATGGCCGACGCCCAGAGAGCAGTTCGAGGCGTTGAAAAGGTTGTTCCGTACATCTGCGGCGCAGCCCGCGCCGGTGACTACTGACGCACCGGATAGCGATGCTCTCGACGGCGACGTGGCCGAGGTTGCCGAGGCTCTCCGCGGCGTGAACTGGGTTGAAGTTCGTACAGCTACTGCCGGGCGAACGAGCGAGGTCGCCCGAACGATGCGGGCAATGGCCGACCACGTCGACTGGGCCAAGGTCCAACCCGTGGCGGCGCAGGTATCGAGCGCGTTGATTGCTGCCGTCGCCGCCGGACGGATACCTGTCGGTGGGCGCCTCGGCCCGATCGTGGCCAGAGCGATCAATGATCAGAACAACCTCGGGAAACGGGTCGGCGAGAACCTCCAGCGCAACCCGGCACATGTGCCTCCCGACTTTCGAGGGATCATCGAAACGACCGCGACCGAGTCGTGACGCGACTCGCCGGCGGCGCATCAACCCATGATGCCGGCCGCGGCCAGGCCGTCGATCTCGGCACGGCCGAGCAGCCAGGCGACGC
>JANNHY010000220.1:0-21819 GCA_031404635.1 Ilumatobacteraceae bacterium
GTACTCAACGGTTCGTCGTGACCGCCATGCTCGGCCTTGGTGGTGGGCGTGACGATTGCCGAAGGTAGGGCGGTGTTCTTCCGCAGGCCGTCGGGAAAGTGATATCCGTAGATCGTGCGCGCCCCATCAGCATATTGGCGCCACAGCGAGGTGCTGGTGACCCCGGTGATGTAACCGCGGACGACGACCTCGACCGGCAACGGCTGCGCGGCGTGGGCGACGAGCACATTGGGGTCGGGAAGATCGACGACGTGATTGGCAACGACATCGGCGGTGCGTTCGAACCACCAGGCGCTGAGTTGGTTGAGCACCTGGCCCTTGTACAGCACGCCGGCGATCACCCGGTCGAAGGCCGAGAGGCGGTCGGTGGTGATGAACAGACGTTGGCCGGCGCCGTAGGCGTACGAGACGCGTACCTTTCCATCTCGGCGATCATCGAGCGGCAGATCGATGTCGAGAAACGGGGTGTTCATTTTCATCGTTCCTTGGCGTAACGAACGCCCTGCTCGAACAAGGTCAGCCCGAGCACTCCGTGGGCCTGACGGGTGAAACCGGGATGCTGGCGGGCGATGACGTGATTCTCCGGATGGGGCATCAAACCAAGCACGACACCGCTGGGATCGCAGACGCCGGCGATGGCGTCTACGGAGCCATTGGGGTTGCCGTCGCAGTATCGCAGCGCGACCTGGCGGGCGGCGGCCAGCCCTGCCGGATCGGGGTGTGTGTAGCGACCCTCGCCATGGGCGATCGGGCAGTCGATGGTGGTGACCTCGGTCGTCCAGATGCATCGGCTGGCAGGCGCTTCAAGCTTGACCCAACGACACTCGAAATGGCCGCTCGAATTGTGGCCGAGCGCGCCGGGCAACAACCCCATGCGCGTCAGGACCTGGAAACCATTGCAGATGCCGATCACCGGTTTCGTCATTGCGACAAAGGCGCGCAGCGCGTCGCCGACCTGGTGCTCGAGTTGCAACGCGAACATCCGCCCGGCACCGAGCGCGTCGGCGTAGCTGAAGCCGCCGGCGATGACGACCATCTGCGCGTCGTCGAGCATCGTGGGCCGCTCGATCAATTCAGCAAGCAATGTGATCCGTGGTTCGGCGCCGGCCAGGTCGAGCGCGAAGGCGACATCGTGATCGCGATTGGTGCCTGCCGCGGCCAGCACCAGAGCCGTCGGCCGGCTCACGGTTGTGCTCCGAATGCTGTTACGAGCGCGTCGAGTGAGATCACCGTCGCCCCGGGGAGGGCGACGACCGGCGCGGCGGTGACGGTGCCGAGGGTCGTGACCGGCTCGCCGAGTTGCTCGGCGAGCCAGGCCACATCGCCGGCGGCCACCTCGCAGACGAAACGACTCGACGACTCGCTGAACAGCGCCGACACCGGGTCGGGTCCGGGCAGGGTGTCGATCGACAGGCCGAGGCGGCCAGCGATGGCCATTTCGGCCACGGCGACGGCCAGGCCGCCCTCGCTGAGGTCGTGACAGGCCAACACGCGTCCGGAGCGCAAGGCGTGGTGCAATCTCCGGTAGCGGGTGGGCGCATCCGGGTCGGGGCCCGGAACCGTCGCGCCGTTCGGCATGTCGTGCACCTTGGCGAAATGGCTGCCGCCGAACTCGCAGGCAGTAGCCCCGATCTGCACGACGACGTTGCCGGCATGTTTCAGGTCCGGGGTCACGACGGCGTTGGCGTCGGGCACGTGGGCGATGGCCGTGACCACCAACGTCGGAGGCACGGAATGACGGGCACCGTCGGCACCCAGATACTCGTTGTTCAGCGAATCCTTACCGCTGACGAAAGGCGCGCCGTGGGCGACGGAGGCATCGCAGCAGCCTCGCACCGCGGCGACAAGCTCGCCAAGCGTGGACGGTCGCCGCGGATCGCCCCACGAGAAGTTGTCGAGCAGCGCCACGTTGTCGGGGTCGGCGCCAACTGCGACGACGTTGCGGATTGCCTCGTCGACGACAGCTTGGGCCATCCGCTCCGGGTCGAGTTGACCGAACCACGGGTTGACCCCGATGCCGATCGCCACGCCGTGTGCGTCGGCCGGATCGGCGATCACCACGCCGTCGGCGTGACCGTCGCGGCGTGGTCCGATCAAAGGCCGAACCACTGTGCCACCGAGGATCTCGTGGTCGTAGCGGCGGATCACGGCCTCCTTGGATGCAATGTTCGGATGACCCAGCAGGGCGAGCAACGTCGCCGCCGGATCCGTACAGGGCGGGGGCTCGGCGACACCCCGGGGGGGCGATGGCAGCACAGCCTGCATCTCGCGTTGTGGCCGCCCATCGTGAAGGAAGCTGGTGTCGAGGTGCAGCACCGTTGTCGCCCCGTGGCGAACATGGAGGATGCCATCGCCGGTGAACGAGCCGAGCGCGGTCGCTTCGATGCCGTGACGGTCACAGAGTTGCTGAAACAGCGGCCACGCGGATGCTGCGACGGCCACCACCATGCGCTCCTGGGCCTCGCTGAGCCAGATCTCCCACGGCCGCAACCCCGGGTACTTGAGTGGCGCACCGGCGAGGTCGACTTCGGCGCCGATCCCGTCGGCCATCTCGCCGATCGCCGACGACAACCCACCCGCACCGCAATCGGTGATCGCCGTGAACAGGCCGGTGGCGTCGCGCAACACGTCGATCAGCAACTTCTCGATGATCGGATCGCCGATCTGCACGCTGGCGCCGGCTACGTCGCCCGTCGTCGCGTCCATTGTTGCGCTGGAGAACGTGGCGCCGCGCAGGCCGTCGCGCCCCGTCCGGCCTCCGAGCACGACCACCAGGTTGCCGACGTTCGGCCCGGTCGTCGGGGGAGTTTCGACAGCGATACCGACGCAGCCGCAGTAGACCAGTGGGTTGGCGATGTACCCCTCGTCGTAGAGAACAGCGCCGGCAACTGTCGGAAGGCCGATCTTGTTGCCGTAGTCGGCGACCCCGGCGACGATCCCGGCCGCGACCACTCGTGGGTGCAGAACGCCCTCGGGCAAGCGTTCAGCAGGCAGATCGGGCGGCCCGAAACAGAGGATGTCGGTGACCGCGATCGGGCGGTGGGCAGCGCCCATTACATCGCGGATCACGCCACCGACGCCCGTGTTCGCTCCGCCGAACGGCTCGATCGCCGACGGATGGTTGTGCGTCTCGGCCTTGACGGCAATCGTGGTTCCCTCGGAGAACGAGACGATGCCGGCGTTGCCGACGAATGCGCTGCGCAGGAATGGTGCGTCGATCGCGGTGGTGGCGGCGCGCAGTTGCTGGAGGAGCGGTGTGATCGATGGGCCATGGGCGAGGGTGATCCGGGCCCGGAAGGTCTTGTGGGCGCAGTGCTCGCTCCATGTCTGGGCGAGGGTCTCGAGCTCGACATCGGTCGGGGCTCGACCGGCTGCCCGGAAGTGATCGGCGATGGCGTGCAGTTCGGCAAGGTCGAGCGACAAGCCACGGTCACGGTTGAGCGCCGACAAGGCGTGGTCGTCGAGGCCGTCGATTTCGACCAACTCGACGCCGGCGTCTGCCGTTGCCTCGGCATCGACGAACGTCGGCTCGATCGGCCCGACCGACCACCGTTCGATGACCGGATTGGCGAGCAGTCGTCTGGCCAGAACCGACATGGTGACGTCGTCGACTTCGCCGTGTACCTCGTAGCGGGTGCCGGTGGCAACCGCGGCGACGGGCCAACCGATCGTTTCGGCAGCGAGGGCGACGGCTTGCGCCGAGGCGTCTGTCACACCTGGTAGCAGCGCCGTCTCGATTGCCGTCGCCGCCGGCACAGCCCACTCGCCGGTCTGCAGCAAGGGGTCGACGAGCAGCTCGTGGAGCTGCGCCCGATCGCTCCCACCGGCAACAAAGACCAGGTCAGCGACATCGATCGAGGTGATTTCGGTCAAACCCAGCGCATGAGCGTCGGCCAGCAACGTTGCGGCGCGGGGGTCGGCTGTGGTTGATCGAATGGTCAACCTGACAACCTCAAGCACTCTCGCCAAATTAGGTCAGCAACATCGAAAGGCCCGCGCATGCGAACGAAAAGTAAGATCTGCGCTCTGTGACCCGTCTCGTGCTCGTGCGCCATGGAGAATCGAAGACCACGGTGGCCAGAGTGATCGGCGGTCACCGAACCTGCACCGGGCTCTCCGCCCTCGGCGGTCAGCAGGTCGAACGGCTCCGCGATCGATGGTCAGGGGGCAACGAGGTCTCGGCAGATGTGCTGATCTCCAGCCAGTACGCAAGAGCCAGGGAGACTGCCGAGATCCTTTCACCTGCTCTCGGCGGGCTCGCGGTCGTCGAAGACGCCGGCTTCGGCGAACATGATCCCGGTCCGGACTGCGATGGGATGAGCTTCGACGACTATGTGGAACGCTACGGCACCGGCTGGTGGGAGGGTGATCCCTTTGGCACCAGCTTTCCCGGAGGCGAAACGATCGCCGCGTTCCAGTTCCGGATCGGTCAAACGATCCGCCGCACGATCGACACGTATCGAGATCAGTCCGTAGTGGTGTCCTGCCACGGTGGCGTCATCGATGCAGCCCTGCGCCTGGCGCTCAAGTCACCACCGACAGGGGCTTTCGAGATCCATACGCTGAACACCTCGATCACCGAGATTCACCTCGTCAAAGACAATCTGTGGCGGTTGATTCGCTACAACGACGTCGGCCACCTGGATGGTCTGCCGGCACAAACCACACCCCTGCCGACAACGAGCGATGAGAGATGAGCCGCCCGGCGCCGCAGATCTCTCATCGCGCCGGCTCGGATGAATGCCGCGATGAGCGATGAGCCGTCCGGCGACGCAGATCTCTCATCGCGCTGCGGCCGCAGCCTTCTTCGTGCCCGAACTGTTCTTGGCCGGGGCCTTCTTGACAGGCTTCGGCTCAGCCGCTGACAGCAACTCTTGCATTGAGGCTTGGAGCAGTTCGGTGAGCAGCCACACGTCGGGGACCAGGTCGCGGCACGAGATGAATCCGAAGTCGAGGTTGCCGTTGTAGCTCTGCACCGTCATGTTCAGCCCCTGGCCGTCGGCTATCGCCGACACGGGGTAGAAGTGGTTCAGTTGGGCGCCGGCCATGTACAGCGGTGCGCTCGGGCCCGGCACGTTGGAGATGATCAGATTGAACGGTGGGTTCATCCGGTCGGCGATCCGCATCCGGCTGGCCATCCGCATGGCCCTGGCAGCGATCGCCGGGGGAGCGAATTGTGAGTAGTCCATCAGAGTTTCGGCTGGAACAGCAGCGAGGTTGCCCTTCGCGGCGGTCATGCTCTGCTGCACCCGCTTCAGCCGTTTCACCGGGTCCTTCTCGTTCGTCGCCAGTTCGGCCAGTAGCATCGAAACCCGATTCTGGTAGGCGTCGCTCTCGTTGCCGCTACGCACACTTACCGGCACAGCGGCGATCAGGCTTTCCTCGGGCAGGCAGTCGTGGTGTTGGAGGTAGCTGCGCAGCGCGCCGGAACACAGCGCCATCACCACGTCGTTGAACGTGCAGCCGAAAGCCCTGCGGACGATCTTGGCGTCCTCCAGGGGAATCGTCGTATAGGCGAAGCGTCGGTGCGGAGTGATCGCCTGGTTCCAGGGAGTGCGCGGCGCGTGGGTTGGTGGCAGCGCCGGCGGCCGATCGGTGTCCTCCCCGTACTGTGATCGAAGTCGCTGACGCATCAGTGTGCCGATCGGGCCGGGCATCGGTTGGGCGACCATGTCGGCGATCGCTCGCAGGCCGCCGGAGCGTGTTGCCGTGGCCAGTTCGCGAACTGCGCGCACACTGAGGCGGATCATCTTTTCCGGACGGCGCAGATACTCGCCGAGGGTGATTCGTAACATCTCCTGGTCGCTCGGCACTGCCTCGGGTTCCCACGGTGCCGGACCGGCCACGGGGCGGAAGTTGGGATCGATGTCGAGGATCGCCGCCAACATCAGGGCTCCCGACACGCCGTCGATTGCGGCGTGATGAATCTTGGTGAGTTGAGCGATCAGCCGTCCGTCGTCGAGCCCTTCGATGACGTACAACTCCCACAGCGGCCGCGACCGGTCGAGCGGGCGAGCGACGATTCTGCTGATGACCTCGCCCAACTGCTGAGGGGTGCCAGGGGGCGGGACGGCGTGATGCCGGACGTGGAAATCGATGTCGAAGTCGGGGTCCTCGATCCAATACGGCAGGTCCAGCCCGAGCGGCACCTCGACCAGGCGTCGACGGAAGGGGGCGAGGTGATCGATTCTCTCGAGAATGGTCTGCTTGGTCGCCTCGAGACCTGCGCCTCCTGGCGCTCCACTCGGGTCGTAGATGTTGAGCGAGGCGACATGGCCATACGCGCTCGCCGTCTCCATGTTCAAGAAGGTGACATCGATTCCGCTCAGTTGGCGCATGAACGCACTGTAACCGGCTGCGGCCAGACCGTCGTGGCATCAGAATGCGGAGTGATACGCATCATGATGCGTGATACGGTTGAGTTGTGAGAACCACTGTTTCCCTTGATCCAGACATCGAAGCCGAAGTCGGGAGGCTCCGCCGCCAACACGGTCTCGGGCTCAGCGAAGCCGTCAACTCGCTGGCCCGCCGCGGCATGGTCGAACAGCAGGGGGGCCGCCGGTTCACGGCGCGCTCGTTCGACCTCGGTATCACGGTCGACATCACCAACATCGGTGATGTGCTGGATCTGCTGGACGACGAATAGTGCTGCTCGATGCCAACCTGCTCATCTACGCCGCCGATCAGACGAGCACGCACCACGAGGCTGCCGCCAATCTTCGCGATGAACTGCTCAACGGGCAGCGGCGAGTCGGGCTCCCGTGGCAGACAATCGGCGCTGTCGTCAGAATCATCACCCATCCCCGGATCACTCCACGGCCGCAGACCGGCCAACAAGCGTGGGGTTTGGTGTCGGACTGGCTTGCTGCGCCGACGGTGTGGATTCCGCCGGCAACGGAAGCCACGGCACGCATCTTCGGCGACCTGGCCGCGCAGCTCCCCATCACCGGCAACTTGGTGCCCGACGCGATGCTCGCCGCGTTAGCCATCGAGCACGGCCTCGAGTTGTGGTCGACTGACACTGATTTCGCCCGCTTCCCTGGCTTGCGCTGGCGGAACCCGTTGAAAACGAACTGACGGAGCCGGTGCGACCTCGGCCGCGTCAATGCCCGTGTCTTGAGCCTCGCCGGAACGCTTGTTCCTTTGGACCTTCGGTCACTCGACGCGATTCATCCGGCCACTGCCGAACGGCTCCGTGGCGACATCAGCGAGGTCGTCACCTACGACGATCGAATGGCTGAAGCGGCCCGCATCCTCGGACACCGCTTCGCCGCACCCTCATAACCGAGCTGGAGAGGTCTCGCGGCGGCAGGCTCCCAGGCTCTCAGCTTCGGTTCGGGTAGCGTGTCGTCATCGTTCAAACCGGGGTATCCGTGCTCTCTCCGCTTCGCCAACAACTTCTTGCGATTCTCGAGACGAAGGCGCTTCGCCGCCTCGACGAACCGGTGCAGCTCGCTTCTGGAGAGTGGTCCGCCGACTTCATAGACGGAAAGGAAGCGCTCAGTCACTGGGCAGATCTCTCGATCGCCTGCCAAGCAATCGTCGAGACAGTGCGTTCCGCAGGCCATACCTTCGATGCCGCCGGCGGCCTCACTCTCGGTGCGGACGCGTTGGCCGTGGGAATCGCAGCGGCAGCGAACGGCCGATGGTTCTTTGTCAGAAAGGAACCAAAGGCGCGTGGCACACGGCGGTCGATCGAGGGCGCTCAAATCGGCACGGGGGATCGGATACTTCTCGTCGACGACGTGGTGACGACTGGCGGCTCAATCCTGATAGCGCACGACATAGTGGTCGCAACCGGGGCGACGGTTGTGGCTGCAGTAACTCTGGTTGACCGCAGTGACTTTGCCACACAGAAGTTCGCCGATCTCGGAGTCGACTACTTCCCGATGGCCACCTATCGAACACTAGGCATCGCCCCGGTCGGCCTTGGATCGGTCCGAGCTTAGGCGCCTCGTGGAGGGTGGGCGCGGCTACGTGCACGGCCTGCACGAGGTCGCCGAGGGATGCCATGCGTACCTGCAACCCGACGGAAGCTGGGGGTGGAGCAATGCCGGCTTGATCGTCGGCGATGGTGTCTCGCTGCTGGTCGACACCTTGTTCGATCTGCATCTCACGCGGCGGATGCTCGACTCGATGACCTCGATCACCCTCGCCGCGCCGATCGCCCAGGTTGTCAACACTCACGCCAACGGTGATCACTGCTTCGGGAACGTGTTGGTCGCTGACGCCGAGATCATCGCCACCTCAGCAACCGCCCACGAGATGGCCGAGGTGCCGCCGTCGCTACTCGCCGGTTTGAACAGCGCTGCGGGTGATGTTGGCGACATGTTCCGCACCTTCTTCGGTGCGTTCGACTTCGAGGGCATCGAGCTGCGACTGCCCGACCGCACGTTCGACGGGCGGATCGATCTCGAGGTCGGCGGCCGGCTCGTGGAACTGATCGAGGTCGGACCGGCGCACACCAACGGCGACACGCTGGCCTACGTGCCCGACACCAAAACCATCTACACCGGCGACATCCTGTTCATCGGCGGCACTCCGATCGTGTGGGCCGGCCCCCTGAGCAACTGGATCGCGGCGTGCGACCTGATGCTGGGCATGGACGTCGATGTTGTCGTCCCCGGCCACGGGCCGATCACCGACAAGGGCGGAGTTGCCGATGTGCGCGACTACCTGTCGTTCGTCGACGAGGCGGCGGGTCTGCGGCATGCAGCAGGTATCGACGCATGGGAGGCGGCACGCGAGATCGCCGCCGAGATCAGAGCCCGCGCCGACTTCGGATCACTCGGTGAGTTCGGTCGCATTGCCGTCAACGTCGACACCGTCTATCGCCATCTCGACCCGACCTACACCACACCCAACATTGTTGAGCAGTTCAGACGGATGGCCGAACTGGAGTCATTTCACTGACTCGTCGTCGGCGAACGGCACGTATGCCGACCTGCGCCTCTTGACGGCCTTGCCGCTGCGCATCGCGATCGATCTAAGTACCACCAACACCCAACCGGCGATCACACAGCCGGTGAAGATGAACCACTGAATCGTGTACGACAGGTGTGGGCCTTCATCGTCGGTATTGGGTGCCACGATCGGCTGAAGTGCGGTTGGGTCGGCAGGCGTTGGCTTGAACTCCTCCTCTACGTACATCGGCAGCACCTGCGAATCGAATTGGCCGGCCAACAGGCCGACGTCGATTCTGCGGATCTCGGTGAGCACGCTGTCGGCATCGTCGCTGAGCTGACCGGTCGTCCGCCGTTCACTGACCCGCAATCGGCCGACAACCTCGACGGGTCCGGTCGGTGGCGGTGGCGTGTTTGAACCGTCTGGCGCAAAGCCACGATTGATGAGTATCAGCGATCCATCGCCAAGCTCCATCGCATCGACGACGTTACGGCCGTTTTGACCATTCTGGGAGCGGTTCACCACAAGGAATTGGTGGCCGGTCACATACGTGCCGTTAGCCCGCACTCTGCGCCATTCGACCGTCGTCGGATCGACGGTTGGTGACAAGACGACGTTGATCGGGTCGATCGGCTGGGCGGTGTTGGCGTTGACCTGGGAATTGAACTGCTGGCGCTCGTCGAGGCGGCGCAGTTGCCAGAAGGCGAGGTTGATCATGACCACGACCACGGCGACGACGAGGATGTGGAAGGCGATCCATTTCGGCTTGAGCAGGAAGGCCATCAGCGTCGCAGGCTACCTTCGCAGTCGATGACACCAGAGGTGCTGTGACCGACCTTCCCGACTTCCACATCCCTCATGCGGAGAAGATCGAGTGGATGATCGACGAGCACGGCTGGGCGATCGAGCCTGTTGCAGCCCGGCCGGATCTTGATCCGCCTGTTGCGGGCTACGTATATACGATCGGGTTTCCGCGGGCGTTCGACTTTCCGGAGGTCGTTCTGTTCGGGCTGCAACCCGTGGCCGCCCGTGGTCTTTTCGACCTGCTTGCAGACCTGCTGGGTGGCGGCACCGAGATTCCACTCCGCATCGAACTGACCGGCCTGTTCGACAACGAGCTGCGTTGCCTGTTCGCGCCGGTCGACCTCGCCGTCTGGGGCTCGCTGTTCGTCACAGGTCTGGCCTGGCATCGTGGTGCGCCGTTCGACATCGTGCAGCTGCTGTGGCCCGACCGCAACGGATTCCTGCCGAGCGAACCCGGCTTCGATCGTCGCCTGGTGCTCGCGCAACCCGTCGTCGGGACGGTGACCGCTGAATAGTCAATCGAGACGACGACGCTCGTTGAGTTCCTTGGCGAGTTGGTCGAGACTGGCCTGGTCGGCTGAGCGCAGCCGTTGCCTTCGATCGTTGTCGATCGGTGCAGCAGCCAGCAGATGCGCCCAGGTGCCATCGGGCAGATCAAGGACGATCCGCAACGCGGTGGTGAGGGCGGGGATCGGGGCGGCGTCGTAGTCGGCGAGCAGCCGCTCGGCGTCGGTCTTGTTCAGCCGGGCGATGGAGTTCGTCTTTCGATCGGGCGTTCCTCTATCGACCAGGGCGCACCGTGTTGGGCCAACAGCGGCAGGAACGGATCGGCTGAGAACGCCTCGGGGCCCTTCACCCCCACACCTTTCCACTCACCGGTTGCCATCATCTCCAGAGCGACCGCTGGATGAACCGCCGTCTGCCACACGACCGCCTGATGGCCGAACTCGTCCATCGTCCATTCGTTGTCGACGACTTGGTATAGGTAGGTGCAGCGCGCCTTGTGGTCGACCCCGACCCCGGTGACCAACGTGCCGGCGCACGTGCGGCCGCGCATCCGGTGGCCGAGTTCGGCTGGATTGGGAAGGACGGCCGCAACGAGATCACGCGGGGTCACATCCACACCGCCTACCGTTACCGGCTTCGTCGAGTCGAGACCGAGTTTGTGCAGCGTGGTGAGGACGTCGAGGAATTCGTCACCGAGGCCGTATTTGAACGTAACCCGCTCGACGTCGATCCATCGCGGTATCAACAGCACTTCCTCGTGCTCGACGTTGACGCATTTCAGCTCGCCGATCCCGTCGGGAAAGGTGAACATTTCGGGCTCGGAGAATGGGGCTGTCGTGAACCAACCACGGTCGCGTTCGTAGACCACCGGGGGATTGAGGCACTCCTCGATGGTCGTCCAGATGCTGAACGTCGGGGCAAAACTGAAGCCATCGATCACCAGGTCGCTGCCGTCGCGGACGCCGATCTCGTGGATCGTCGAGAACAGATGGTCGGCGGCATACCGGGCGGCGACGTCGGAAAATCCCGGCTCGACACCCATTCCGACGATGGCGAGCAGCCCGCGTTCGGCCCACGAGTCGCTGGCTGCGAACTGAGCCGCGCCGAGGCTGACACCGATCTGGTTGTAGGGGTCGGTGGGGTGCGGCGATGACAGATGCATGGCCATGTCGAGGTAGTCGCAACCGGCCTCGAAAGCGGCGTCGAAGATCGGTGGATTGAACCGCGGATCGCAGGCATTGACGATCACGTCTGCGCCCACCGTCGCTGCGAGCTCGACCACATCGAGGCGCGACGAAGCATCAACCCGAGTGTTGCTGACCCGGTCGCTGCGGGCCGTCGCTGCCGCTCGTGCCGATCGCGATGGGTCGACATCGGCCACGACTATGTGTTCGAAGGTATCACGCCTGGCGCAGATCGTCGTGAGAGCGGATCCAACTCCTCCGGCGCCGACGATCAGCACACGCATGGGTCGAGGGTAGCGGGCCGAGCCACGCGCAGGGCCCAGGCTGTCGGTCTAGGTCACTACAAAGCGAATGCACGCCGTTCGGCACCGACCTGCGCCAGGGCGGCGATGCGCCTGGCCAGGTAAGGGCTGAACGAGCCTCGGTAGCGCAGTTGAAGCTCAGGCAGCATCCAGTCATCGCCGGAGATCTTGCCGCGACACAACGCCGAGCCGCAGAAGCATTCGAACTCGTCGTAGTCGCTGCCGTCGGTGGTGGCGTAGTCGTAGCCGAGTTCTTCGCCGACAGCAATATCGCGCATGGCGACAAGCACCACATTGCCTCGGAGCGCGCAATTGGGGTCGCACGAGTGGTTGATGAAATCCGCCGGTTCCGGTTCGGGCGCGCCGGCCATGTACAGGTGCTCGTCGATCTGCACGCTGCGAACCTGTTGGTTGGTCGGCAACAAGTCGAACTCGTCGCCGGTCACGCAGCGCCCGCCGAATGCGGCGACTACCTCGCCGGCCTTGATCTGTTCGGTGGCGATGCTGCCGTACCCCTTGCCGGGGGCGACGCTGGGACGCGCCTTTGGAGTGAGAAAGCAGACACCCATCCGCACCAGCATGCAGGCTTGAGAACCCAGACGTCTACTCGCTGATCAGTCAGCCGTTCTGATCATCGGCTCAGTCAGTTTGTGAGACCGATCAATCGGCTCTAACCCGCCGCTGGTTCGAATTGCACATGGGAGCAGGCCGCGACCTCGCTACAGTATCGGCGGTTCGCATCACGAGTGATCGTCGGGCTTTCGAAGTCGCCGGTCCGGCAACCGAGCGCGAGGAGGAGGAGATGGCGAGCCAACCACTGCCGGCAAGCGGCGCATGGCGTGCCGGTGACCCCCTCGGCCACCCGCAGTTACAACCCATCACCCGCCCCCTCGCACACGATGGTGGTGTCACCCTCGACAGGGTGACCGTTGCCTACGAGACGTGGGGGAGTCTCGACGACAGCCACAGCAACGCGATCCTGCTGTGCCATGCCTGGACCGGCGACAGTCACGCCGTTGGCCCGATGGGGCATGGCCACCCGACGGCAGGATGGTGGGACGGTGCGATCGGTCCCGGTTTGGCGATCGACACCGATCGCTGGTTCGTAGTGTGCGCCAACGTGCTCGGTGGCTGCCAAGGTTCGACCGGCCCGGCATCACCGCACCCCGTCGATGGCCAGCCCTACGGCAGCAGGTTCCCGGTCGTGACCGTTCGAGACATGGTGCGGGCCCAGGTTCGGTTGGCCGATCATCTGTCGATTCCGACCTGGCATTCGGTTGTGGGCGGATCGATGGGTGGCATGCAGGTGTTGGAGTGGGCCATCACCTTTCCGCATCGAGTCCGTTCGATCGTGCCGATTGCCACCTGTGCACAGGCGACCGCCCAGCAGATCGCGTGGGGAGCAATCGGCCGCAGGGCGATCCGTATCGACCCGAAGTGGCGAGGCGGCGACTACTACGACGCCGACGACAACGACGGTCCCTGGGAGGGCCTCTCGGTAGCCCGGATGGTCGCCCAGGTCACGTTTCGCAGCGACAACGTGTTCACCGATCGCTTTGGCCGCGAGTTGGCCGATGGGGCGACGTTGCGAGACTCCCTGGACCTGTGGCAACGATTCGAGGTCGAGCGCTACCTCGACCATCATGGTGAGAAGCTCATCCGCCGCTTCGACGCCAACAGCTATTTGATCATCGGCAAGGCGATGGACTTGCACGACGTCGGCCGCGGTCGCGGTGGTTTGAAGGCGGCGATGTCCCGCATCCAGGTGCCCACATTGACGTTCGGTATTTGGAGCGACATGTTGTACCCGTCGTACCAGCAGCGCCAAATACGAGATCTGCTGGTGTCGGTCGGTACGCCGTGCGAGTACATCGAGATCGATTCTCCGCACGGTCACGATTCCTTCCTGATCAACCTCGACCAGGTCGCGGTTCCGATCGGAGAGTTCGTCGACTCGGTTGCCAAGGCCTAGGCACACGGCTTGGCGAGCACTTCGTCGAGAACGGCGACAGCGCGACTCTTCGATGGTAGTTGGATGGTCATGCGCTGCGTGCTGCCGTCGGCGTTGAGGCCACGCAGCACGTACACCGCTCGCCTCGGTGGAGCCTCCGGCGCCTTCCCTTCGATCGACCAGTGGCTCACGTCGTGGTGCATGCGGCGCTTCACGTCCACTTGCAGTTGACCATCGGGCAACACCGTGGCCCACACCTCACGTCTGCGGCCCTGCGGGTCACCGTGCTTCGACAACCATTGACCGGTGCTCAGGAAGCGGCGGCCATTCTTGGAGACATGGTGCGGCTCGATTCGGTAGCCGGCGTACCACAACGCCGCACAGACCGCGAGAGCGAGTACCGGCCACAACAGATCCACGGAGCCAGCTTGACGCATCGCCTCGATCTTGACCAGGGCTGGCGGTGTGTGGTGCTCGTCGGCATGCGAGAATGGCGGCGTGAACGCGCAGTCCCTACGTCGCTCCTTGAGTGGCATTGTCGGCAGCGACTTTTCCGATCCGACGAACGAGCGTCTCATCTACCTCTCGGCAGCGGGGCTGGTACTCGTTGGACTGGCGCTGCTCGTCGGCACTCTCATCTGGTGGCGCCGCGGTCGTCAGGAGCATCCAGCACTCTCCACACTCGAGGTGATGGGCCAGCGGGCATGGGTGAGGGCCACAGAGAGTGACCGCCGCCGTCGTCTCGAACACGTGCGTCTCGCTGGTGCGGAAGCTGCAATCAATGAGCCGGCACGAGCTGAGCCCGTCGACCTGGAGGCACTGGTGCGCAGCGTGCCGCAGGCTTTTGATGACCTTCGAGAGCCGGGTGAGGAGGTAGAGAAGCAGGAAGTCGCGGAGCCTGCTGGTGGTGTCGTCGAGGAGGTTGATGATGCCGAGTCGTCGAACGTCGCTGAGCCAGCAGAGTCAGACGCTGCTGTCGAAGACGCACACCGCGATTCCACATCGACGTCGGACGAGCGGCCGCTTGTCGACCAGGTCTTCGTTGCCCAGAAATCAGCGACCGCGAAAGACGGCGTCGAGGTGATCGACTCGACCTCGGCGCCGATCGATCCGTTGTAGCCATCGGTCACAACGCCACCTGGCGGCCGGGGCGCCGACTAAGCTGTTTCTACGTGGCCGACGGACTGGATGTAGACGCAATGCTCGCCCGTTTTCGTGAGCGGGCCGCTGCTGTGAAGAGCCGTCCGCTTCCGCCGATCGCTGGCGAAGAACGCCAGCGGTTCATCCAGCAAGCGCAGTCCGATTTCATGGATTTCGCGATCATCGGCGACGCCACAGCCGAGGTCGAAGAGGGCGTGTTGGTGCTTCGGGTCGACCTGCGACCCGCCGATAAGAAATCGTGAGCGAATCGCAAGGCCGGGAGCACCTGGCCATCACCATCGGCGCCGTCGCCGTCGTCGCGTGGGGCTTCGGGCCGCTGCTGGTGCGGGGTATCGATGCCTCGGCGCCGACCATCGTATTCTGGCGGCTGTGGCTGGCGACCCCGGTGATGGTTGCGGCCGCCTACCTGTCGGGTGGTCGTCTCAGCCTGCCATTGCTCAAGACCGTTTTAGTGCCTGGAGTGCTGTTCGGCGTGTCGATGATGGTCGGTTTCACCTCGTTCCAGACGACATCGATCGCCAATGCAACCTTGATCGGCGCGCTGCAGCCGGCGTTGATGCTGTTCATCGGCCCGTTACTGTTCGGCGAACGCTCAGGATCACGCCAGGCCCTGTTGGTGGTAATCGCCCTCGCCGGGATCGGCACTGTCGTCTTAGGGGCCAGTCAGGCGTCGGGCGCGTCGCTGTACGGCGACGTGTTGGCGTTGATCAATCTGGGTTTGTGGACGGCCTACTTCGTCCGTGTCAAGCAGGTCCGCAACCAGGGCGTACACGCCGGAGCGCTAATTGCCGGAGTGTTCTGCATCGCTGCCCTGACCGTCTCGCCATGGGTGCTGTTGACATCGGATGACCTCGGCGCGATTCACGGCTCCGATTGGATGTTGATTGTGGCGATGGTCCTCGTGTCGGGCCTGGTCGGCCACGGCCTGATGACCTGGGCGCAACGTCACCTCGACATCACCTTGGCTTCGCTGTTGACGCTGGGCGGCCCGGTGATCTCGGCCATCGGAGCTTGGGTCGTGTTCGGCCAGCAGCTCAGCAGCGTGCAGATCGCGGGGGCGCTCGTGGTGCTTGCCGCCCTGGGAGCGATCGTGCTGGAGGTGCGGTCCAAAGCCTCCGCTGCCGACATCCCGCTGACGATTTCAGTCGAGTGACTGGTAACGTAGGCGACCGCTAACGCGGACGTGGCTCAGCTGGTAGAGCATCACCTTGCCAAGGTGAGGGTCGCGGGTTCGAATCCCGTCGTCCGCTCCATATCAGGCCTGCTCAGCGGACATTTCCTGGTGGCCGCGAGCCATTCACAATCGCACTTGACTATACCATCGCGCAGTGACATTGTCGGTGCTCGGTCGATGCCATTTCCGGTTTCTGGGCGTCGTTCGTCGAGGGCGGCTACTCGTTGTCGGTGGTGGCTGACCAGCTGGCTAGGAGGTTGAGCGCGTCGTGCGAACGTGAGCCCGGCTCGGCGGTGTAGGTCACAAGGGTCTGGCTAGGATCGGCGCCGAGGGGAAAGGTGAATGCCAACTCGAGGTCTCGACGACAGGGTGGTGGAGGAGCTCTGCGTCGGTGGTGTGGATTGGCACATCGTGGGCGGCCCACCGGACCGGAACTGGTTGCTGCGGGCGGACAGTCTCCGATCAGGTCGGACAGTTGCCGATCGTAGGGGTCGTGCCCCGCCTCAGCGCGCAGCAAGGCGACCACGTCGTTGGCGACCTTGTCCTCGATGGCCGACGCGGATCCGTTCCTGCTGTTGGACCACATCGGACCGCAAGTCAACGCTCCCAATGAAGCCACCGGTGAGCGCAGGCTTCTCGCAGGGCTGCAAGGGTTCAACAACGCTTCAATCGAAGTCCTCCACCCGCCATTCGTTCTGCCAATCAAGCCTCACCGTGTCACCGTCGAAGCGGAACGGGAGCCACACGTAGTCGGCGATCGAGGTGTCGACGTGGGTGAGTTCTGGCATGCGCACCTCCGGTCCTGGGCCGTCGGGCGAAAAGTGCTCGGTGAAGAGTTCGATCGCCTTGGCGCCATCCTCCAAGTAGTGCGGCAGCCAGCGGTCGCCGAGTGCGATGTACAGGTCCGTCTTGAATGGATGCTTGAAGACCGAGCTGATCTGCGTGTGGAAGGACGTTCGCGTGGGGTCGGTCGGATGTGGATCGCCGAGCACCGTCCACGGGCCGTGGTACGAGTCAGCGACGGCAACCTCCGACGCGTTGGGGTAATAGCCGGTTGTACCCGACGTCACCAGATAATGGCGACCTAGTCGCCCGAAGTACGATGGCGCTTCACGAACGAACGGCGGGTGCAGGTTGGGAAAGTGGGTGGAGTAATACCCGGACACGTCCGTGAAGTCATCGGTCAGGTCTGCGCAGATCAGCTCGCTGTGCACACGCTCGAAGTAGTAGTACCCCTTCCCATCGGTCGGCTCGACGACGAGGTCGAAGTCGCCGGCGTTCATGCCGAGCGGTCTGAGGCCCGTCCGGACGATCCGGTAGGGGCCCAGAATGGAATCGGCGACCAGGATCGTTGATAGCTGAGTAGTGCCGTGTCCCATCACCTTGATCCAGCAGACGTACTGCCGACTGCCCGGGTTGAAGATGATGTGCGGTCGGTCCATGTATTGGCCGGGGTGGATTGGCGACTGCGGGTCATCCAACTCCGGCGGAATGATGAGCCCTTCGTCCTTCCAGTTATACAAATCGGTCGAGGAGTAACACCGCACACCCCAGTGCCAGATACCGGTGCCTGGCGCGGACTTCTCCTTGTTCTCGCCGTACCAGTAGAAGGTTCCGTCAACTTCGAGGATCGACCCTCCGTGAGCGTGAATCCGATTTCCGTCGGTGTCGAGCCAAATCCGGCCCGGAGTGATACTCGAGCGCATTGCGTCAGACATCCTCTTCCCTTCGTTTCGGTGCGCTGGCACGGCGCCCATTGCCAAGCTCCGGGTGCTCGACGCGACTCACGACTGCATCGGATGGAGTCGGGTCAACTGCGTCACATGCCGTGGAGCGAGCTCCTCTAGGCAAGCGACACCAAGCAGCCGCATGGTTCTCTCGATCTGCTCGGCGAGGATCTCGATCGTTCGTTCCACGCCGGCGCGGCCGCCGGCCATGAGCCCGTACAGGTAGGCCCGGCCGACAAGCGTCATGCGAGCGCCGAGCGCCACGCACGCAACGATGTCTGCCCCCGACATGATTCCGGTGTCGACGTGTACCTCGACTTCCGAGCCGATCTCACGAACGACTTGTGGGAGAAGGTGGAACGGGATGGGTGCTCGATCGAGCTGCCTGCCGCCGTGATTGGACAATAGGACCCCGTCGACGCCCATGGAGGCGACCTTCTTGGCATCCTCTAACGTTTGGATCCCCTTGACCACAACCTTGCTCGGCCATTGGTCGATGATCCACGCCAAATTCTCGAAGTCGACGGTTGGGTCGAACATCGTGTCCATGAGCTCTGCCACGGTTCCGTTCCAGTGATCGAAACTCGAGAAGCGCAATGGCTCGGTGGTGAGAAAGTCGATCCACCAGCCAGGGCGAGGGATTGCGTTCAAGACCGTTCGCGCCGTGATAGCCGGTGGAATGGTCAGCCCGTTTCGTTTGTCACGCAGTCGCGCCCCGCCCACTGGCACATCGACGGTGACGAGCAAGGTGTCGTAGTCGGAGGCGACTGCCCGCTCGAGCAGTGACATCGAGCGATCGCGATCTCTCCACATGTACAGCTGAAACCAGTTGCGACCGTCGGGGTTCGCCGTCTTGACGTCTTCGATCGAAGTGGTGCCGACTGTCGACAAAGAAAACGGAACACCTGCTGCTCCGGCTGCCGCCGCGCCTGCACGCTCTCCTTCGGCGTGCATCATCCGCGTGAATCCCGTCGGCGCCAGGCCGAACGGATACGCGACGGGCGCTCCGAGCACGTCCCACGAGGTAGTGACCCGGTCGACGTTGCGAAGGATCTGCGGGTGGAACTCGATGTCCTCGAACGCTTGGCGGGCACGCCGCAGCGACAGCTCGGCCTCAGCGGCCCCGTCGGTGTAGTCGAACGGCGCCCTCGGGGTGCGTCGTCGCGCAATGTCTCTGAGGTCGTGGATCGTGTGCGCGCGAGCAAGCCGTCGCCTCGTTGCGCTGAACTCCGGCTTCTTTGGCTTCAGCAGCGGCGCAAGTTGGCGAGGGCTCGGCATCTGGCGTTTCATCAGCGAACCCTCACACCGGCGCGGGGTCGGTAGGTGACGAGGGAACTGCTGCGTGCGACCAGTTGGCGCAATGCGTCGACGTCGCCTGCGATCGCACCGACAGCTCGCGCTTGGACCAACACATTGCCGAGGGCCGTCGCTTCCACCGGTCCAGCTACGACCTCTCGGCCAGTTCGGTCGGCTGTGAGTTGGCACAGCAGAGGATTGAGTGCACCCCCGCCGACCATGTGCACCGTGGTGATGGTGCGCCCGGTGATTACGACGGCTTCATCAATGGTCTGGGCGAACGCTACGGCCAAGCTTTCGAGGATGCAGCGAGTGACCTCAGCTCGGCTGTCAGGGGAGCGAAGCCCGCGCTCGGAGCAGTACGTGGCGATCCGACTCGCCATGTCACCTGGAGGAAGGAACCGTGGATCATTGGCGTCGAATGTCGGGACAGGGGTCGATATTTCCGCAGCCGCCGTGAGCAAAGCGGTCAGGTCGACCGGCTGACCTTGTTGCTCCCATGCTCGCACCGTCTCGTTCAGCAACCAGAGCCCCATAACGTTGTGCAGGAATCGGATCCGACCGTCTACACCCCGTTCGTTGGTAAAGTTCGCGGCTCGGCTTGCCTCGCTCAGAATCGGCTGTTCGATCTCGAGGCCGACAAGCCCCCACGTTCCGCAGGAAATGTACGCGCCCGACGACGGGTCCATCGGTACGGCGGCGACTGCAGACGCCGTGTCGTGGGAACCAACACTGACGACACGGGTTGACCGTCTGGTCGCGAACGCGTCAGCGAGATACGGGAGAGTAGAACCGACCACCGCACCGGGTTCGATGAGCGGAGCGAGGAGAGAGGAGCGAATTCCCAATCGCTCGCAGAGCAAGGTGTCCCATGATCCCGAATAGACGTCAAGGAGTCCGGTGGTCGACGCGTTGGTGAGTTCCGCCACCTTCTGCCCGGTCAGCCAATAGGTGATCAAGTCGGGGATGAGCAGCAGCGTGTCGGCAACATCGATCAAGCCGCTGTGCTGATCGGCCTCGAGCTGATAGACGGTGTTGAACGGCAGGAACTGGATTCCGGTTCTGCTGTACAGCTCCTCGTGGTTGACACGAGCGTGGACGCGCTCGACCGCGACCCGCGTCCGCGGGTCGCGATAATGAAAAGGGTTGCCCAGAAGGCACCCGCAGCGGAGCAGCCCATAGTCGACGGCCCATCCGTCGACAGCGATGCTCGCCACGTCAGCATGGGAATGAAGGGCAGTGCGGATGCCGGCGACCGCTTCGCTGTACATTCCGAGAATGTCCCAGCGCATACCGTCGGGAGTCAGGCTCGGGCGGTTCGCGAACCGACTCACGATTTCGATGTGGACTTTGGTCATGGTGACATGGCCAAGCACGACGCGCCCGCTCGTTGCACCGAGGTCGATACCCACCACGGCGGTCATGGCTTCCTCCCTGGGGTTCGAGTCCGATCGGCTCTATCCGCCAGCGTGGTGCCGCGTCGTAAAGCAGTCACTACTACTGCGAAACGTTTCACTTCCACGAGCTCTAACGTTAGACGGTCCGCGAAACTTTGCCAAGGCCTAACTTCGGTTGGGCTCAGCCAACTTCTTCAAATTGCCTGCTGAGTCACCACTTGACGTCATCTTGCGGCAGGCGGTATCGTGTCGACCGTAGAGTGAAACGTTTTAGCTCTTTGGGACAGAAAGCGGTGCGATATGGCCAGTACGTCACAACAAAGGTGTACAGTCGGGCGGCTCGATCCGCACCTGCTTCGGTTCTTTCCCGGTCTTGCTCAGAGGGAGGCTCAGTGACTTCGGAGGGGTGCGTCTCGCAGGGGCTTGAGCACTTGCGCATCGAACTGCCATCGTGGGCCTTCGGCAACTCGGGTACACGCTTCAAGGTGTTTCGGCAGGAGGGTGTGCCGCGCACACCGTACGAGAAGCTCGCCGACGCTGCACAAGTCCACCGATTCACGGGAGCGGCGCCCACCGTGGCTCTGCACATCCCGTGGGATCGTGTGGATGACTTCGCTCAACTTCGTGCGGAAGCTGAAGGTCTCGGAATACAAATCGGCGCGATCAACGCCAACACGTTCCAAGATGATGTCTACCGGTTGGGGAGTGTCTGCTCGCCCGACGCCGTGGTACGTGCCAAGGCGGTGAGCCATTTGCTCGACTGCGTCGCAATCATGGACCTGGTTGGCTCGCGCGACCTGAAGCTGTGGTTCGCTGATGGGCTGAACTACCCCGGACAGGACTCTCTCCGGGATCGGCAGGATCGACTGGCCGAGTCGTTGAGAGTCACCTACGACGGGCTCACCGGCAATCAGCGGATGCTCCTCGAGTACAAGTTGTTCGAGCCGGCCTTCTATGCCACCGATGTTCCCGACTGGGGCACCGCTTTTGCGCACTGCCTCCAGCTTGGCCCGCGTGCACAGGTCATCCTCGATATGGGTCACCACGCGCCCGGCACGAACATCGAGTTCATCGTCATGCAACTGCTGCGATTGGACAAGTTGGGGGGATTCGACTTCAACTCACGCTTCTACGCTGATGACGACCTCATGGCTGGAGCGGCCGATCCGTTCCAGCTGTTCCGAATCATGCACGAGATCGTGCAGGCGGGGCTGCTCGGCCCGGAGCAACAGGTGGTGTACATGCTCGATCAGTGCCACAACATCGAGGCCAAGATCCCTGGCCAGATTCGTAGCGTGCTGAACGTTCAGGAGATGACGGCACGCGCATTGCTGGTCGACGCGGACGCGATCGTCGCAGCGCAACAGGCTGGTGACGTGCTCGGCGCCAACGAGGTACTGATGAACGCCTTC
>JANNHY010000221.1:0-30793 GCA_031404635.1 Ilumatobacteraceae bacterium
GAGATCCCGCAGCTCGCCCAGCTGGTGCAAAGTCAGCTCAAGGACATCGGGATGGAGGTCACCCTCTTGCAGGAGGCGGTCGTCGACGGCGAGGAGTGGTGCAAGGTGTACGACTCGACAGTCGAGCCGGCCGGTTGCGACGGCGGTATGGACTTCGGCATCGTCGACTACGGCGCGCGAGGCGTCCCCGACGTCTACCTGGTGAAGGCCTACGCCACCGGCGAGTGGAACTCGGCGCATTACATTTCGGAGCCCTTCCGAGCTGCGGTCAAGGCATACCAGTCGTCGCTCGACCTCGACGGCCAGAAGGCGGCGATCAAGGAGATCCAAAAGATCGCCAACGAAGATGTCCCGTACGCGATTCCGTACTTCTACAACACGCTCCTCGCCCATACGCCGAACGTGACGGGCATCGTGGCCACGGGCCTCGGTCACTTCTACTGCGGCAAGGCAGGTTTCACCTCCTAAGCCCCGGTCCAATCGAACCACGAAGGAGGCTCCATGGGTCGGTACCTGCTGCGGCGCCTGGCGTCGGCAGTAGTCACGCTGTGGCTCCTGGCCACGATCGTGTTCCTTATCGTCAACGTCCTGCCCGGCGACGTGGGCCGCAGGGTGCTGGGTCCGTTCGCCTTGAAGGAGGACGTGGCGAGGTTCAACCACCAGATCGGCACCGATCGCCCTTTGATCAATCAGTACATCACATCGATACGTCGGTTGTTCACGCTCGACTTCGGGGACTCGTACCAAAGCGGCGACTTGGTGACGAATATCATCCTCCCGGCGCTTTTCCGCTCCGGCAAGCTGGCGCTGGTGGCGTTCGTCATCACGATCCCGATCTCCATCGCCGCCGGGATCTTCGCCGCCCGACGTCAGGACAAGGTGGCCGACCGAGTAGTGGTCAACATCAGCTTGGCCGGGTCGTCGATCCCTGACTTCGTGACAGCAGCCGTGCTGATGTCGATCTTCGCCGTGCACTGGAGACTGGGCAAGGTGTTCGCCAACCCGCCCGCCGGCACCTCCGTGATCGGCCAGCTCCCCTACCTCCTCACGCCGGCGCTGGCAATGGTGATCGCCTACTTCGGCTATATCGCCCGAATGTCGAGGGCAGGCGTTATCCACGGCCTGCAATCCGACTACGCCAGAACAGCGACGATGAAGGGTTTGTCGAAAGGCGCGGTGATGCGCAAGCACATCTTGCGCAATGCGCTGGCGCCGACGATCACCGTGATCAGCGTGCAGGTCGGATACCTGTTCGGCGGCATCATCGGTGTCGAAAAGGTCTTCAATTACGCCGGTCTCGGTTCCACCATGCTGAGCGCGGTGGTCAGCAAGGATGTCCCAGTGCTGCAAGGAGCGGTGCTCCTCGTCGGCATCGTATACATGATCTCGACACTGGTCGCCGACGTGCTCATCGCATTCCTCAACCCACGAGTACGACTGGAGACCTCCCGATGAGCGACTCCGAAGAATACGTGCCGCCGCCCGCTGAAATCGTCTCGACACCGGGCGCCGACGTGCGCGTGCCACGTACTACGCTCACCACCACGTCCACTCACTCGACCACGCCAGCGGAGATCGAACTGAGTGGTGCCGTGCAGGTCAGCGAACGCCAACAGGCCCGTCGCGAGAACTGGCGGTTGATCCGGCGCCGGCCGGCGTTCATCATCGGCGTGTTCATCGTCCTGGTCTGGACGGTGTGTGCCGCACTCGGCGACCGCATCACACCGCACAGCCCGCTCGACTATCGATCGGTCCCGCATCTGTCGCCGCGTGCCAGCTTCCCGTTCGGCACCGACGAACAGGGCCGCGACGTCTTGTCGCGAGTGATGGCCGGCGCCCGCGACGTCATCAAGGTCGCACCGCTGGCCGCCCTGCTCGGCGTGCTGTTCGGTGTGATCGTCGGCATGATTATGGGCTATTTCGGACGCTGGCTCGACAACGTGCTGAGCCGGATCGTCGAGGCATTCCTGGCCCTGCCGCCGGTGCTCCTCGCGCTGCTGGCGGTCACGACGCTCGGGAGTTCGACCTGGGTGGTGATCGGCGTCGTCGCCGCGCTGTTCACCCCGATCGTCGCCCGAACGGTGCGTTCGGCGGTGCTCGCCGAACGCGACCTCGACTACGTCACCTCGGCCAAGCTGCGCGGCGAGTCGTCGTCGTTCGTGATGTTCAAAGAGATCCTCCCGAACGTCAGCGGACCGATCATCGTCGAACTCACGGTACGCGTCGGTTACGCCGTGTTCACCGTCGCCACACTGTCGTTCCTGGGTGCCGGTCCTCAGCCACCGTCTCCCGACTGGGGTGCACAGGTCAGCGAGGCGTTTCGCGTCATCAGCGCGGGTATCTGGTGGACCACGTTGTTTCCGGCAGCCGCCATCGCCAGTCTCGTCATCGCCGCCAATCTAATCGCCGACTCGGTTCAGTCGGTGTTGGAGGCATCATGAGCATCGCATCCGTCCCCACGACCACGGCGGCGCTCGCAGTGGAAGACCTCGAGGTCGTCTACACCGTGCGCGGCGTCGATCGCGCCGTGTTGCGCGGCGTGTCGTTCAGCATCGCGCCGGGCGAGGCATACGGCCTGGTGGGCGAAAGCGGCTGTGGAAAGTCGACTACGGCCTATGCGGCGCTGCGTTACCTGCCGCGCAATGGCAAGATCGTCGGCGGCCACGTGCTGGTAGCCGGCGACGACGTCACCGGCATGACCACGTCACAGTTGCAGCGCTTCCGGGCCACCGAGGCATCGATGGTGTACCAAGACCCGGCGCAGGCGATGAACCCATCGGTCAAGATCGGCCGCCAGCTCATCGAGAGCTTCACGCTGCTCGGCCAGTCAAAGTCTGATGCAGCGAAGTCGGCGCTGGAGGCACTGCGTCGCGTGCAAATCGCAGATCCGGTGCGTGTGATGGACCGCTACCCCTTTCAGCTCTCCGGCGGAATGCAGCAACGCGTGGTCATCGCCATGGCGCTGGCATGCGACCCCCAAGCTTCTCGTGCTCGACGAGCCGACCACCGGCCTTGACGCCACGGTGGAGGCGGAGGTGCTCGATCTGGTTCGGGGGCTACGCAAGGAGAGCAACGCGGCCGTTTTACTGATCGCTCACAACCTTGGCATCATCCGCTCGCTGTGCGACCGGGTCGGTGTGATGTACGCCGGGCGCATCGTCGAGGAGGGTCCCAGCCATCAGGTGTTCGACGACCCCCAACATCCGTACACGGTGGGGCTGCTGCGGTCGCTGCCACGGCACGGCGTACGCAAGACCGAGCGAGCTCTCGCCACGATCCCGGGCATCCTGCCGCTGATCGGCAGCGACCTGCCGACCTGCGTGTTCGTCGATCGGTGCGCCCTGGCGGACGACACGTGCCGCAACGAGGTACCCCCCGTGGTTCCAGTAGGCACTGACGGGGTCCGTTACACGCTTTGTCATCACCCCGACCTCATCCCGGAGCTGATCGAAGCTCTGCCGGACGCGCCGATTGGCATCCTCGCCTCGTCAGCGGCCAACCCCGAGGTGCTCGAGCTGACGCACCTGTCGAAGACGTTCCGGCAACGCAGTGTCAACGTGCCTGCGCTGGTCGACGTCGATCTCCAACTCGCCGAGGGCGAAACGCTCGGCATCGTCGGCGAGTCGGGGTCGGGCAAGTCAACCCTCGCCAAGACGATCCTCGGGATCGAGTCGGCCGACGATGGTGGCACGGTGTCGCTCGATGGCAACACGGTCGCGCCAAACACGTCGTCGCGTAGCACCGACGACAAGCGCGCCATGCAGATGGTGTTCCAAAATCCCGACTCGGCACTGAATCGCAGCTGGTCCGTTCGCCGAATTCTGATGCGCAGTGTCGAGAAGCTCACCGGCATCAAGGGCGACGAGGCCAACGCCCGTGTCGAGGCCCTTGCCGCTCACCTGCGGCTCACACCCCGTCACCTCGACCTCAAGCCGCGCCAGCTCTCGGGCGGCCTGAAGCAGCGTGTCGCCATCGCCCGCGCCTTCGCCGGCGATCCGCGCATCGTGGTCTGTGACGAACCCACCAGCGCACTCGATGTCTCGGTGCAGGCGGCCATCCTCAACCTGCTGGCCGACCTGCAGGCCGAGGAGAAGACCAGCTACGTCTTCATCACTCACGACATGGGTGTCGTGCGCTACCTGGCCGACCGAATCGCGGTGATGTACCTCGGTCGCATCCAGGAGGTGGGGCCCACCGACGACGTGTTCAACGGGCCCAACCACCCGTACACCGAGGCGCTGCTGTCGGCCATCCCCAGCGTCGACGGCGAGCCGACGTCGCGCATCCGTCTCGAGGGCGAAATTCCTTCGCCGGCCAACCCACCGACGGGGTGCGTATTCCACCCGCGGTGCCCGCGGGTAATCGCCGGTGTCTGCGAGGTGACGGAGCCGCCGTTGCTCGAGGTTGGTCCTGGCCACGCGATGCGATGTCACATCCCGATCGACGAGCTTCGGCGCCTGCAGAGCGGCGGCTGATCGCCCCGACGGCTAATAGTCGGCTCAATCGTCGAGGAAACGATCGACGTGGGTGTCACGACGCGCCGTGTGCCAGCGATGGCACCCGGCCTCGTGGAACCAGCGCTCGCTCTGCACGCCATCGGCGTTGGTGAACATCCACACCCGATCGAGGTCACGGTCGAATTCCTCGGTGAGGTGAGCCAGTGGCTCGGGGAGTTCGCCACCGAAGCGGAACTCCTCGACGGGCCGGGGGCCGCAGTTCGGGCAGACGATCGTCAGCATCAGCGTGTTCCTGTCGAGCCCTGGTCGGCCATCGGGTGATCGGCGGCGAACCGCGACAGCGCGAACGGAGCGATCAGATCGGGAGCGCGACCGGTGGCGATCAATTCGGCCATCTGCTCGCCACCCGCCGGGATTGCCTTGAAACCCCAAGTGCCCCAGCCGGTGGTGATGACGAACCCGTCGACGCCGGTGAACCCCATGATCGGCGAGAAGTCGGCGGAGATGTCGCAGCGCCCCGTCCACTGGCGGAGGATCTTGAGGTTGCGCACGAACGGCAGCAGGTAGGCCATCTTCAGCGAACACGACTGCAGGAACTGAAACGACGACTGGCGCGAGTAGCTCGACTCGCGCTCGAATTCGTGGCCGATCAGCATCTGACCGCGCGCCGTTTGCGAGACGTAACACAGCAGGTCTGTCGACGACACGATCGGCCCAAGACCCTGGGCGTAGCCGTTGGTGACGAATGCTTGCAGCGGATGGGTGCGCACCGGCAGGCGCAGCCCGGCGTGGGCGGCGATGGTCGAGACGTCGCCACCGACGGCGCTCATCACCGTGCCGGCGGCGATGTCGCCGCGTGGCGTGCGCACGCCGACGACCCGGTCGCCGTCGCGCAGCAGCCCGGTGACCGGTGTGCCCTGCAGCACGTGCACACCGCGCTGCATCGCTCCTTGGGCATAGGCCCACACGACCCGGTCGTGGCGGGCGGTCGAGCCGGCGACGTGGTACGACGCCCCGAGCACCGGGTAGCGGCCGCCGCCGGTCAGGTCGATCTGCGGGCACAGTTGCTTGATCTCCATCGGGTCGACCAGCACGGTCTCGACCCCGCAGGCGCTGTTGAGCTGCACCCGCGAGCGCTCGGCACGCATGCCCGACTCGGTGTGGGCGATCCAGATCAGGCCCTTGGTGGCGTGCATGATCGAGCAACCGGTCTCGGCCTCCAGATCGCGGTAGAGATCGACGCTGTGGCTGTAGAAGCGGATCGATTCGGGGATGCCGTAGTTGGCGCGGATGATGGTGGTGTTGCGCCCCGAGTTGCCCGAGCCGATGTAGTCGGCCTCGATGACCGCGACGTTGGTGATGCCGTGTCGGGTCGCCAGGTAGTACGCCGTGGCCAGGCCGTGACCGCCGCCGCCGATGATCACGACGTCGTAGCTCGACTTCGGCTCGTGCCAAGTCAGCTGCAGCAACGTCTCGACGAACTCGTTCACCAGAATCGGTCCATGGCTTCGTGGGCCAAGCCGGCGGAGACGACCAGCAGCACGTGATCCGCCGCGATCAGGATCTTGGCCGGCACACCGGCGATCAACCCTTGACCGAGTTGGCCGGCGGCGGGGAGTGGCCACTCGATGTGATTGGTGATGGGTTCGAACTCGGCCGGAGTCAGCTTCCATTGGACGAACGTGTACTCCGGCTCGATGATCGCCAAGGGATCGTCGAGCGTCAGTGTCGCCGCGCCGGTGATGATGACGTCGTCGGGAGCGATGCGCAGCATGGTGGCGCCGTCAGCCAACCGGGCGGCATCGAGCGCATCCCGATTGGCAACGACGCGCAGCCCGTGCAGTGGTTCAGGCGCGCGCACGTGAACCCTCCGGGTCGTAGAACGGCGGCTGGGCGACCTGCGCCGGGCGGCCGTCGATGGTCACCGTGTCGGCGAATGGCGTGCGCTTCTGCCAACCGAGCATCACCGCCTTGCCGAGGCCGGGGGACCGGAAGCTGGAGGTGACGTGGCCGACGATCTCGCCGTCAACACAGATCGGCGCCCCTTCGACCGGCGCCGGCCCGTCCATCGTCAGTCCGAAAAGCTGGCGGCGATCGTCGAGGCCGGCGGTGCGCAACAACGCCGTGCGGCCAATGAAGTCGGGTTTGTCGAGCTTCACCGCCCAATCCATGTTCAGCCGACGCGGCGTGGAGTCCATCTCGGTGTCCATGCCGACGATCACGTGGCCCTTCTCCAAGCGCAGGGCGAACAAGGCCTGCAGACCGTGCGGACGGATGCCGAGGTCGTGGCCGGCGGCCATCAACATGTGCCACAACTCGACCGAATGGGTGCGCGGGTGATGCAGCTCGAAGCTGGCCTCGCCTGTGAACGACAGACGGATCACGTGGCACGGAATGCCGGCAACGTCGGTGTGGATGTGCTGCAGGAAACGCGGAGCGTCGCGCAGGCCCACACGGCGCAACAACTCGCCGGCCAGCGGGCCGGTGACGTTGGTCGCCCCGAGCGCCAGGGTGCGATCGAGGATGTGCACGTCGAGACCCCACGACTCGATCCAATCGCGCACCCACGCCTCGGCGAACGAGGCACCGCCGGAGGTGAAGGTGAGCACAAAGCGGTCGTCGGTCTCCCGACAGACCATGCCGTCGTCGATCAAGTGACCCCGCTCGTTGAGCAGCAGCACGTAGCGGCTACGCCCGGGGCGGATGTCGTGGATCGTCGTCGGGTAGATGCGCTCCAGAGCCTCGACCACATCGGGGCCCGACACGATCATCTTGCCGAGCGTCGACACGTCGCCCAGCGAAACCCCCTTGCGTACCGCCCAGTACTCGTCGAGGAAGTCGCCGTAGTTCCAGGGCCGCCACCACCCACCGAAGCGGTCCATGCGTGCGCCGAGGGCGAGGTGCTGGTCGTGTAGCGCGGTTCGCCGGAACGGCTCGAGGTGCATGTCGGCCGCGGCCTCGCCGATCGTCAGTTGCCGCGATGCAGGGCGGCCGGTGAACGGCGCGGCCGGTTGGCCGGACTTGGCCGTGACGAAGGCGCGCAGGTGCGGCACACACACGCTGCCCTGGCAGGTGCCGGTGCCGCACAGAGACGCCCGCTTGATCAGCTCTATGTGCTCGAAGCCCTTTGCCCACACCGTCTCCAGATCGTCGACGGTGACCTTCGAGCACGGGCAGACCACACCGGCAGTGGGGCACGGAGGCAACTCGAACTCGGCGGCGGCCGGCCCCACCGTTCGCACATGCGGGTCGGCGACCATGCGGGCCAGCAGGTCACGCGGCGCGGCGTGATGCGAGGTGACGACCAGCGAATCGCACGGCGTCGTAGTGTCGTCCGACCTGACAAAACCGGTGACCCGGCCATCGGCGCCCTCGATGCGGTGCAGCCGTTCCAGATCGACGGTTTCGACGACGCCGAGGTCGACGCCGGCAGCGCGCAACTGCTCGGCGGCCTGCGAGGTGTAGATGCCGCGCAGCATGTTGCCGTCGCACACCGGGTGCAGCTCGGCGGCGCCGGTGGCGATGACCACGTCGTGGGCGTGCACGTGCAGCATCTCGCCGTTCGATCGCCGCACGATCACCAGCGGGCCCGGGTAGACGCCGACCACGTCGTGGCCCAACTCGCCGGCCAGCACGGCAACGTCGCGGCCAGCGGCCCGCGCCACCGCTGCTGCTGCGGTCCCTGACTCGCCGTCGCCGATGACCACCAGGTCGGCGCGCTCACGGTGCAGCTTCGTAGCCGTGTGATTCGGTGATGCAATCGGATTGACCGGTGGTTCAAGGTAGAGCGGCGGGCCACCGACAGCGGGGTGGCGACGCATTTGCAAGCCCGGTCGAGCAGGCATCAGGCACGTTCGAGTGAAGGCAACCCCATCGATCTCGGCGCAGCAGTTGCCGCAGTCTCCGGCCAGGCACAACGTGCCGCCGTGTTGCGGATGGTGGCCGGCGCGGACGATGGCCACGGCCACCGAATCGCCGTCGACGTAGTCGATTGGTTGGTCGTCAACCACGATGCGCATGCCCGACCGACTGTAGCGAGGTCTAAGCGGCGCTCTCAGCCTGAGCCGTCTCGATGCCGATCTCGGTGCCGTCGGGTCGGTAGGTGTGCCAGCTGCCGTTTGGGTCGCGCCAGGTCCGATAGCCGCGAGCTTTCCACCGGTTGTGCCTTCCGCACATCGGTGCACCGTTGTCGGCACGCGTTTCGCCGTGGTCGCTCGACCAAGGTGTGGAGTGATCGGTTTGGCAGCGCCCGGAGTGCTGATTGCACCCGGGCCATATACAGCCTCGGTGGCCCAGAAACACGGCATCGCGGGCTCTGCCAGTGAACAATCGCGACCTTCGCCCGAGATCGATCACCACCCCGGAAGTGTCGAACACGACCCTGCGAACGTGACCGGCGAGCGATGCGGCGATCACGTCGGCCGGGTCGATTTGGTGACCTGTCGAGGTTTCGCACCGCCGTTGGTCGACGGTGGTCGGGTCGAGCGGCGCGGCGCTACCGCCAACGAGTTTGGTGAGGTGATGTTCATACGTCACCTGGTCGACGACGATGTTGACCAACGAATCGAAGGAGCCCACCCTGCCTGATGCTGCTGCCGTCGTGAACACCGCGAGCAGGGCATCGAAGCGCCGTTGGCGGTCGGTGCGCTCCATCAATGCCGGGGTCATCCGATCGCCCCATTGGGCGAGGCCGGCCTCCCAGTCGGCGCGGAACTCGGCGTCGCAGAATCGGGCGAAGATCTCTTCGATCGTCGCGCCGGCGAGCACGCCGCCTTTGGCGTCGAGGTAGACGCACTCGCCGACGATGCTGACGTGGGCGTCGCGCAGGTTGTGCGCGCGTTCATGTTTGTCGTGAGAGCCGTCGGCATCGGCAAGTTGTAGTCTGCCAGAAGGGTGTTACACAGTCGTCTGGGTCGCGGCCCCAGGCCCGAGTCGCACGGGTCGGCACTGATGCTGCTCCGGCGCAAGACTGGCCGAGTGGGTCCCTTCGCCGGCCGCGGCTGAGGGCCTGGTGGAGTGCTTCGGGGCATCCAGGTGACGCAAACACTCCACAGGGCCTGGTGGAGTGCTTCGGGGCATCCAGGTGGGACGCAAACACTCCACGCGACCGGGTCTCACTCCGCTCGGGTGTCGATCTCGGCCAGCACCTCGCCGATGATCTTGGTGGCCTTGTGGGGAGGTAGTTCGTCGCCACCTTCCGCCTCGGCCACCTCGGAGGCGAACGCCCGCACCGATGGCGTGCCCCCGACGAGCACATGGCGCAGCGCTTCGGCGCTCGCGCCCGGATCCTCGAGCGACTCGACCGCCTCGGCCACGTGCTTGGGGTCTTCGGCCACCGCGTGCACGACGTGCATCGCCTCTTCGCGACCCGACGCGGTCGAAACGGCCTCACCCCGGTCCGGGTTCTGCTGCAGGTCCCACTCGCCGAGCGCTTCGATGTATCCGCCCTCGCCGGGGCGCAACACCATCGTCGTCGGCCCGGGGTCCACCGGAGCATCCGGGTCGTCGTCACCCGAATGGCGCGCAGGCGCCACGGGAACGGTCAGCGAGCCATCGTCGTGCCGGATGATATCCATGAGCCACCTGTACCCAACTGTGCCGTCGCCTATGCATCCGTCGGCGCAGAGGCAACACTTCCAAGTTTCGCCAAGGCACACTGGAGCAATGCTCGGCAAGATCGGTGTGTGGCGTCATGTGGTCGCGGTAGGCACGATCGGCGGTATCGCGTTGCTCGCGGCAACGGGAGTGATCGGGCGTGGCAACTTGTCGGAACGGTTCGAATCCAAAGTCGTCACGATCGAGCCGATCGGTGAGGATGGGGTGCGGATCCGTGAAGTTGTCGACCAAGACTTCGGCACGCAGGATCGACATGGCTACGAACGGATCATCCCGACCGACTTCGGCAACCCCACCGATATCGAAGCGTCGTCGCCCGATGCCAACGCCGACATCGACGTCACGCCGGTGTTCAACGGCTCGCGCATCCGCCTCGGCGACGTCAACACCACCTACAGCGGACAGCATCGCTACGTTCTGGCCTACACGCTGCCCGACGCCCGGCTGTCGACCGGTCAATTGGCCCTCGACATCATCGGGGATCCGGATAGACCCGAGGAGTTGGAGACCGGTCGGTTCGAGGTGGTGGTCGCCGGCCTCGACATCGACAACCCGACGTGCAACGTCGGCGTGGCCGGAACCTCCGGTGGCTGCACGTTGGCGCGCGACGGCGATGTATACCGGGTGGTCATCAGCCCGCTGGAACCCGGCCAGGGCATCAATATCGGCGGCACCATCGCTGGGCGCACACAGATCACCGAAGCGGCCGATCCGCCGATCCCCAACCGGCGATCCGACGACCGGATTGCGCTGGCGCTGACGACGATCCCACTCGGTCTGATCGGCGCCGGCGCGGTGTACGCCGCAGCGCGACGTGCTGGCCGTAATCAGGTGTTCGCCGGTGGCGCTGCCGACGCCGCGTACGGCTCGCTACCGATGCCGACCGGCGAGGCGTCGCCGCCGGTCGAGCTGCGGATGGTGGCCGACAGCGAGATGGACGAACTGGCCACCATCGAGTTCGTGCCACCGAAGGGCATCGAGCCGTGGCAGGGAGCCGTGTTGCTCAACGAAACGATCGATCGCGGCACCATTGCCGCGTGGGTATCGGGTCTCGTCGCGAAGGACGCGATCACGCTCACTGACGAGGACGGTCACCTGGTCGTTCGCCGCGGGCCGCACCACGACCAGCTCGACGGCGACACGAAGAACCTGATCAGCCAGATGCTCGACTACAACGACGAGTTGACGCTCGGAACCTACAACCCCAACTTCGGCAAGGCGTGGGAACAGGTGCGGGCCTTGGAAGTTGAAGGCATCGCTGCATCTGGCTGGTGGAAGCGGCTTCCGCCGGGAAGCGGGCGCGGCGGCGCCGGGGCGTCGACCTGGCTGATCAGTGTGATCGTCGCCTTCCTTTTCTTCGGCGCCGGGTCGCTGATCACCGCGCTGCAGGGCGCGTTCAGGGGCACGATGCCCGCCTTGCTGTTCGCCGTACTCGTACCGGCGGTCAGCGCCTACTTCGTTTACAAGATGATGCTCCCGTCGCGTAGTGCCACCGGGTCGGCGTTGACACTGCGCGCCGAGTCGTTCCGCCGGTTCCTGGCGGCCAGCGAAGGCCAACACGTCGACTGGGCATGGAAGCAAGGCCTGCTCCGCGAGTACAGCGCGTGGGCCGTGGCCCTCGGCGCGGCCGACGCCTGGGGCCGGGCACTGGCCAGCAGTAATGTGCCGGCGCCGGAGATGCACATGGCCAGTCCGATGTTGCTGTACAGCATGGGACCATCGTTCGACAGCACGCGCAGCGCGCCGGCGCCGAGCGGTGGCGGAATCTCGTCCGGCGGCAGCGGTTTCTCCGGCGGTAGTGTCGGTGGCGGAGGTGGAGGCGGCAGCTCCGGCTCGTGGTGACCGTCAGCCAGGGAACGCGCTGCGCGCCGCAACAGCAGCGCCGCGTGCCCCGGCCATGTCGAGGTCAGGCACCAGCGAGAATTCGGCCACACCGAGTTGCTCGTCGCGCAGATGGGTGTTGTCGCGTACAACCGACAGATACCAATCGCGAAACTCCGGGGCGGCCTCGACCACTCCTCCGCCCACGAAATAGGCGTCGGGGTCGGTGAAGTTGGCGGCGATAGTGAAGAGCCGGCCGATGGCCATCGCCTGCTGCTCGAACACCTTGCCGGCCATCTCGTCGCCGCGCTCTCCGAAGCCGCGCAGCTGCTTGGCCGCCTCATCGATCGGAATCCCGGCCAACTCGTGGTCGGGGTAGCGCGTCAACCAGTAGGGCAGCAGGTTGCGGCGGATGCCGGTGAGCGACGCCACGCTCTCCACGTCGCCGACAAAGCCGCAGTTGCACTTCGGAACCAGCTGACCGTCGCCCAGCAGACCGTCCATCGGGATGTGCACATGACCGAGCTCGCCGGCCATGCCCGCCGCACCGCGGACCACCGCCCCTGATTCGATCACCCCACCGCCGAGACCGGTACCGACGATTGCGGACACCGACGACCGCCGCATCGCACGCTCGCCGTAGTACGCGTAATGGGCGTACAACGCCGCGGCGTTGCCGTCGTTGCTGTACACCACGGGGACGCCCAGCCGGGCTTCGAGTGCGGCGCGCACGTCGAACCCCCACCACTCGGGAAGGGCGAAGTTTGTTGCCCCTCTGGAGGAGATCACCCCCTCGGCCGACGCCGGGCCCGGGGTGTCGAGGCCGACCGCGCGTACGTCGGCAGGATCGATGCTGGTGATCTCGAGTCCCCACTCGAACGCGCTGGCCAGGGCGTCGAGGGCCGCCGCCGTACCCTCCGTGACCCTGCTCGGCACTTCGACCATACGATCGATCAGGAACTGCCCGGCATTGTCGAGCACAGTGACATTGTTCTTCGTTCCGCCGCTGTCGATTCCGACGATCACGGACCACGATTCGTGCATGCTCCTCCGTTCCGTCGAGATGATAGACACGACAGATTCTGCGTCCGAGCGATGAGATGGTTGTGAGGTGAACGTGGCAAGGTGGCAACAATGATCGATCGGATGCGAGGTCGTCAGGAGTGGCAGTTTTTCCGTGCCCTGTACCGTGCCGCCCCGGCCTACGCGATCCTTTGGTGGGTGCTGGTCGTTCTGCGCGGCACACTTCCGGCGGTGACGTCGGTGGGTTTCGGGTGGCTGGTCAGCGCGATTACCCGCGACGTGTCGCTGGTCGGTCCCTTGGTGATGGTCGGAGTGTCATTCACGCTGTTGTTGATCTCGCAGCCCCTGCATCAGGTGGTGTCGGCCAACCTCGGTGATCGGATGGCCGCCCACCTTTACGACCGCCTGATCTCGGTCTGCGTCGCCCCGCGCGGTATCGCCCACCTCGAACGTTCCGAACTGACCACCGACCTCACGATGGCCCGCGACTTCGACCTCGGGATGATGGGCCCGCCGCTGCAGATCTCGATGGACTTCATCGCCGGCGGACTGGTCGACCTTGTTGTCGGCATCAGCGCGGCAATCCTGCTGGCCGGGTTCCACTGGTGGGCGGCGTTGTTGCTCGCCGTCGCCTGGTTGTCGACCCATTGGCTGCTGCGCGAGAGCGGCGTGTGGAAGGACCGCAACACCGATGAGGTTCGCAAGGCGCAACGCCACGCCGAATATTCGTACCGCCTGGCCGTCGACGCGGCGCCGGCCAAGGAGCTGCGCTTTTTCGGATTGGCCGGCTGGGTGACCGAGCGGTTCGTCACCACCCGCCGCCGCCTCTACGACCTGCAATACCAAGCGACACGCCTGCGCGAGAAGTCGGTGCTGTGGTGCCTGGCGATCGTGCTCACCGCCAACGTCGTGGTCTTCTGGTTGCTGGCCGATGGAGCGGCCGGCACGACCTTGACGACGGCGCGTGTGGTGGTGTTCGTGCAGGCCGCGATCGGGGTCTCGTCGATCGCCTTCGGCGGATTGAACTGGGCGATGGACGGGGCCGCCGCGCCGGTCGCCGCGCTCGCTCGCGTGGAGGCCGCTGTGACCAGCGGAGAGTTGGCAGAAGGATCGACGATTCCGACATTCGGGCCGAAGGAGATCCGCTTCCGCGACGTATCGTTCGCGTACACCGACGGAGGTCGCCCGGTGCTCGACGGGTTCGACCTGATGATCCCTGCCGGCACGTCGATGGCCATCGTCGGTCAGAACGGCGCCGGCAAGACCACGCTCGCCAAGCTGCTGTGCCGGTTGTACGACACGACATCCGGCTCGATCGAAATCGATGGGCGTCCGTTGGCTTCGCTGGAGCTGACGGCGTGGCGCGCCCAGGTGACGGCGGTGTTCCAGGACTTCATCCACTTCGAGTTGCCGCTGCGCAACAACGTCGCCCCAACCGGTGCATCCGACGACGCGGTCCGCTCTGCCCTTGCCGCTGCCGGCGGATCGGAACTGGCCGACGGCGACCTCGACACCATCTTGTCGAAGGGCTACCCCGGCGGCACCGACCTGTCGGGCGGGCAGTGGCAACGCATCGCCCTGGCCCGCGCCTTGTGCGCCGTGCAGCAAGGCGCCGGCGTGGTACTGCTCGACGAACCGACCGCGCAGCTCGACGTGCGCGGCGAGGCCGAGATCTTCGAGCGGGTGCTCGTCGCCACAAGAGAGTGCACGACGATCTTGATCTCGCATCGCTTTTCCACCGTGCGGTTGGCCGACCGGATATGCGTTATCGACGACGGCAAGGTTGCCGAGCTCGGCAGTCACGACGAACTGATGGCACTCGGCGGCCGCTATCGAACGATGTTCGATCTGCAGGCTTCGCGGTTCACCGAGTTCGACGAGCCCGAATACGACGAACATGGCGAGGAGGTGAGCTATGAGTCGCTCTGAACGCAACCGCGACAACGAGAACCTGCCGCCGGCGATGCGGTCGCTGTGGCGCACGTTCCGCCTCGGTTACCGCGCCGAGCCGCGCCTGTTGGGGTTGTCGCTCGGCTTGGCGTTGCTGATGATGTTGCCCGACGCGCTACTCGCGCTTTGGCTGAAGTTCCTCGTCGACGGAGTGGTGAACGGTGAACGGCGAAGGGTGATCATCGCCGGGGTCGGACTGGCAATCTCAGTGACGGCCACGTGGTACCTCTCGTTGCTGTCGCAACGTGTGCAACGTCGATTCCGCGACCGGGTGGCGATCGCCCTGGAATCACACGTCGCCCATCTGCAGGCATCGGTGCCGACCATCGAGCACCACGAGCGACCGGAGTACCTCGACCGGTTGGCGATGCTGCGCGACCAGGTGTTCGCCCTCGACCACATGTTCATGTCGTTGTTCTCCACCCTCGGGTGGCTGTTCCGGCTGGCGATCACCGCGATCCTGCTGGCGTCGATCCACCCGGTACTGGTTCTGCTGATGGTGTTCGCCATCCCCGCGTTCTGGGTGTCGACGTGGCGGCCGGCTGTCGAGCGACGAGTCGAGGAATCGGTGATCGCCAACACCCGCCTGGCTCGGCACCTGTTCGTGCTGGGGACCACTGCCCCGCCGGCCAAAGAGGTGCGCGTCACCAACACCGGCGAATGGTTGATCGCCGAACGGCGCGCCGCGTGGGAACGGTGGTACACGCCGGTGTCGAAGGTCCGTTGGGTGACGGCGGCATGGCACACCGCGGCGTGGGCGATGTTCGCCGCCGCCTACGTGACTGCGATCGTGTATGTGGCCGCCGGCCTCGATCGAGGTGTGGGCGCTGTGGTGCTGGTGCTCGCCGCCGGAACCCGCCTGGCCCGCTACGTGGGAGCGACGGCCGGCGAGTTGGGGTTCCTGCGCGGCTTCTGGCTCGACTCGTCGCGGCGGCTGACATGGCTCGAGGATTACGCCGCCGGCATCGACGCATCGGCCACAGCGAGCGCGCCCGCTCGGTTGATAGGCGGCATCACCTTCGAACATCTCTCCTTCCGCTACCCCGGCACCGATCGATTGGTGCTCGACGACATCACGCTTCACCTGCCGGCGGGCAAGGTGGTGGCCGTGGTCGGCGAGAACGGCGCCGGCAAGTCGACCCTGGTCAAGCTGCTGGCGCGCATGTATTCGCCGACGTCGGGGCGGATCATGGTCGACGGTGTCGACCTCGCCCACATCGCCACCGACCAGTGGCGCGCCTGCCTGGCCGGCGCCTTCCAAGACTTCTACCGCTTCGAGTTGCACGTTCAGCAGACCGTCGGTATCGGCGACCTGCCACTCATCGACGACCGCCCGGCGACGCAGAGCGCCGTCGATCGGGCCGGCGCTCACGACGTGATCGAACAGTTGGCCTACGGTCTCGAGACCCAGTTGGGACCGTCGTGGGACGAGGGCGCCGAGGTCAGTTTCGGGCAGTGGCAGAAGCTGGCGCTGGCTCGCGGGTTCATGCGCGATGCGCCATTGCTGTTGATCCTCGACGAGCCGACGGCGGCGCTCGACGCCGAGACCGAACACTCGCTGTTCGAACGCTTCGCCGAGGCGGCACGAGCCCACGTCGACACCGGCCGGGTGACCGTTCTGGTTTCGCACCGCTTCTCGACGGTGCGTATGGCCGATCTGATCGTGGTGATGGATGGTGCGCGCGCCGTCGAATACGGCAGCCACGAGCAATTGATGGCCCGCAACGGTCAGTACGCCGAACTGTTCCGAATCCAGGCCGCCGCCTACAGCTGACCCGGCTGTTCGCCGGTCACACGGTCACGCATCCGCCAGCCGCGCCGAGCTGCCACAGCCCGGTGAGGTCGCCGGCGGCGTAGGTGGTGGGGCCGCCCGGCAATGCGAACGGGTTCATCACCTGCGTCATGTCGAGAACGTGATCGAGGCCGACCGCATGAGCCAGTTCGTGGAGCACCACCGGGCCGGCGCCGCCGCTCGACCACTCCGGGTTTCCGCCGACATCGCCCATGTCGACCACGACCGATGCCGTAGAGATCGCGGCTCCTCGTCGGGTACCGATGGTGTTCGTCGCCGCCTTGCCGGCGACGGAGTCTGGCACCATGTCGGTCTGAATCTCGTCTGACAAGGCGATCACGATCTCGAACGCGTCGCGGCGAAAGGCACCGTCGGTGAACGAGATCGGCGACGGGTCGGCGTTGGTCGGCATGAACGTCGTGTCGCCGGCCGGCAGGAGCGCTAGCCCGGTGGCGGCCTCCAGCCGCTCGACCGCTTCGCCAATCATCCGTCGGTTGCTGTCGGGATACCCGCCGAGGTTGACGACGTAGCGGATCGGCTGGCACGGATCCCAGCGGATGGGCGAACTACCGAACGTGGGCGAGAACCTGTAGCTGCCGTTCGGCGGCGGCCCACCCACCCCGGTGAGCGGCACGTGTGGCGGCAACGCCGGCGGCAACTCCGCTCCTGTGTACCAACCGGCAATGTCGGCGACGAGATGGGCGCCGTTCTGGGTGTAGAAGCTGAACCCGGCGGTTGTCACCGGAGTGATCACGTGATTGGCAATTGTCTGGCCGGGCCGAGTTGCGTTGAGGCTCGACGCCGTCGGCCGGTACGTGCGCGCCGGCCACAGCGAGAAGAATCCGGGCTGGATGGCCTGGGTGATGGTGGCGTTGACGACCACGGCGCCGACGCCGGTGGCCGGCAACCCGAAGCGATTGGCGACCGCCACCTCAGCGGTGCGGTTGCGTGCGGGCAGCGCGCCGAGCGGAGCCTCGCGGCTATCCAACAGTCGTGCCGGTGTGACGGGAACGAACAAGCCGACGTCGAGGGCCGGCTGGCTGGGGCCGGTGAACCACCCGACGAGGTCGATCACGAGATGGCCGCCGGTTTGCGAGAACACCGTCGTCCTCCCGCCGTTCAGGCGGGCGAGCACCTGGTTGGCGATCGTCGTGCCGGGGCCGTCGGTGTTGATATTGCTCGCCGTCGGTAGATCGGTGCCGGTCGGGAACACCGTCCAGAATCCGCCGGCGGTGCTTTCGGTTACGGTGACCTTCAACGCGGCAGCCACCGTGTCGGCCGGCAGACCGGCGAGAGCGGCGACATCGACGGTGATTCGTTCGCCCAGACCAAGCGCACCGAAGTGTGTCGAGGTCGGCTCGCGCGTGTCGAGCAGGCGGGTCGGGGTCACCGGTACGAAGCGGCCCTCGGCGACGCCTGCGGCCGCAGGCGCGTAGTAACCCTGAACATCGGCGATCAGGTCGGTCTGGCGCTGCGAAAACACCTCGACAGTGCCATTGGAACTGATCGGCACGGTGACCAGGTTGGCGATCGTCTGGCCGGCGGCGTCGACGTTGATCGACGACGCCGTTGGCCGGGTGGAACCGGGATAGATCGTCACGAACCCGCCGTCGGCAGGAGCGGTGATGGTCACATTGAGCACGACAGCGCTCGAACCGGCCGGTACGTTGGGGAGGGTCAGGGTGAATGCCTCGCCGGCGTTGACACGTCGGGAGAAGCCGATGCCCACCCGAGTATCGAGAATCCGGTATGGGCTGACCGGAACGTAGAACGATGCCCCAGGCGGCGCGGCGTGTACCGCGACGGCCGGAGCAACGATACTGAGGCCCAGGCCCATCACCGCGGCGATGATCGTGACGTGGGCAAGCCGTCGGAATAGCTGTGTCATCGCGCCCCCTTTTCGTCCGGGCGACCCTACCGGGGCCGAGGCCATCGCTCAACCGACAGCGACCAGCACGGCGACGTCGGGAAAAACGGCCGCAACGCCCCGATCGAACGTGGCGACGCGTGCATGCCGACCGCGCGCCAGGTGGCACAGATATGAATCGGTGACCTGACGGTGACCCGTGAGGCCGGCAACGACGTTGTCGGTGAACGGAAGGTCATCCGCCCAGAACTCGTGGCGGGGCAGGGCTTGAATACGGGTGATCGCCGCGCCGATGTCGCCGGCGGAGTGACCAACACGAAGGAGATGCCTGACCAAGGCCCCTTGCGTGATTGGGCACGTCGCGAACACCTCATCACTGTTGCTGAACCAGTCACCCGCGGCCTGATGATGAACATGGTCGGGGTCGACAAGGGCAATCAGGACATTGGCGTCGAGCAGGAACGTCATTCCTCGTCATCCAGGCCACCGACGTCGTCGCTGGTGATCGGGCGGCCCGAGGCCAACAACGGGAAACCAGTGCGCCGGTCGACGACCTCCACCTGGGTGTTCGGGCCCAACGCGCGTCGCAACAGATCGGCGACGGCAGTGCTCAGCGTGCAGCCCCGATCTCGGGCCAGCGAACTGGCGATCGCGTGCAGGTCGTCGGGAAGGTCGATCGTCGTGCGCATCTCCACATCATAGCATCGTCGCATCACGATGTCAGCTGCGCATGCGCGATCCTGCAGGGTCGAGGACAGGTTGTATCTGCAGCCGGGCCGGCCGGCGATTGCCGATGATCTCGATCTCGAAGCCGGTGGTGCCAATCACGGCGAGTTCGCTGGGGATGTACCCCCAGGCCAGCGAGACGCCCGAATAGTGGGCGTACCCGCCGCTGGTGATCCAGCCGACCACCATGTCGCCTTGTGGCCCGTCGTGCCACACCGGTTCGTCACCGATCACGTCGGCGGGCGAGTCGGGATCGGGTTCGACGACGAACATCGTCAGCTTGCGTTTCGGGCCACCGGCGGCTTGTTCGGCTTCAACAGCAGTGCGGCCGACGAAGTCGTGATCGAACTTCAACACCCGGTCCATGCCGGCTTCGAGCGGCGTGTAGATCGGCCGGTACTCGCGGAACCATGTGCCGAAGTTCTTCTCGAGCCGCATCGTGATCAAGGCGCGGAACCCGAACAGGCGCATGTCGAACTCCGCGCCGGCTTCCCACAGCAGGTCGAACAGATAGCGCTGGTACTCGGGTTGCATCCAGATCTCGTAGCCGAGATCGCCGGTGTAGGTCATCCGCGACAGCCACACCGGGGCCATGCCGACGTCGACGTGGCGAAACGCCATGAATGGAAAATCAGCCGTGGCCAACGAGGTGTTGGTGAGCTTCTGCAGCACGTCGCGCGAGCGCGGCCCGGCCACGGTGAGGCCGACCAACGACAAGGCGAGCACCTCGAAACGGATGCGACTGCGTTCGGGCAGGTGGGCGAGGAACCAGCGCGGGTGGTGCACCTCGGCGGCCTGCGAGCCGAACAGGAAGAACTCGTCGGGCCCGATTCGCGAGACGGAGAACTCGCCGACGATTCGCCCCAGCGGGTTCAGCATCGCCGTCAGGTTGGTGCGGCCGATCTTCGGCAACGTGTTGGTGAACAAGCCCTGCAGCCACGCAGCGGCGCCATCACCGCTGACCTTGTACTTGGCGAAGTTCGACGCCTCGGACAGGCCGACCCGCTCGCGAACTGCACGCGATTCCTCCGCCACCAGGGGGAAGGCATTGGAGCGATGGAAGGTGACGTCCTCCACCGGTTCCTTGCCCTGGACCTGGAACCACAGTGGGTGTTCGAGGCCGAAGCCGGCGCCCCACACCGCGTTGTGGGCCGTGAGCCTGTCGTAGATCGGCGTGGTATGCAGCGGACGGCCCGCCGGAAGCTCCTCGTTGGGAAAGGTGATGCGGAAGCGCCGCGAGTAGTTCTCGCGCACCTTGGCATTGGTGTAGGCGAGCGTCGCCCAATCGCCGTAACGGGCAACGTCCATGCCCCAGATGTCGTCTTGCGGGTCGCCGTTGATCATCCAGTTGGCCAGCGACAGGCCGACGCCGCCGCCCTGCGACAGTCCGGCCATCACCGCGCAGGCGACCCACATGCCACGCATGCCCTTGATCGGGCCGACCAGCGGGTTGCCGTCGGGGCTGAACGTGAACGGCCCGTTGACGAACTTCTTGATGCCGGCCCGGCCGACGGCAGGGAAGTGATCGAAGCCGCGCTCCAACTCGGGCGCGATGCGGTCGAGATCGTGCGGCAGTAGCTGGAACACGAAGTCCCATGGTGTCTCGTTCGGCGACCAAGGCCGGTTGTTCTGCTCGTAGGTGCCGAGCAGGATGCCCTGCCCCTCCTGGCGGGCGTAGACCTCGCCGCCGAAGTCGATCATGTGCGGGAGTTCTCGCCCTGTCTCGCGGTTGTAGGCGATGACCTCGTCCATCGGCTCGGTCATCAGGTAGTGGTGCTCCATGGCCAGCACCGGCAATTCCAGGCCGACCATCCGGCCCACCTCGCGGGCCCACAGGCCGCCGGCGTTGACCACGTGTTCGGCGTGGATGGTGTGGTCGCGATCGGTGATCACGTCCCACGTGCCGTCCGGTCGCTGCTGCAAGCCGGTCACCCAGGTGTCGGTATACACCTCGGCACCGCGTTTGCGGGCACAGATCGCATAGGCGTGGGTGACTCCGTGCGGGTCGACGCTGCCTTCGTCGGGGTCGTGCAGGGCGCCGACGAAATACTTCTCCTCTAGCAGCGGGTTCAGTTCCTTGGCCTCGGCGACGGAGATGATGTCCATGTGCATGCCCAGGTAGCGCCCGCGTGCTTGGGCCATGCGCAGCCAGTCGAGCCGTTCCGGCGTGTCGGCCAGCATCAGCCCACCGGGCAGGTGGATGCTGCAGTTCTGGCCGGACTCGGCCTCGATCTGCTTGTACAGGTTGACTGTGTACTGCTGCAGGCGAGCAACGTTGGGGTCGCCGTTCAGGGTGTGCATGCCGCCGGCGGCGTGCCACGTCGACCCGGCGGTCAACTGCTTGCGCTCCAACAGCACCACGTCGGTCCAACCGGCCTTGGTGAGGTGATACAGCACGCTGGCGCCGACGACGCCGCCTCCAATCACGACCACTTGTGCTGACGACTTCATCGACCTGTCTCCTGCGTTTAGAAATCGGTGGCGACGCCGCCCTCGGCGACCCGTTTTGCGACGAAGGCTTCCAGCTCCTCGCGGCGAGCAGGGTCCATCACGGGCGGTTCGTAGGCGGCGAGGAACACCTCCGCCAGATGGTTGGCCTTCGCCGCGGCTTCCGGTCTGCCGGCTTCGTCCCAACTCTCGTAGTTGCGCCAGTCACTGATCATCGGGCGGTAGAACGCGGTGCGGTATCGCTCCTGGGTGTGACCGACGCCGAAGAAATGCCCGCCGGGACCGACCTCGTCGATGGCGTCGATCGCCAGGGTGTCGTCGTCGACGACCACCGGATCCATCATCGACGACACCATGTGCAACAGGTCGGCGTCGAGCACCATCTTGCCGAGGCTGGCGTGCAGCCCGCCCTCCATCCACCCGGCGCCGTGCATCATCATGTTGACACCGCCCATCACGCAGCCCCACAACGCGAAGACGCTTTCGTAGGCCGCCTGGGCATCGACGGCGTTGGCCGCGCACACGTTGCTGCTGCGGTACGGCAAGTTGTAGCGGCGGGCAAGTTGGCCGCCGACCATCGCTGTGCGCACGTACTCGGGGGTGCCGAACGCCGGCGCGCCAGACTGCATGTCGACGTTGGACGTGAACCCGCCGTAGACGACCGGCGCGCCCGGCCGCACGATCTGGCAGAGGGCGATGCCGGCCAGCGCCTCGGCGTTCTGCTGGGCGAGCGCCCCGGCGAGCGTGATCGGCGCCATCGCCCCGGCGAGCGTGAACGGGGTCATCACCACCGGCTGATTCCGCGAGGCCATCTCGATGATCCCGTGCAGCATCGGCGTGTCGAGGCGCAGCGGCGAGTTGGAGTTGATCACCGTGAAGATCGACGGCTGGCGATCGAGTGTGGCGTCGTCGACGCCGCGGGCGATGCGTACCATCTCGATGCAATCGCGGTTCTTCTGCCGGCCGAGGCTATAGCAGTGGATGTGCTTGTCGGTGAGTGTCAGCACATCGAAAGCAGCATGGATGTGGCGCACCGAGGCGTGGATGTCGACAGGTTCGACCGGGTAGCCGGCGACGAAGTGAATCGAGTTGAGCATCTGGGCCAGCTTCAGCAAATCGTCGAACCCGACCTGGTCGCCGGTGCGGCGGATGCCGTCGAGCCCGACGATGTGCGGCGCACTGGCCACCGTGCCGTTGGCCATCCAGGTGCTGCCGATGTGCAGATCCTTCTCGGGGTTCCAGCTGTGCAGGGTGAACTCGGCGGGCGCGGTGGCGATCCGCTCGATGATCATTTCCTTTGGGAAGCGGACGTGCTGCCCAGCCTCGTCGACCTCGGCGCCGGCGCCGGCCAGCATGCTGCGCGCCTCGCCATCCCAGATGTCCATGCCGATCCGTTCGAGGATGGTCAGCGACGCATCGTGGATCGATTCCAGTTCGTCTGCCGATACCACCTCGGTGTGGTTCAGGCGCATGCGTGGCTGCTTCCACGGGCGCTGCGTAGGCAACGTGCTGCGCGGCCCGGTGTCGCGGCCGTGTCGGCGCCTGCCCGTGTCGTTGGTCACCGCGGCGAGATTAGTCACGCCGGCCATTCCTAGTACAGTTGTTCCGGTTATTACGCCGGATCCGAGCACGGGCAGAATGTGTGGAAGGGACGTGGTGATAACAACTAGCCAGACACTGTTATCATCCAGCCATGATTCGGACTCAGATTTCGATGACCGACGAGCAGGCAGAGGGCTTGCGGCGGCTGGCGGAGCTACGGCGGCGGTCGCAGGCTGCGCTGATGCGCGACGCACTTGACGACCTGATTGCCGATGGCGATCGCAACCGACGCGTTGCCCGCGCCCGCCTGGCCGCGGGTGCATTCCACTCTGGCTCCGCCGACACCAGCGTGCAGCACGATGCCGCGCTGGCCGAGGCGTTCTCGGTATGAACACCCCGGTGTTCGTCGACACGTCTGCGATCTACGCCGTCCTCGACGCCGACGACAGCAATCACGAGTCTGCGAATCGCGTGTGGCAAGAACTGCTGCACGGACTCGAATCCGATGAGTTCGAAGCGGTCACGCACGGTTCTGTCGTCGTCGAGGTTGTTGCCCTCGCCCAACGTCGCTTGGGCATGCAGGCAGCCAAGGTCGTGCTCGACGACCTCATCCCATTGTTCTCCACGGTGTGGGTCGACCAAGACCTCCATGACCGCGCTGCGGCAGCAATGCTCGCCGCCGGGTTGCGAGGCGTGAGTTTGGTCGATTGGACGTCGTTCGAGGTGATGCGGCGACGCGGCATCGAGCACGCCTTCGCCTTCGACGACGACTTTCAACTGCGCGGCTTCGAGTCGTTTGCCGGCGGCTGAGGCGGCAGTCGGGCGAACGTCAGGCGAGTGATTTGCGCTGCCAGGCCGCGGTCGACTCGATCGAGTTGAAGGTGAACAGGTGCAGAGCCGAGATATTCAGTTCGTCGGCGTGCCGTGAGATCGGCGCGATCAGCTTGTTGGGGTCGTAACTGGCCGGCGAGAACATCCGCAGGATCGTCGCCGAGTTCTTGCGCAGGTAGCGCAGCGACGCCCCCACCCCCAGGCGGGTACCGAGGCTCAACAGACGTGCCCGCTCCACGGCGCCGGGCACCCCGAGATGGATCGGCAGCACAAACCCGCGTGCCCGTTGACCTGCCAACCACGCCTCGATCGTCTTGGCGTTGAAGCAGATCTGCGTGCTGGCGAAGCCCCGCAACCCGAGCTCGCCAAGAAGCGTTTGCTTGGCCAGCAAGGCCTCGTCGAGCGCAGCGTCGGGGATCACCGTGTGGTGGTCGGGGTAGGCGGGGATGCCGACGGTGCGCACGGAGTAGCACAGCGGCAGCAGGTCGCGCATCAGCGAGAGCCCGTCGGCATACGGACCGACCGGGTCGGGATCGCCGCCGATCACGAAAATCTCGGTGATGTCGTGCTCGTTGAGCCGGGCGGCGATCTTCTCCACATGCTCGCGACCCTCGACCAGGCGGGCGGCGATGTGCGGCACGGCGTGATGACCCGCCCCGTTCAGTTCGGCGCTCAGTTCGAGCGTCGGCTCGATGCCTTTGGTCGGTGAACAAGTGACCGACACCGAACAACTGACGGGCAGATGTGCGATCTGGTTGTGTACCGACTTGAGCGGGACCAGCTCGTAGCGAGCATTCTCGATCAGGCGGCGGCGGGCATCATGCGAACTCATCGGGCAACTCCTGCTTGCGGTGATTGACGAACTCGGTCAGTTCTTCGGCGATGGCGCCGTCCATCGCCGGCATTTCGTACTCTGCGAGACGCTTCTTCCAGATCGCGTTGGCTCGGGTGGGCGCATCGGTGGCACCGTCCTCGGTCCACTGCTCGAAGCTGGAGTTGTCGGCGACGTTGCTGCGGTAGAACGCGGTCTCGAAGTTGGCGAACGTGTGCGCCGTACCGAGGAAGTGCTGTCCGGGTCCGTTGTCGCGGATGGCGTCGATCGCCTGGCCGTTCTCCGACAGGTCGAGGCCCTTGACGAACGTGGCCATCATCCCGCATTGGTCCTCGTCCATGATGAACTTCTCGTATCCGATCGACAGGCCGCCCTCTAGCCAGCCGGCGGAGTGGAGAACGAAGTTGGTGCCGCCGAGCACGGTCGGCAACAGCGTTGCCGCGCTCTCGTATGCGGCCTGGGCGTCGGGAATCTTCGAGGCCGTCAGCGAGCCGCCGGATCGGAACGGCACGCCGAGTCGGCGAGCCAGTGCGGCGATCGCGTACAGGACGATGGCCGGTTCCGGTGTGCCAAACGTCGGTGCGCCAGTCTGCATCGACATCGACGAGGCGAACGATCCGAAGATCACCGGAGCGCCCGGACGGATCATCTGGGTGAACGCCATCCCGGCCAGCGCCTCGGCCAGCGTCTGCGCGGCGACACCCGCCGACGTGGTCGGGGCCATCGCCCCGGCGAGGATGAACGGGGTGATGATGCAGGCCTGGTTGTTGCGGGCATAGACCTCGGCCGAGCCGAGCATCGTGCCGTCCCACACCAACGGCGACGAGGCGTTGATCAGGCTGGTGATCACGGTGCGATCGGCGAGGTCGCCGCCGAAACCGATGCGGGCCATGTCGACCGAATCCTGGGCACGGCTGGCCGCGGTGACCGACCCCATGAACGGCTTGTCGCTGAAGCGCAGATGGCTGAAGACCATGTCGAGATGTCGTTTGCTGACAGGGATATCGACCGGTTCGCACACCGTGCCGCCGCTGTGGTGCAGGTACGGCGACTGGTAGGTCAGCTTGACGAAGTTGCGGAAGTCTTCGATCGTCGCGTAGCGCCGGCCGTTGTCGATGTCGTGGGCGAACGGCGAGCCGTAGTTGGGGGCGAACACCGTGGCGTCGCCGCCGATGCGCACGTTCCGCAGCGGGTTACGGGCGTGCTGGATGTACTCGGCGGGCGCGCTGGCCTGCACGATCTGGCGGCACATTCCCCGTGGGAAACGCACCAGGGTGCCATCGACCGAGGCCCCGGCGTCGGCGAACACCCGCAGCGCCGACGGGTAGTCGCGGATCACGACCCCGACCTCTTGGAGGATCGTCTCGGCGTTGTGCTCGATGATCTCCAGGCCCTCGTCGCTGACGATCTCGAACGGCTTCATCGTGCGGGTCAGGTACGTCTCGGCCTCGACGACATGCGAGGCGCGCAGCGCTTGACGCCCGGCGCGCCCGCCGCTGCGCCTGCCCGTGCCGGCGTCGGCGCCGTGATCGATGCCAGCTTGGGTCGGGCTCATGACCGGTTCTCCTGTCTGCGGCGTCGACGAGCCGCGGCGGCGTCGACTGATGAGGCTCGTTGGGGAAGAGTGACCACAGCGCCGAGATGCGGCGATGGCGCCGTGGCATGGGGGAAGGCCATCGCCGCGACGAACAACTCTTGAAACTGCGGCTCGGTGGCCGTTTCGATCTTGACCACGCCGTTCGCCGCGGCTTCGAGTTCGGCGCGCGCCCGCACCGACAGCAATGCACGCACGGCGCCGGCTCCGGCGGCATTGCCGACCGAGCGCACTGCCTCGACGGGGGCGTCGGGCACCAGGCCGAGCACGAGTGCGTACAGCGGGTCGATGTGGGCGCCGAACGCCCCGGCCAGGCGCATGTCGCCGAGCGCGTCGACGCCGGCATGCCGCATCAGCAGGTCGATACCGGCGCGCAGGGCCGCCTTGGCCAGTTGGATGGCGCGCACGTCGTTCTGGGTGATCGACAACTCGACGGCATCGGTGCGGTGCAATACATACCGGAACGTGCGGTCGTCGGCGACGACGTGCTGGCAGCCGTCGACTTGTTCGCCACGCACGACCCCGTCGGAATCGATCACGCCGGCGAGATACATCTCGCCGATCACCTCGATGATCCCCGAGCCACAGACCCCGCTGATCGCCAGATCCTCGGTTGCCGCGGCGAAGCCGGCGTCGTCGCTCCACAGATCGCAGCCGATGACCTTGAAGCGTGGCGCCAGCGTGGAGCGGTCGATTCGCACTCGTTCGATGGCCCCCGCTGTGGCTCTTTGGCCGCACGAGATCTGGGCGCCCTCGAAGGCCGGGCCAGTAGGGCTCGACGCCGCGAACTGCCGCTCGGTGCATCCGAGCACGATCTCGGCATTGGTGCCGATGTCGACCAGCAGTTGCCACTGTTCACCGCGGTGCGGGCCCTCGGCCAGCATCGCCGCCGTCGTATCGGCGCCGACGTGACCGGCGATGCACGGGCCGACGAAGGCCCGTGCCGTGGGAAACTCGAGACCGAGGTCGACGGCTGTCGTCCGAACCGCATCAGCGCCGGCCAGGGTGAACGGCGCCTGGCCGAGCGGGGTCGGGTCGATACCCAGCACGATGTGGTGCATGATCGGGTTGCCGACGATAACGATGTCGAGCAACTCGTCGGCGGGTGCATCGGCCTGGCGCAACAGATCGGTGATCAGATCGTTGAGTGCGGCTCGGATGCACGCCGTGAGCTCCTTGTCGCCGCCGGGATTCATCATCACGTAAGACACCCGGCTCATCAGGTCTTCGCCGAAACGGATCTGCGGGTTCATGATCCCGGCGGTGGCCAACACCTCACCTGTCGACAGATCGCAGAGGTGGCCGGCGACTGTCGTCGAGCCGACGTCGATGGCAACGCCGAGCGCGGTGTCGACGAAACCAGGCCAGATGGCCACGGCCGTGCCGTCGAGGTCGACGGCCACCGTGACCGAACCGTGGTCGTTGGCCGCCGCTTTGTGCGCGGCGCGCAGCACGGTCGTGCTCCACCTGAGCACTGTGACACCGTGCGTGCGAACCACTGCCTCGCCGATCAGTTCGGTCACCGACTCTGAGTTTCCGAGCACCGCCTTGGGTACGTCGACGTTGAACAGCGTGAACTGCGGATCGATGACCAAGCCGGTGAGGTCGACCGACTTGCGCACCACCTGCTTGTGCACCTGGCTCTGCGACGGCACGTCGATGACCGCGTCGGCCAGCACGTAGGCGGCGCAACCGAGGCGGCGGCCCTCACGCAACGGGCGGCGGGCGTTGCCCTTGGTCTCGTAGTCGGTCTCCACCGCCGACCAGTCCGACAAGGCGGTCGCTTCGCTGTCGATCGCCCACTTTGCGAACGAGCCGGTCGACGGTTCGATCTGGCAGCGTCCGCAGATGCCGCGGCCACCGCACACCGAATCGAGATCGACCCCGAGCCGGCGCGCCGCGGCCAACACCGTTGTACCGGTGTCGACGTCGCCGGCGAGGCCGGAAGGGGTGAAGACGATTCGGGGCATCGGACCTACTCGCTGCGGCGGCGCCGCCGGCCCTCCCGCTCGTCCGACGCCGCAGTGGGCGCGCGATTGGCGCGGATCCACGTCGCGCAGTCCTTGTCCTGCCCGGCCAGCACGTCGGCGGCCAACACGGCCGCCTTGACCTCGGGGTGCATCGGGCTCATGATCGCCGACGTCATCCCGGCCCCGATGGCCATGGCCAGGAACGTGCCGGTGACCATGTGCCGATTGGGCAGTCCGAAACTGACGTTCGAGGCGCCGCATATCGTGTTGACCTTCAACTCGTCGCGCAGGCGACGGATCAGTTGAAAGGCATGCTGGCCGGCCTGGCCGAGCGCCCCGATGGGCATCACCAATGGATCGACGATCACGTCGGAAGCCGGGATCCCGAAGTCGGCGGCGCGCTCGACAATCCGCTTGGCGACGGCAAAGCGAACGTCGGGATCCATCGAGATCCCGGTCTCGTCGTTGGAGATGGCGACCACGGCCGCGCCGTACTTGGCGACCAGCGGCATCACCCGCTCGAGCACTTCGTCCTCGCCGGTGACCGAGTTGACCAACGGCTTGCCCTTGTACACGGCGAGCCCGGCCTCCAACGCGGCGATGATCGACGAGTCGATCGACAGCGGCACGTCGGTGATCGACTGCACCAACGTGATCGCCCGGGCCAGCATCGCCGGCTCGTCGGCCAGGGGGATGCCGGCGTTGACGTCGAGCATGTGGGCACCGGCTTGAACCTGGGCGAGGGCGTCGGCTTCGACACGGCTGAAGTCACCGTTCTTCATCTCCTCGGCGAGCAGCTTGCGCCCGGTCGGGTTGATCTTCTCGCCGATCATCACGAACGGACGTCCGAAGCCGATCACCACCTCACGTGTGGCTGAGCTGACAATCGTGTCGGTCACTGGTTCTCCTGTTCTGAATCTGCGTCGTCGAGTTCTTCGAGGGCGGCGAGCACGTCGCGATCGATGGCCGTGTTCGACACCACGTCGGCCTCCCAGCCGCCGTAATAGGCGAGCAGTCCGAGGCGATCACGGCGGTACTCGTGCTCGATGGCGTCGGCGACCGCCTGCGCCTCGGCGGCCAGGTCGCCCTCGATCGGTCGGCTCTCGCGCCGCCACTGGGCCACCTCTTCGTCGGCGGTGTAGATATTGGCCTTGCGTTTGGCGCGGTCGATTGCCCGCTGAAACTTGCCGCCGAGCACCACCTGATGGCGATCGCGACCTTCCTGGGCATTGACCTGGGCTGGTATGTCGCGCCAATAGATGACGATCAGTTCGCGCCCGCTGCGCCCTGTGCGGGCCATCAGGCCACCCGCCTGCGGAGCGAGACGGCGACCGCTTCGGCGACCACACCGGCGAAGGGCTCGAGGCCGACGTGGCGATGCTCGAACTCGAGCCCAAGCCGTTCTGCCGCGGCGCGACCGAGGGCCACGATCGCTTCGCTGGTCGTCTGCGAGATCAGCACGACCCGGCGGTAGTTGCCGAAGTACATGTCGCGCAGTTCGGGGTGCCGATCGAGGCCGAGACCCTGCCAAAGGAGCGGTTCGAAGTGTTTGGCCAGGAAGTCGGTGAGGAAAAAAGTGCCAAGTTCTTCTTCGTGTATCGCCGCGAACTGCTCGGCGCCGCTGAAGAACTCGTAGCAGTGCGAACCTGGTAGGCGCTGCACGCCGGGGTGCCGTTCGAGCAACGCATCGAGGGCGCCACCGGTGCCGCAGTCGGCGTAAGCCACGAACACCGTTCGGCCCTGCGCCGCAGCCGCGTCGAGCAGCGGTTCGAGTTCGGGAACGATGCGCTCTGGACGGTTGTGCAAGTTGGCGGGCAGGTAGCTGACCTCGACCGCCTCGGCGAAACCATGGGCCTTCAAGACGGCGCGCAACTCCGTGGCAAGTGCCCCACAGGCGATGACGAGCGGCGTCACGGTCATACGGGGGGTCCGCAGCTTCAGGCCACCGACGGGCCGGGGGGCTCGGCCTTCAACCGGTCGCGACGCGATTTGACCAATGCCTTGGCGGTATCGGCTTCGACCGGGGCTTGGCGGCAATATGCATCGTCGCAGTCTGCGTTGCAGAACTTCTCGTTGAGTGGCGCCCCGCCGACGAGGACGAGATATTTCTCGCGCAGCCCTTTCTCGATCAATGTGTCGACGACGACCTTCATGTACGGCATCGTCGTGGTGAGCAGCGCCGACATCCCCAAGATGTCGGGCTGGTGCAGTTCGAGGGCGGCGAGGAACTTGTCGACATCGGTGTTGATGCCGAGGTCGATCACTTCGAAGCCGGCGCCCTCGAGCATCATCGCCGTCAGGTTCTTGCCGATGTCGTGGATGTC
>JANNHY010000222.1:0-9328 GCA_031404635.1 Ilumatobacteraceae bacterium
TCCAGGGCCAGCAGGCAGTGCTTCCAGCGGACTGGGCTACTGAGCTGCGCCGACAGCAGGCTCGACCAGTCGGCGCCGGCGTTGTGGGCGAGGGCGTCGACGTTTGATATCACCGGCACTTCGGTGTCACGCGGGTTGGCCTCGGCGATGGCCTTGCGCAGCCGATCGCGAGCAGCGGCCATGAACGGGGTATGGAACGCCCCCGAGACCAGAAGCTGCATGACCCGCTTCGCCCCGAGTTGCCTGGCCACGAATCCGGCGGCGGCGACGCCTTCTTTCGAACCGGCGATGACGACCTGCCCGGGGGCGTTGAAGTTGGCGATCCACACGTCGCTGTCGGCGCGCCGGCAGGCCACCTCGACCTGGTCGTCGTCGAGGCCGAGCACGGCAGCCATGGTTCCCGGGTTCTCGATCCCTGCTTGGTGCATGGCATCGGCCCGCTCGCACACCAGGCGGACGCCTTCGTCGAACCCGAGGGCGCCAGTGGCGGTCAAGGCGGTGTACTCGCCGAGACTGTGGCCTGCACAGAAGCTGGGTTCGAGGCCGAGTCGTTCTGCGGCGTCGAGCACCATCAAGCTGGAGACAAAGGTCGTCAACTGGGCGTTGCGCGTGTCTTTCAATTCGTCGGCATCGGCGTCGAGCAGCAATCGGGCGACGTCGCGCTCGGCGACGTCGGAAGCCTCGTCGACGAGCTCCCAGCTCTCGTGGTCGGCCCACGGCCGGCCCATACCTGGTCGCTGAGATCCCTGGCCAGGGAACGTAAAGGCAAGCATGATCCACACACGTTAGACCGTTTCCGACGACATCGGAGTTGCTACTAGGGAGTAACGGGCGCGAAGTGCTTCACTTCGGCCGATACGATCTCGACGTCACTCGCCCGAGTGGCGGAATGGCAGACGCGACGGACTCAAAATCCGTTGTCCGAAAGGGCGTGTGGGTTCGAGTCCCACCTCGGGCACTTGTCGATCTCCGTCTCCGGCCCGCCCGTACAATGAACTGGTGGGCAAGCGGTCTGTCGAACGAAAGTTGCGAAAGACGGCGGACCGTCTGCGCGGGCTTCGAGACGAGCTGGCGGTGATCGACGAGCAGCTCGCCCATCTTGTCGACGATGCCGACGACAAGAGCCTGAGGGCGCTCGTGGCCGACAACCCTGCGGCCGCCGTCGAGCTCCGCGAGGCCGAGGGGCACTCCGAGGCAATGGCCGAACATCGGCGTCACGTGGTCGCCGAGATCGATTCCCTGGAAACGCGTCAGGACGAGTTGCTTGATGAACTTCGCCTATTCTGACTGATTGTGATTCGAGAGGACCGCCGTCAATGACGATTCGTGTGGTGATCGCTGAGGATGAGGCAATCATCCGCCTCGACTTGCGCGAGACCCTCGAAGAGGAGGGCTACGACGTCGTGGGTGAGACCGGTCGCGGCGACCAAGCGGTCACTCTCGTGCGCGAGCTGCGTCCGGATCTCGCAATCCTCGATATCAAGATGCCGGGCATGGATGGTCTCGAGGCGGCGCGACTGATCACACAGGAACGGATCTGCGGCGTTCTGATGCTGACGGCCTTCAGTCAACGCGAGGTGATCGAGGAAGCCCGCGATGCAGGAGCCTTGGCCTACCTCGTCAAGCCGTATCAGAAGAGTGATCTGATTCCGGCAATCGAAGTTGCCATCGGTCGATTTCGCGAGATGCAACACCTCACCGGCGAGGTCGATGCCCTTGGCGAGCAGCTCGAGTCGCGGAAGATCATTGATCGCGCCAAGGGTGTGTTGATCGACGAATGCGGTTTGAAGGAGGGTGAAGCGTTCACCTTCATCCAACGCACGGCGATGAGTGAGCGATCGCGTATGCGCGAAGTTGCCGAGCGGGTGCTGGCCGGCACACTGCGCCCGTGAAGCTGCTATTGCTGGATGGCAACTCGCTGACCTATCGGGCGTTCTACGCCCTCCCGACCGATATGGCCACTGCGTCGGGCCAGGTGACCAACGCCGTCTTCGGTTTCACGTCGATGTTCGCCTACCTGTTGAAGGATCAACATCCCGACGGAGTGATGGTTGCGTTCGACCGGCCCGAAAAGACGTTCCGGCACGACGCCAATCCGCTGTACAAGGCGCAACGCGAGGCGGCACCCGACATCCTCCGGCAGCAGATGGGCCTTGTTCGAGAAGTGCTCGACGCACTGCGGGTGCACGTCGTCGAACTGGCCGGCTGGGAGGCCGACGACATCCTGGCCACGGTTGCCGAGCAGGCCAAGACCGAAGGCCACGAGGTCATAATCGTCACCGGCGATCGCGATAGTTACCAACTGGTCGACGACCCCGGCGTCAAGGTGCTGTACAACCGTCGCGGTGTCAGCGACTACGCGTTGTACGACGAGGAAGGGATAAAGGAGAAGACCGGCGTGACGCCCGCTCAGTACACGCAGTATGCGGCGCTGCGCGGTGACCCCAGCGACAACCTCGACGGTGTGCCGGGCGTCGGCGAGAAGACGGCCGCGAAGCTGATCAACACCTACGGCGGTCTCGACGGAATCTTCGCCAACGTCGAGGCGCAGACACCGAAGCTGCGCGCATCGTTGGCCGAACACGAGCAGCGAGTGCGCAGCAATGCGGAATTGATGGTGCTGCGTCGTAATGCGCCGATCGACGTCGACCTCGGCGCGATGACAATCGAGCCCGACGTTGCCGAGGTGCGCAGGCTGTTCGACTTCCTGGAGTTCCGAGCCCTGACCGACCGGTTGTTCGAGGCACTCGGCACGCCCGGCGCGCAGCAACCGTCGGCGGAAGCACAGGTGCTGGAGGCTGAGATCACCGATCTGGTGGATCCTGCGGCCGCGGTCACGACGATCGCCGCGCTCGACGCCCTCGACGTGGTGGCGTCATGGGCGGGCGATCCTGGGCGTAGCGACCCGATCGGCCTGGCCGTTGTGACTGATCTGGCGGCGTGCGAGGTGGTCTGGATCCCGGCAGAGATCCTAGCCGACCCCGATGTGCTGGCCGCCATTGGTTCGCATCGCGCCCTGCGCGGCCACAACGCCAAGGCGTTGATGCGCTGGTCACTGGGACAAGGCGTGCCGATTGCGGGATTGCAGATGGACGTGGCCATCGCCGCCTACCTGATCGACCCTGCCGATGTCCGTTATGCGCTGGCCGATCTGCTGCGGCGGTACACGCCGTATCAACTGCCCTTGGACGATGCAGCCTCGACCGGCCAGCTCGACTTCAGCGACGAGGGCGACGACGATCGGCGGGTGGCGGGTCGTGGTGCGCTGGCCGTCGCTCACCTGTCGTCGGCGCTGCAGGATGCGCTCGACAAGCAGGGGATGGCCGAGCTGTACGCGGCGATCGAGAATCCGTTGGTCGGCGTGCTCGCCGAGATGGAATATGTCGGTGTTGCCGTCGACATCGCCGAGCTACGGCGGCTCAACGAGCGACTCACCTCGGAGAGCGAACGTCTGGCTGCCGAGCTGCAGCGTGTGGTGGGCCGTCCGTTCAACTTCAACTCGCCCGTCCAGCTGCGAGAGTTGCTGTACACCGAGAAGAAGTTGGCGCCGCAGAAGAAGACCAAGACGGGGTATTCGACGGATGCGGCGACGTTGGAGAGGCTGCGTGACGAGTGGCCGGAGTTCATCGATCCGCTGCTCCAGTACCGCGAGATGGAGAAGCTGCGCGGCACTTACGGAATCGGTCTGATCGCCGAGGTCGCTGCCGATGGCCGAATTCATGCGACCTTCAACCAGACCGTGGCTCGTACCGGTCGGTTGAGCAGCGATCAGCCGAACCTACACAACATCCCGGTGCGAAGCGACGAAGGTCGCCAGTTCCGCAAGGCGTTCGTGCCGGCGCCGGGGTATGTGCTGCTCGTGGCCGACTACAACCAGATCGAACTGCGCTGCATCGCCCACCTCGCCGCCGACCCGGGCTTGGTCGAAGCGTTTCGCAGTGGTACCGACATTCACAATGCCACGGCCGCGAGGGTGTTCGGAGTCGAGCCTGCCGACGTGACGCTCGAAATGCGGTCGAAAGCGAAGATGGTCAGCTATGGCTTGGCCTACGGAATGGAGTCGTACGGCCTCGGTCAGCGCCTGGGGATCCCCACCGCCGACGCGGCGGTGATCCTCGATGCCTACTTCGTGGCCTTTCCCAACGTGAAGGCGTACATGGATCGCACCGTCATCGAGGCGCGCATGCGTGGTTACACCGAGACGCTGTTCGGTCGTCGCCGACCGATTCCGGAACTGTCCAACTCCAATTTCAGGATTCGCCAGGCCGGAGAGCGCCAGGCTATGAACGCAGGTATTCAGGGCCTGGCGGCCGACATCTTCAAGGTCGCGTTGGTCCGCCTCCACGCGGCCTTGTCTGACTCGCACGTAGCCAGCCGGCTGGTACTGCAAGTACACGACGAAGTGTTGGTCGAGGTGCCCGAGGCGGAACGGGCGACGGTCGGACCGATCGTGATCGACATCATGCGTGGTGCCGCGGAACTCGACGTGCCCCTCGAAGTCAACGTGTCGTGGGGCACCAGTTGGGCATCAGCAAAGGGCTGAGCATGAACGAGCACCAGCATTGGTTCGAGCCAATTGCCGAGCACCTCGGGTCGGCTTATCTGCGCTATTCGTTCACCAAGGGGACATGTCAAGAGGTCGATTTCGTCGTCGCGGCGCTGGCCCTGACTGCCGCAGACCGCGTGCTCGACGTCGGTTGTGGGCCAGGTAGGCATGCTCACGAGTTGGCCCGCCGCGGTATTGAGGTACACGGCATCGATATCAGCCGGCGATTCGTCGACCTGGCAACCGCCGCTGCGCCGCCAGGGGCGACATTTGAACGTCTCGATGCACGTGCCCTGCCGTTCCGGGCGGAGTTCGACGCCGCGGTCTGTCTCTGCCAGGGGGCGTTCGGGTTGATGACCGTCGACGACGACAATGCGGCCGTTTTGGCGGGCATTGCCAGAGCGCTCGGGCCGGGTGGCAGGCTTGCGTTGTCGGCGTTCAGCAGCTACTTCGCCGTCAAGTATCACCAGTCGGCGACATTCGACGCGGCCGCAGGAGTGAGTCACGAACGTACCGAGGTTCTCGATGAAGATGGCCGCGGCATCGACGTCGACCTGTGGACGGCCTGCTTCACACCTCGTGAACTCCGCCTGATGTGCGACTGCGCCGGGCTCGACGTGGTCGATATCTGCAGCGTCGAACCGGGCGACTATCGCCGGAATCCGCCGTCGACCGAGACGCCTGAATTCTTGGTGATCGCCCGTCGGCGCTGATGGCACGCGCAATCGGCGCTGGTATCCTCACACGGTCCGGAATTCGCCGGGCCATTTCTTGCAGTAGCCAATCGAAAGTGACCGTCCTTTGTCCGATACCACGACCTTCCCCGTTGCCAGCGGTGCCATGGGCACCTTCGATGAGGAGGGTAATTACCAGCCCCGCCAGGTTGTCGATGACGATCTCGGCATGTCATTCGCCGACGCCATCGCTGGCACGATGGTCGAAGTCGAAGACGGGCAACTGGTGTTCGGCTCCGTTGTCAAGATCGACAAGGACGAAGTCCTGCTCGACATCGGCTACAAGAGCGAGGGCGTCATTCTCGCCCGCGAGCTGAGCATCCGCAACGATGTCAACCCGCACGAGATCGTCAAGCTCGGCGAGCGGATCGAAGCGCTTGTGCTGCAGAAGGAAGACAAAGAGGGTCGACTGCTGCTTTCCAAGAAGCGGGCCCAATACGAGCGCGCCTGGGGCACGATCGAACAGATCAAAGAAGCCGACGGAATGGTCGAGGGTCCGGTGATCGAGGTCGTCAAGGGCGGGCTGATCGTCGACATCGGTCTCCGCGGGTTCCTGCCGGCATCGCTGGTCGAACTTCGTCGAGTCCGTGATCTCGCTCCGTACATCGGCAAAACCGTGCAGGCCAAAATCATCGAGCTCGACAAGAACCGCAACAACGTCGTGCTCAGCCGCCGCGCCTTCCTGGAAGAGACGCAGAAGGAATCGCGCGACAGCTTCCTGACCAACTTGAAGCCGGGCGAGATCCGCGAGGGTGTCGTCTCCAGCGTGGTCAGCTTCGGCGCCTTTGTCGACCTCGGTGGTATGGACGGTCTCATCCACGTCAGCGAACTGTCGTGGAAACACGTTGATCACCCGGGCGCCGTCGTGGCCGTCGGCGACGCAGTCACGGTTCAGGTGCTCGACGTCGACTTCGAACGCGAGCGCATCAGCCTTTCGCTCAAGGCCACGCAACAAGACCCGTGGCAAGAGTTCGCGGGCACCCACGAGGTCGGTCAGGTGGTCTACGGCCGGGTCACCAAGCTCGTCCCGTTCGGCGGGTTCGTGCAGGTCGGCGATGGTATCGAAGGTCTCGTTCACATTTCCGAGATGAGCACCCACCACGTCGAGTCTCCCGAGCAGGTCGTCACCCCCGGCGAAGAGCTGTGGGTCAAGATCATCGATCTCGATCTCGCCCGTCGGCGCATCAGCTTGTCGATCAAGCAGGCTGCAGAGGGTGGCGAACTGGCCGAGGAGTACCGCCAGCACTTCGAGATCGACGAGCACGGCAACTGGACTGCTGGTGGCGACGATGCCGAGCGCGAAGCCGCCTGGGCCGAGTACTACGAGAACAACCCCGACGCCACCCCGGGTGAGGCCGAGGCTGCTGCGGATGCAGCGATTGCCGCTGCCAACGCCGCCAACGCTGCGGCCGCTGCCAACGCTGCGTCCGCTGCCGCCGTCGTCGATCCTCCGCAAGCCGACGCTGAGGTCGCCGATGTCGCTCCGGTCGTCGCCGACCTCGCACCGTCAACCGACGACGCCTGAGGTCCCCGGCGGTCTCCCGCCACGCCTATGTCAGCTTGACGATTCCCATCTTGACGGCCATCAACACCGCTTGGGTTCGGTCACGGGCATTCAATTTCTCGTAGATCGAAGCCAGGTGGTTCTTGACGGTCTTGCCGCTTATGTACAAGCGCTCGGCGATCTCGTTGGTACCGAACCCGTCGGCCACCAGTTGCAGCACTTCCTCTTCGCGGGCGGAGATCAGCGCGTCTTCGCGTCGCGCTTCGTCGAGCATCGCCGAGGCGAGGCGGGGCGACATCGGGCGGTCGCCGTTGGCAGCAAGTTGAATGGCAAGGATGACCTCGCTGATCGATGAATCCTTGGTCAGGTAGCCGACTGCACCGGCGCGAATGGCACGGTCGATCACATCGCGGTCGATGTGCATCGTCAGCATGACGACCCGTTGCCGACCATCTGCTTCGACAAGTCGGCGCGCCGCCTCGACGCCGTCCATTCCGGGCATCGACACGTCCATCAGCACAACATCGGGTTTGTGTTCGAGGGCGAGGCGAATCGCCTCCGTTCCTTCGCTGGCCTCGGCGACGACCTTGATACCCTCGCTTTCGAGCGCTCGCCGGATACCTTGACGCAGCATGGTGTGGTCATCGACCAGGATTACCGAGAGTCCCAACTTTGCCTCCTGTCGTCAGAGCGAAGATGCACCTGTATCTCCGTGCCACCACGCACCGATGGGCGGATCGACAGCTCGGCACCGATTCGGGCCGCGCGTTCGCGCATCCCAATGATGCCATAACTGTCGGCGCGGCTGGTGTGCAGCCCGAGCCCCACCCCATCGTCGCGTACCGAGATCGATGCACTGGTGGAGGTTTCGTTGACGGTCACGACCAGATTCTTGGCTTGCGAGTGCCGCTCGACGTTGGTGATCGCCTCGCGTGCAATCTGCCACAGCTCCCGTTCTTGCATCAGCGGTAGCCGCCCGGCGATATGTACTTCGTGATCAGTTTGGATGCCGGTTCGCTGCTGCACTCGTGTCAGAAAGTCGCGGACGATGCTGGCCATGTCGTAAGTGTCGGTGACCTCCGTGCGCAGATCGAACAGCGTGTCACGCACATCGGAGACGACGGCTGTGATCTGGTTGCGCAGGTCCTCCAAGACGGAGATGATCTCACCACCGTCAGCCGCGACCGAACGAGCCCGGTCAACCTCGTACCCGATCATCGCCAGCGAGGAGCCAATGTGATCGTGCAAGTCGCGGGCAATGCGTGACCGCTCCTCGTCGGCGGCGAGCGTGCGGATATGGCCGAACATGCGGGCATTGTCGATGGCAATCCCGAACGGCTCGGTCAGACCATGCACGATCTCGGCCTGTTGCTGCCCGAAGCCGTCCGGTTGGTCCGCTTCCACAGCGATCAAGCCAACCAGGGCTCCGCGGGCTCGCAGCGCAGCGTACAAGCCGCTGCGCGCTGACGCCGATACCCCGCCCCTAAAGCTGAGATCGTCGATGCGGACGGTGCGCGGTGACTCCATCGCGGTGCGCAATCCCTCGGGAAGCCGATCGAGCTGAAACGACGAAGGTGGTGTAAAGCCGAGGGCACGAATCGGCTCGACAGCACGATCGGTGGCATTGACAAGGAACACCGACAGTGCGTCATGGCGAACCATTGCCTGCATTCTTTGCACCGTCGAGTCGAGAACGTCGTCGAGGTCGAGTGAGGCGGGCAAGGTCTGGGCGACACGCTGCAGCGAGAACAGCAAGGAATTGGCCTCGGCAAGACGACTGACGCGATCGAGTGCCATTTGCTGCTGGCGTGCCGCTTCGAGACCGGCGCGATGGGTGAGACCGCTCGTGAATGCGACCAGGCCGAGCAGACCTGTCCACAGCAGGCCATCGCGAAGCCCGTCACGGAACCCGATTTCGTTGGCGTGCCTGGCCGTGACTGCCGCGATCGCGGCGACCGCCAGTTGGGCGCTGAAGAAGCCACCGGCGGCGAACCCGGCAAGCATGCCGGAGGGAATCAGCAGCAACGCGAACGGTGACGCCCAGGCACCGGTCGCCAGTACGACGATCAGGTGTAGCGCCTGCTCGGCGATGATGCGGATCCTGACTTTGGTGTCGTCTCGATACGGCACCGGCTTGATGCACGTGACGACGGCGTAGACGCCGACGATCACCGAGGCGGCAATGAGCTTCCAGTTGTCCCAGCTGAAGTCTTCCCGCGAACGGGCCAGCGCACCCGCCAACGCGGCGAGTCGGAACGGCCACAGTGGCGCCCCGGTGAGGCTCGGGATTGGCCCAGGTGGAGGTGGACGGGTGGCCCGCCGCTCGACCCCTCCAGGCGGAGCAGCGTGGACCCGACGGCGCTCGACGAGCGGCCAGCTGAGCGAGACCTGGTCGCGCTGGGGAGCGTCGCCGCCGCGTACACGCTGGTCAACTTCTTCGCTCATCCTGCGTTGATGATACCGAGAGCAGGCCGTTCGGACCGGTGCGGGGTAAATTGCGCCGATGGTGCTGGTCGGGCTCACGGGAGGAATCGGTTCGGGAAA
>JANNHY010000223.1:0-7127 GCA_031404635.1 Ilumatobacteraceae bacterium
GGCAATCCCGCGTGACAACCGGCCGAGCGGGTTGACCAGGCGCATCGCCTCGGCCAGCCCGGGAGCCTCGCGCTCGATCACCAGGCGCGTGCCTTCCGGGGTCTGGTCGCGCGGCGCGAACCCGGTGCCGCCGGTCGACACGAGCAACCCGTCGAAACCGCCACACATCTCGCGCAAGGTGTTGGCAACGTTGTCGGCACCATCGGCCGTGACCCGATGCTCGTCGACAATCCACCCCGCATCGGTGAGCTGCTCGACGAGAGCCGCTCCGCTGTGATCCTCGCGAGTGCCGTGGATCACCCCGTCGCTGACGGTGAGTACCTTGGCGTGCAATGGCTGCTCGGTCATGACGTGCGACGGTATCGAATCAGCACCATGCCGTCGGTGTCGTGATCAAGCGGCAGAACGCGCCAGCCGTGACCGTAGGCCCGCCATTCGCGGCCTGGAGCTGACGTGATCGGCTCGAAGCCATCGGGCACTGGATGGTCGATCGACTCCTCGGCGGTGAGGGTGCACACGCTGTACGCCAACCACCCGCCAGGCCGAACCAAGGGCGCGGCGGCCGCAATGATACGGCGCTGCAACCCCGCCAGCTGTGACACGTCGCCCTCTGTGACCCGCCAGCGGGCATCGGCTCGCCGGCGCAGGGCGCCGAGGCCGCTGCATGGTGCGTCGACAAGGACCTTGTCGAAGCTCGACCAAGGAAATGGTGGCGCGGTCGCATCGCCAACCACGACCGGCACCCCTGTAATCAACCGGGCGCGGTGCATTTGCAGGTCGGCGGCGATCACGTCGGCACCGCTCGACGCCATCGCCGTCGCCTTCCCACCAGGGGCAGCACAGAGGTCTACGATCCGCTCCGCCTGTGCTGCCTCGACTGCGGCAGCGACCCATTGCGAGGCGAGATCTTGGCGGTAGCCGTCGTCGCGCACCGACACCGGCGCCGGTTCATTCATCCGCGCCAAGGCAGGCTCGGCCTCGTCTCCCAGTTCAGCACGCAGTCGAGCCACGATCCAGTCGGGATAGCTCCAACGAACCGCATCGTTGGGCCATTCCATCGGGGTGTCTCCGACCCGGCGCAGGACCGCGTTCACGAACCCTCTCGCCGCCTTCGGGGCCAACTCGACGGTCTCGCCCACGGCAGCGTGCGCGGCAACACCGGCGAAGTGCAGCTGATAGGCGCCGAGCCGCAGCAGCGTGCGCAGCGACGGCTGCGGCTCCTTGACCAGAAACCGATCGATCAACGCATCACACGCCCGACGCATGCGGGTCGTGCCATAGACCAACTCGGTGACGAACCCGCGATCGCGCTCGCTCAACTTCGAGCGGCCGAGTTCACTCTGCAACAACAAGTTGGCATAGGCGCCCTCGTGATCGATGCGTTGCAGGCAGTGATAGGCGACCTGGCGAGCGCTGGTCATCCCAGTCGCTCCGTTTCGCGCAGCCTTGCACCGCGGGCGAAGGCGTCGAAGCGCATCGGTGCCTTTGCTTCCGGTTGCACGATCGTGAGGCGGAGGCCACCGACGCGATCGCCGACCAACACGTCAGTCGGTGAGCTCTCGTCGTCGATCAATTCTGCCGCGCCGATCTTCAGTCGCTTGCCGTGCAGCGTCGTCCACGCCCCGCCGAGGCGCACCAACCGATCGACCTCGACCGGCGTCGTGGACCAATCGATTTCCAGCTCCTCGGCGCGGATCTTGGCGGCATATGTCGGCTCGCCCGTCTGCGGCTGCGGCACGCCCAGCCCGGTGCGCAACTGGTCGATCAGCAACCGTGTGCCGACGTCGACCAACTCGCGCCGCAACTCGGGGGCGGTGGTTGACGGCCCGATCGGCACCACCGCCCGGCGGTACACGGGCCCGGTATCGAGACCCGCTTCGAGACGCATTAGGCAGACGCCCGTCTCGCTGTCACCGGCCAGCAGCGCCCGTTCCACCGGCGCGGCCCCCCGCCACCGAGGCAGCAGCGAGAAATGCAGGTTGACAATCGGTAACGCCTCGAGCACGTGCGGCTTGATCAACTGCCCGAAGGCCACCACGACACCGAGGTCGGCACCGACGCCGAGCACATCGTCGACGGTGTGCGAGACCGGTAGCCCCAATTCGACCGCCGCCGCCTTCACCGCGCTTGGCACCAGTTGCGAGCCTCGCCCCCGGCGCTTGTCGACGCGAGTGACCACCAGGACGACGTCAAAGCCTGCGGTCACCAGTGCTCGCAGCGTTGGCACGGCCGTTTCCGGCGTGCCGAAATACACCAGCCCTTTCGGCGCAGCGCGAGTCACTTCAATCGCAGGCGACGCGGCGGCGCTTCCGCCACCGGCTGCTCTCGCAACCGGCGGTACTCGGCCATAGCTTGCTTGCGCTGCTCGGGCGTCATTCGGTCGAACATCAGCACCCCGTGGAGGTGGTCGATCTCGTGCTGGAACATCCGTCCCATCAGCTCGCTTGCTTCGATCTCGATCTCGTCGCCGTCGACGGTGAGGCCACGCACCAACACGTTGTTCGGGCGCAGCATCTCGACATACAGCCCGGGGATGCTGAGACATCCTTCGTCGTAGACCCACTCGCCGCTCGACTCGACGATCTGCGGGTTGATGATCGCCATCTGTTCGTCGTCAACGTCCCAAACGAAGATCTGCTTCTGCACACCGATCTGCGGCGCGGCGAGGGCGATACCGGAATCGTTGTCGTACAGCGTGTCGAACATGTCGTCGACGAGGCGGGCGATCTTGCCGTCGACGTCGGCGACCTCGGCCGCCTTGGTCTTCAGCACGGGGTCGCCGTAGGTGCGGATCTGGTACGCCATAACTGCAAGGCTACCGATCGAGATGGGTCACTACTTCGACGAGCAACCCGGCGCGCCATCATCACCCCGCCGTGTCGAACTGTGGCTTCCCGACATGTCGCTGACCCTGTCGACTGATCGCGGTGTGTTCGGCTACGGGCACATCGATGCCGGCAGCAAACTGCTGCTGCTGAAAGCGCCGGCTCCCCCGCAGCACGGCAACCTGCTCGACCTCGGTTGTGGAGTCGGCACCATTGCGCTGCCGTTGGCTCGACGAGCGCCCGCGGCCACCGTGTGGGCCGTCGATGTCAACAATCGGGCTCGCGACCTGTGCCGGGCCAACGCTGCCGCGAACGGGGTGACCAACGTCTGTGTGTTTGCGCCCGACGAGGTGCCGGCCGAGATCGAGTTCGAGTGCATGTGGAGCAACCCGCCGATTCGCATCGGCAAACCCGCGCTGCACGAGCTGTTCCTCACCTGGCTGCCCCGCCTCGCCTCGCCGCCGACGGGTACGCCGTAATGGTCGCGCACAAACACCTCGGCGGCGACTCGCTGCAGCGCTGGCTGACCGACCAGGGCTACCCGACCCACCGGCTGGGCTCATCGAGCGGCTATCGGATACTGCATACAATTCGTGGTGGCTGATACATACTTCCAACACAATTCTTATATAGTCTCGGCATGAAGCACCGCACGACCATCGAACTCGACGAGGCCCTGTTGCAAGAGACTCGAGAGGTTCTCGGCACCACGGGAATCCGCGAGACCGTCGAGGCGGCGATGCGCGAGGTCACCCGCGCCGCCAAACGGGCGCGCCTCGCCGATCTGATCGACAGTGGCGAAGGGATCGACCGCGGCCCCGAGATGCTCGCTATCACACGACCCACTCGATGAGCGACCTGCTCTCCGTCGATACCAGCGCGTGGCATCGATCGAATCACGCGTCGGTGGCCCTGGCCTGGAGGCAGCAACTGAACGCGGATGCGGTGGCGATCTGTCACCAGGCGCGGCTCGAAGTTCTGTACTCGGCTCGAGGTGCCGGCGACTACGAGCGAGTCAGGGAGCGACTCGAGGGAATCCGTCATATCCCAACGGATGAAGCGGTGTTCGAGCGTGCCCTCGAAGTGCAACGATCACTCGCCCACCTCGCCGGGCTGCATCACCGCAGCGTGAAGATCGCCGATCTGGTCATTGCCGCCTCGGCCGAGATCGCGGGTGCGACGATGTGGCACTACGACGAAGACTTCGACCGGATTGCCGCGGTCACCGGTCAACGGTGTCAGTGGATCGCTCCACGAGGTTCGCTGTAGCGATCAGCCGATCAGCGCCGCGGCGGGTCGACTTCGATCCGCAGGCGCGAGCCCTTCGGTCGTGGTGTCGACGCCAGTGCCGACCCGAGATCGTCCCACGTCGGGGCGCGCAGCAACACGACGTCTCCGGCCGACGAGGCCTCCAAACCTGTCGCCGCGGCGTACTCGCTGGCACCCGCACCAGACACCGCAGCGAGCGCGGCGAAGGGCGGTAGGCCCAGCAACTCACGGCGGTTCAACTCGACCTTCGCCGCCCGCGACGGGTCGGCGTGCAACACCGCCTGCAAGACCTCGTGACGAGGCAGGAACGTCTGCACCAGAAGCCGACCTCCCCCACTGCGCCCGCCGACCAGCCGCGCGGCGCGAGCGAGCAGCGCCATCGCCTGCTCCCCCGCTCGATAGCGAGGTGCCAGCAACTCGGCGTCGAGGTCGAGGAATGCGACCACGTCGGCCTCGCCTGCCCGGTGCAACACGGCTTCGGTGCCGATCAGTACGTCGCAATTGGGCAGCGATTCGCTGTCGCCGGTGACCATGCCTACTGGCCGACCGGCAGCGGCGGCGATCTCCTCGCGCAACCGACTGACGCCGGGCCGCAGCAACGACAGGGCTCCGGAACCGCAACGCTGACAGACCACGGGACGGATCATCTGGCAGCGCCGGCACACCAACGAACCGGCATCGTCTTGCATGACTGCCGCCTGGCATCGCTCGCAACGCTGCAACGACTTGCAGGTGCGACAGGCCAGCAGCCGCGCCCGGCCCTTGGTGTTGTGAACGCACACGACCCGCTGTTCGGTATCGCGCAGGTGATGGATCAACGGCGACGTCAACAGCGACCGCTTCCACGGTTCTTCGCGGGTACGGTCGATGAGTTCCAGGATCGGCCACCCGTCACGCTCGTCGGTCACCGACGGGCGGCGCACGGAGTCCCCCGCCCAGTGCAACGCCGCCGCCGACGGGCATGGTGACACCAACACACATGGCACTGCCGCACGTTGGGCGCGTTCTATGGCAACGTCGCGGGCATGCCACGTCGGCGAGCGCTCCGCCTGCAGCGCCTCGTCGTGCTCGTCGAGCACGACGATCGCGCCGAGCCCCGCACACGGAGACCACACCGCGCTGCGGCCACCGACCACCACGTCGACTCCACCGGCTGCGCGCGCCCATTGCTCGGGGTGTACCGCGGTCGAGTACCCCAACTGGCGAAGCCGTGCGGCCAGACGGCGGGCCTCGTCGACCGATGGGTGAATCACCAGCGCTGGGCCGCGGGCCAGCGCCTCGGTCACGACCGGCACCTGGTCATTCGTTGGAGGAAGGCGAACCAACCGGGGAAGCGGGCAGCCAAGTTGAACGCCATCTGGTTGGGCGGTCGACGACGAAAGCGAGCCGACCATCGTTGGCGGGCTGGCAGCGACCATGAACGGGCGCAACCTGCCGGCGCCCCAACGCTGCGAGGCCCACCGAGCGAGGTCGATCACCTCGGCCGAGGGTCCGATCCCTGACCACTTGGCCAGCGGCACGAGTCGGTCGACCGGTACCGATCCATCTGGCGGGCCGAGCGAGACGACCCACCCGCCCACTCGACGCCCGTGCAATGCCACGCGAACCATCGACCCCACCGTCACCTGGGGCCGCAGCGGCTCTGGGACGAGATAGTCGAAGTGTTTGTCGAGCCCGGTGACGTCGGGAACGACGCGGGCGACCAGCAGCGACGACGGGTCCATTGCCCGGCGACGCTAGCGGCGCGAGCCCGCCAGCGCGGCTCACAGGCCGACGGCGCTCTTGTACTCCGCGAGCCTGGTGACGGCTTCCCACGTGAACTCCGGCAGCGATCGTCCGAAGTGGCCATAGGCGGCCGTCTTGCGGTAGATCGGGCGCTTCAGATCGAGGTCGCGCACGATCGCTGCAGGCCGAAGGTCGAACACATCGCGGACACCGGCAACGATCTTGTCGGGGTCGACGGTGTTGGTGCCGAAGGTGTCGACGAGGATGCTCATCGGGTGAGCCACGCCAATGGCGTAGGCCACCTGCACCTCACAACGCGACGCCGCGCCCGAGGCGACGACGTGCTTGGCCACCCAGCGTGCGGCATAAGCGGCCGAACGGTCGACCTTTGACGGGTCCTTGCCGCTGAACGCGCCGCCACCGTGTCGACCCATGCCGCCGTAGGTATCGACGATGATCTTGCGACCGGTCAGGCCGGTGTCGCCGTGAGGGCCGCCGATCACGAACTTGCCGGTCGGGTTGATGTACACGTCGTAGTCATCATCAGTGAATTGCGTCGGCACGACCGGGCGGATGACCTGCTCGATCAGGTCGGGGCGAATGACGGTGTCACGGTCGACACCATCTTGGTGCTGCGTCGAGATCAGCACGTTGACAAGACGCACCGGTCGACCGGTGCTGTCGTACTCGAACGTCACCTGGGTCTTGCCGTCGGGCCGCAGATAAGGCACGGCGCCGGCCTTGCGGACATCACTGAGCTTTTCGGCCATGCGGTGCGCCAGCCAGATCGGCAGCGGCATCAGGTCGGGGGTCTCGTCACAGGCGTAGCCGAACATCATGCCCTGGTCGCCGGCGCCCTGACTGTTGATGATGTCTTCGCCGCTGCGGCCGCCACGCAGTTCCTCGCTCTTGTCGACGCCTTGGGCGATGTCGCCGCTCTGCTCGTCGATCGACACGATCACACCGCACGTGTTGCCGTCGAAGCCATAGAGAGCGTTGTCGTAGCCGATGCCGTTGATGACTTCGCGGGCCAGCTTGGGAATGTCGACGTACGCGTTGGTGGTGATTTCGCCGGCAACCACGCAGAGGCCGGTCGTGAGCAACGTCTCGCAAGCCACGCGGCCATTCGGATCCTCGGTGAGGATCGCGTCGAGTACCGCGTCGCTGACCTGATCGGCCATCTTGTCGGGATGGCCCTCTGTGACGCTTTCGGACGTGAATGTGAACGATCTCACGGCGGTGAGGCTCCTCTGGGACTGTTTCGGATCACGCACACGCTATCGAGAACGGCACGCGCCACCTGCCGCT
>JANNHY010000224.1:0-13344 GCA_031404635.1 Ilumatobacteraceae bacterium
CACCCCCGACGCCGACCCAGCGCTGATCGGCACCGACCACCAACTCGTCTATCTGGTCGTCGACACCGACGGCCACGTCTCGCAATCGGACGTGCTGATCCGTATTCTCGCCGCCGGCGACCCCAACCAACCACCGGTCGCCGTGCCCGACACCGCGACATCCACCGGCACGCAGGTGGTGACGTTTCCGACCGACAACGATTTCGATCCCGACGGTGACTCGTTCAGTGTGGTCACGGTTGTCAACCCGGCGCACGGCACCGCATCCAACAACACCTTCCAAGTCATCTACACACCCAACCCGGGATTCTCCGGCGTCGAAACAATCACCTATGTACTCCGCGACAGCCACGGCCTGACCTCAACAGGGCTTTTGGTGGTGCGAGTCAACCCCACCGGGCCCCAGCCACCCGTCGCCGGTTCAGCAAGCTACACGGTGCAGGCCGGGGCGACTCTTCCCATCACGTTGTCAGCGGTCGACCCCGACGGTCAGCCGTTGACGTGGACACTGGTTACCCCGCCGGTGGGTCAGTTGACCGGTTCGCTCACCGGGGCGGCCCCGAGGCTGACCTACACCGCCCCGACGAACCGGGCGACGGACGCCTTCGTGTACAAGGTGAGTGATGGTGTTCTCGAGGCGCTGGGGACCATTTTCATCACCATCGTCCGGGCAAATGTCTCGCCGGTGGCCAACGACGACGTTGCCACGACCGCCCAGGAGAACGCCGTGGCGGTCCTCGTACTCCAGAATGACACCGACGCCGACGGGGATGACCCTGCTGTCTCGAACTGGACCGGCGGCAGCCGCGGCCTGGTTGCCTGCACGCCAATTCTGTGCACCTACACCCCCGACCCGGGGTTCTTCGGGACCGACTCGTTCACCTACACGATCGTCGACGGCTTCGGTGGCGCAGCGACGGGTACCGTGACGGTGACCGTCGATCCGTCGCCGATCGCGGCGAGCCTCGACCCGGCGAGCCCCACCACCGGCCCGGGTGCGACATCGATCAACCTGGCGGACATCCCGTACGAGCGAATGCGCACGCTCGATGTCGACGTGTCCAACGCGCCGTTCACGAGGCGCTCGCCGTTCACGAGGCGTTCGCCGTTCACGAGGCGCTCGCCGTTCACGAGGCGCTCTCCCGTGTCCGAGTTCGCGCCGTTCACGAGGCGCTCGCCACTCGCCACGGGCACGCCGCTGTCGGAGATTCCGGTCGAATACCCGGGTGGTTGGCCGGCGCTGCTGGCCGGCACTCCACTGGCCGGAACGCCCACGCAGAGCGTCACGCTCGCTCAGTTCCTCTTGTTGTACGAGCCACCGGGTCCGCCCACCCAGGCGCTGCGTGACCTCACCCTCGCCGACATTTCGTTCTTCGACGGCACGCCGCTCGCCAATGCGAGCCCGGCGGCGTTCACACTGGGTGCAACCCCAGTGGTCGATCTGCGGTTCGGAACCCAGACGTGGTGCGAACGGCTGTCAGCCGACACCGCAGGCGTGTCGACGTGCGCGTTGCTCGGGGTCGGTCCGGCCACAACCCTGCTGGAGCTCGACGTCGATCCCGATGCAGTGAAGATCCTTGCGCAACACCCCGATCTGCGACGCGTGCCGTTGGCGGCCAACATCGCCACCTTCGTCGGCGCCCCGGTTCTCGACGCCAAGCTGAACGAACTCAACCTGTTTGCCACCGACATCGGCCAGATCACTGTGACCGCTGCCATCGACGCCTTCCCAGCGGTGAGCTCCGTGCGGATCTCCGACATCCCGGTCAATGACACCAACCCCAACGATGGCGCCTACGGGCGTCGCGACCTCGTCGTCGACTGCTCACATGGCTTCGACTGTTCCACGGGAGCCACGCTCGGCCAAGCGAGAGCGGCTGGCGCTCTGCGGCCAGCGGCCCGCCTGCAAGACGTCGGTAGAGCGTTCTCCGATCATACGGTTGCGGGTGATCCGGCGATCTCGCTGCCGCAGATCGCCGCCGCGCTGCCAGCCGCCCTCGACTTGAACGATGTGATCGTCGGCTCGTTGGATCAGGCAGACTTCCCGTGGGAGGACGTCGACCTCACCGCAGCCGGTCTGCAGGATTTCGCCCGCACCGGTGCGACCCTCGACTGGAACCTGCGGATCTCGATCGCCAGCTCGCGGGGAGGGCCGGGCCCGTTCGCGACGACAGCCACCGTCACCTTGCCTCCCGGGTTCCGCTACTTCAGGCCCACCCCGGCCAGACCGGCTCCGGCCGAGCTCAACACCTTGACGCCCGCGGCCGGAATCGTCAGCGGACCGGTGGCGAGCGACGGCCCGACCGGGCAGGTGCTCGTTTGGAACGTGGCCGGCATCCAGGCCGACACCGACTACACCCTGTCGTTCCGCACCACGCCGGGTCTCGAGCTCGGCCAGGCTCGTGCCGTCGCCAAGGTCGAGATCACCAACGGCGCCGCTACCACCGCCGGTGTCGTCGGCGTCGTCGACGTCTCCGACGCGTCAGGCAGCGCCGCCTCGGCGCTGCCTGTCGAGAGCAACGTGTTGTACCTCGGGTACGTCGACCGGGCCAACGACGTCGATCTCTACGGGTTCAACTCGACGCCCTCGGCACAGGTGGGAGTTCGCCTCAGCCATCTTGCCGGCGACGGCGACTTGGTGGTCTATGGCCCCTCCACCGACCGGCCGGGCAACTCGCCCTCGCCAGTGCCCACCCGCACCGCGACCCCATCCGCCCCACCACTCGAGGCCGAGGCTCTCGACGTGTCAGGCGTCGGCTACTCGCCCGAGCCCGACACCGACGCCGGCGTGCCGGTGATCGACGGACGCACGGTGGTTGGGCGATCAGCAGCGCGGAACACGGATCTCGAGGCGGTCGACGCGATCGCTCCCGATCTGTTGCAGGTCAGTTCGTACAACACGTCGACCTCGAACCTGCCATACGTCCTGCGGGTTCGCCAGGTCGACCCGCCGAACACGCCGACGTGCACGGCCTACTCCCGCACCGGTGGTGCTATCGGTGCATTGCCCAACCTCGCAACCCTCCCGTCCAATCTGGCCACGATCATCCTGGTGAACCAGCAGCGCCTGGGCGACACGTTCGGCGCGGCAGCGGCAGCTGACGTGATGGCCAAACTCGCTTCGCTGGCGTCACGTCCCGACGTCAACGGCGTCGTCATCCCCGTCGATGGTGACACCGACGTCGCTGCCGCGTACGCAGCCTGGAATGCCAACCCGTGCGTGGCCGACCGCGCCAACAAGGTCGTCAACGAGATAACTCGCCTCGTGGTGGGAATTCGCAACGGGGCGCTGCCCGGTGTCTCAGCGCATCCGGCGCTGGCCAATGTTGTGATCGTCGGAGGTGACGACATCGTTCCGATGGCACGCCTCGACGACACGACCCGCATAGGCAACGAGACCGGCTATGCCGACGAATTCGACGTCAACGGTGCGTACTTCGGGGCGCTGAGCACCAGCCATTTCCTCAGCGACGATCCGTACGGCGACCTCGACCCGATCGAGTGGGCGACGCGACGGCTCTACGTCCCCGAGCTGGCCCTCGGCCGTCTCGTCGAGTCCCCGACCCAGATCATCAATCAGATCGACGCGTTTGCTACTGCGTCGGGCCGCCTCGACGCCAGCCGCGCCTACGCCGCCGGTTACGACTTCATGACCGACGGTGCGAGTGCGGTACGTCAGACACTGAGCAGTTCGCTGACGTCGGCCAACGGGGCTCCTGCCACCGTGACTGGGCCACCGCAGCCCCGCGAGACGGCGTGGACTTTCGCCGACCTCATCGGTGACCTCACCGGACCCCCGGCCCCATCGATCGCGGCGATATTCGGGCATGCCGACCACACCGGCTTCGAGACTGCTAGCGGCGAGGCGGTCACCGCTGCCGCGCTGGCGGCGACTTTGCCCGACGGAGCCCGGCTCGTGTTCTCGATGGGCTGCCATTCCGGCCTCGCCGTCTCTGACCGGACCGTTGGCGGCGGTGCGGCGGCTGACGACCTCGCTGCATCCCTGACCGCGAGGGGGGCGGCGTACGTTGCAACGACGGGGTACGGCTACGGCGATCAGGTCAGCGTTGGGCTGCAGGAGCGGTTGATGACGTTGTTCGCCGGTCAACTCGATGGCGCGGTGTCGTTGGGTGACGCGCTCCGTAACGCCAAGCAGCAATACTTCGGGAGTCAGGGCCTCTACGGCGCTTACGATGAGAAGGCGCTGTCGAGCACCATCTTGTACGGCCTGCCGATGTTCGCTGTCGGCGTGCAGCGCACAGTACGCCCCACGCCCCCGAATGACACGGCGACAGCGGTCGCCGGTTCAACGGGCTTGTCGTCGAACCCCTACAGCCAGAACTTCACGTTCCCGCCGGCCAAGACCAGCGCCATCGGGCAGTGGTACGAGGCCGACACCGGCACCGGGCCGCAGCTGCCGCAGATCACGGCAGGTCGACCGGTTCAGCCGCGGGCCGAGCTCGACGTGACCGCCGCGGCGCCCGACAACTCACTGCTGCCGGCCCACGGCGCCGTGGTCAGTGGTCTGCAAACGGGCCAGACCATCGCCGGGTTCGACGCCGCGTTCAGTCGCCCGACGCTCGACAGCGCGGCCGGCGAGCCGGAAGCCGTCAACTCCGTCGCTGCCTTCCCCACCCGGTTGGCCGGCGTCACCACGACTAGCGACACCCAAGGGCTCGTGGGCCCCGACGGCATCGCCCAGCGCCAAAAGCTCGTGCTGATTCCCGGCCAGTTCCTCGCAACGCTGCCCGACGACCCTGCCGGTCGGGGCACCCAGGTGCTGTACGACCGGATGTCCGGCGACGTCTATTACTCGGCGTCAACCGACTGGATCGCACCCAATGTCGGCGAGGTGGTGCTCCAACGATCACCCGGCGAGACATTTGCCGACGTGTCGGTCGCCGCCAGCGACGACTCGGGCATACATCGTGTGGTGGCGCTCTACCAGGCCGGCGGCGACTGGCTGACCCCTCGACCTTGGGTTCAGCGCCGGGGCGTTCGTCGGTTCCCTGGCAGTTCCGGCCTCGATCGCCAACGAACAGATCCGTGTCGTGGTGCAGGCGGTCGACGGCGCCGGCAACGTTTCGTGGGCGGCGAACAAGGGCCCGGGATTCGCACCCACACCTCCACCACCACCGGCCCCGACCGTGACGTTGTCGCCCGTGGTACCTTCATCCGGCTGGTTCTCCTCCCCGCCACAGATCACGGTCTCGGGCACCGACTCGGCGACCTTCGATGTGTCGATCGACGGAGGGCCGAAGCTGCCATACCTGGCGCCGTTCGTCCCAGGAGGCCTCGCCAACGGATCACACGTGATCGAGGTGACCGGCTCCGACGGCGGCAGCGCCATCGTGACCATGCGGATCGACACCACACCGCCGCAGATCGCGGCGACACTCTCGCCGTTGTCGAACGCTGCCGGATGGCGTAACACCGCTGTGACGGCGGCCTTCGCCTGCGCCGATTCGCTGTCGGGTGTCGCTGCCTGCCCACCCGCGCAGTCGACCGAGACAGGCGAGGGCGACGGCCTCGTGCTGACCGGAACCGCAACCGACTTCGCCGGGCTGACCACCACTGTCTCCGAGACCGTGAAGGTCGACAGGACCGCACCTTCGGTTCCAGTCGTCACGCTCGATCCCACGTCGCGGCCGATCGATTCGACGACGAGCCTCACGGCGACTTCATCCGACACGTTGTCTGGGCTGGCCGGTGGCGAGTGGTGGATCGGCGCCGACCCAGGAGAAGGAAACGCGACGACGCTGTCGCTTTCCGCTGGATCTCTCAGCGGAGTGATCCCGTCGACCCTTGCCACCGGCTCGTATGTGGTGTCGGTTCGCGCCCTTGACCTCGCCGGGAACCGGAGCGCAGTGGCCACCGCCCTGCTGACAGTCACAGGCAGTTCACCCCCTATCGCCACACCACAGACGGTCGCGACGCCCGAGGACACCCCGAGGGTGATCGTGCTCGCCGGGACCGACCTCGACGCAGCCGACGTGCTGTCGTTCGTGGTGGTCTCCCAACCAGCTCACGGTGCGCTGTCGGGAACAGCGCCGAACCTCACCTACACGCCCGTCGCCAACTTCACCGGGTCGGACTCGTTCACATACAGGGTCAACGACGGCACCACCGATTCGAATACCACGACTGTCACGATCACCGTAACGCCGGCAAATGATTCTCCGGTCGCGGCACCGATGTCGGTGTCGACAGCACGCCATGTTGCGGTGACGGTGACGTTGTCGGCCACAGATGTCGACAACGACGTGTTGTCGTTCGCTGTGGTGAGCCAGCCAACTCACGGCGCCTTGTCGGGCTCGGGTGCGACGCTCACGTACACTTCGGGTGCCGGCTATTCCGGGCCGGACTCGTTCACCTACAAGGCCAACGACGGCACCACCGATTCGAACTTAGCAACGGTGTCGATCACGGTCATCGCCACGAAACCGCCGTCGGCGAACCCCATCGCGGTGTCGACGGCGGAGGACACCGCTGTCGCGGTGACGCTGTCAGGCACTGATCCCGACGGTGATGCGTTGTCGTTTGTCGTGGCGACACTTCCAACGCACGGAAGCTTGTCGGGCTCGGGTGCGAACCGTCGGTATACCCCAGCCGCGAACTACAACGGGCCGGACTCGTTCACTTTCACCGCGAACGACGCGTCAGCTACATCCGCCGTAGCGACTGTCTCAATCAACGTAACGTCGGTCAACGACCCTCCGATGGCCGACCCGGCGACGATGTTGGCGGTCTCGGGCGAGCCGACGCCGGTGACACTGTTCGGCAATGACGGCGACGGCGATCCGCTGACGTTTGTCGTCGTGGAAGCGCCCGCACATGGGACCCTGGCCGGCGAAGGCCCGAATTTCTCCTACACCAGCGGCACGGATTACGTGGGGAGCGATTCGTTCTCGTTCGCTGTGAGCGACAGCCAGAGTCAGTCGCCGGCCGTAACCGTACCGATCACGGTCACACCGCCGCCCAGACTCACGCTCTCGCTGGCCGACGACCCATCAAGAACGACAAACCCGCGACGACTCGCCGGTGCCGCGCTGGCATCAGGCATCAGCGCGTACATCTTCGTCAGCGGACCCGCGCTCGGCAACGTTCGTCGGGTCAACTTCCTCCTCGATGGCAACCCCTTCTCGATCGATCGTTCCAAGCCGTTCGACTTTGCCCAAACGTCCAATCGTCGGGCGTGCCGCAGGTGCGTGGTGAGGGCATACCCGTTCGAGTCGAACCTGCTGACGCTCGGCAGCCACAGCATCACGGCGACGGCGCTGCTGCGCGACGGTTCACAGGTGGTCTTCGACTCCACGTTCACCGTGGCCGATACGACCCCGCACAGCCTGGTGGTGTCGCCATCGGTCGATCGCTCCTCGCCCACGGCACTCGACGGCGCCACGCTGGCGGGTGGGCATTACATCTTCCTTTCAGGCGCCGACGATTCGATCGCCGGGCTGCGCAGAGTGGTCTTCGTGCTCGACGGCAGGACCATTCGCGCCGACTCCTCCGTTCCGTATGACGCCTTCGGTACGCGGCGACGCGGTTCGCCGGTGGCGTTCGACACTCGTCGTGTCCGCAATGGCACGCACCTGATCACCGCGATCGTCCAATTGCAGGGCGGCGTCCGAGTCGTCTACACCGCCGAGTTCCAGGTGGCCAACTGAGACGAGTTGGTCAGGAACCGGGGGGCGCAGCGACCACGCCGAGCTCGGTGAGTTGGGCGAGGGCGTCGGCGACGCGTGCGTCGTCGCCGTCCAATCGGGCAATGCCCATCGACGCCAGAGCCATCTCATAGGTATAGCCGTCGCGGGTGGCGAAGGCGAGGGCCGTCTCGAACGCCACGCGCGCTTCGGTGTCGCGGCCCGCCAGGCGCAATGCACGCGCCTTGAGCCGGGCGAGCGTGGCGGGGACCACCGGCAGCTCACCGAGGCGGGCCAGCGCATTGGTCGCCTCGTCGGCAGCGGCGAGAGCCGCTGACGCGTCTCCCGCTAGGAGATGGACCTCGACGAGGCGTACCAGCGAGTCGACCACCAAGTCGTCCGATCCCAACTCGCGGAACCCACTCAGCGCCTGTGCTTGGAGGCGGAGGGCCTCAGCAGTCTTACCCTGCCAGGCGGCGATGCGGGAGAGCCCGCTAATCGTCGTCAGCGAGCCGTACGGATAGTTCGCCGCCTGCGTCACCCGCCGTGCCCGCACGAGCAGGCTCTCCGCAGCGTCGAGGTGTGACTGGAGGGTGAGAACCTCGGCCAGGTTGTTGTCGGCTAGCACGGCGCCCAGCACGTCGCCCGCCCGTTCGTAATGTTCCGAGCTCGTCCGAAAGTCGGTGACCGCATCGAGCACCCGGCATTCCTGCCACGCGCTCGCCCCCAGGTTGAGGAACAGGTTGGCGAGCCCAATCGAGTCGTCGAGCGAGCTGAATAGAGACAACGCGGCCCGCTCGTGGTCGGCACGTTCGGGTAGGCCGAGACAGGCGCAACACCACTCGGCGAGCAGGTGGGCTTTGGCGAGCAGGCGGCGGTCGTCGCTGTGCTCGAAGTCTCGAAGCAGTGTGCGACTTAGCTCGAGGCATTCCTTCCATTCGCCCAGGTGGTTACGTATGCTCGCCCGGGCCAGCCGCAGATGTCCGGACGCGCCGGAATCGGGACACGACCGCAGGGCACGGGCGGTGGTCACCAGGGCCGAGCGATAGCGCCCGAGTTTCTCCAGGATACGAGAGCGGTCCACCGCGATCAGCGCTCTTTCGCGCTCGTCGGCCAGGCGGGCGGCGTGTGCGAGCGCATCCAGGGCCGACTCCGGGTGACCGGCGCGCTCGGCGGCGAAAGCCAGCCGTCGTTGGGTCGTGCAGCACTCGACTGGATCGGCACCGATCTGGCGCTGCGCACCGACCACGTCGTGCAGCAGCGACTCGGCGATCTCCATGGCACCCTTGGCAATCGCCGCCTCAGCAGCCTCGTGGTTCCAGTGGATGATGCGGTCAGGCAGACCCGAGCCGGTGGCATGGAACGCCAGCGCGGACACCGGATCGACGACCGGCACCGAGTCTCCCCACTCCTCGATCACGTCTCCAGCGCGTTGATGGACTGCGCGGCGACGCCGCACCGACAGGCCCTCGTAAGCGGCAACCCTGACCAGATCATGCCGGAACCGGACGGTGCCCTCACCCAGGACCACCAGATCACCCAGTTCCCGTTCCCAGGTGTCGGCGGCAATGAGGTCGGGCCGGCCGAGCACGCGGCTTGCGAGAGAACGGCTCATTGTCGAGCCGAGCACCGATGCGTCACGGATGAGCTCGCGCCCGGCGACGGGTAGTTGATCGATGCGGGCTGCGAGGAGGCGCTCCACGGTCTCGGGGTAGGCGACGCTCGACTTGAGTGACGTGCTTGCAACTGAGCGGGCGAGCTCGATGAGGTAGAGCGGATTGCCTGCGGCGGAGCTTCTGAGCCTGGCGAGGGTCGCGTCGCTCGCCGCGCTCGGTGGCAGTTCGCGGAGCAGCAGTTGATCGGCGAAGTCGCTGTCGATGGCGGCCAGATCGATGGTCGTGATCGGCGACGGAGACCACCCCTCCGGTCGTCGCGTCAGCACGACAGAAAGGTGCGGTCCGAGCATGCCGCTCAGCACCTCGACAAGTGCCCTTGATGCCTCGTCGACCCAATGGACGTCTTCGAAGACGATCACCGAGCCGGGCCCAGTGAAAGCAACGACCAGTTCGGCGACCCCGAGCCGGAGCCGATCGGCGCGAAACGTCGGATCGAGCGCTTCGACGTCCTCCGTCATCGTGACATCCGCGCCAACCACGTCGGCGATCAGGGGCAGCCACGGCGTGAGGCTAGGTGCCACGCGCCCGACGAACGCGGTGAGCGACGTGCCGGCGGTCCGATCGTCGTCGCTGGTACGGATACCCGCCGCGACCCGGATGAGGCGGCGGAACGGGAGGTAGGGCGACCCGACTTCGTGTGGCTCGGCTCGCAAGACGAACCATCGGCGCTGACTCTCTATGCTTCGGGCCTCCTGCCAGAGCCGGGTCTTGCCGACGCCCGCTTCGCCGACGAGTTCGACAATTCCTCCAGCGGCGATCGCCTCCAGCAGCCGTGCCAGCTCCTTCTCCCGTCCGACCATCGGCGGGGTCGACCCGTCGGCATGGTGAACGGCAGCCACCTGGTCGTCGTCAGCGACTCGCCCGACGACGAAGGCCCGCACCGGCGATCGCTTGCCCTTCACCAGGAACGGCTCCAACGGCGTCCACTCGAACCGCACTGGGCAGGTGCCGTGCAGCCGCTCACCAGCGACGATCTCACCCGGCGCCGCCTTGGCCATCAGGCGAGCAGCCAGGTTCGTGGCGTCACCCATGACGATGTAAGTGCATCGCTGCGAATGCCCCATGTCGCCGACGAAGACGACTCCGAGGTTGGCCCCGATACGCAGCGGGACAGGGGTCTCATCGGCAATGCGTCGAAGCACGCGGAGAAGTCGCTCGCCGTCGCGCTCGGTCGCGGTCGGCGCGCCGGCGATCAGGGTCCATCTGACCGAGTTGGCCTCCGCTTGGGTTTCGAGCCAGCAGACGTCGAGCGAGGCCGAGGCGCGGTCGACGATCTCGGTGATCTCGGCCAGACGGCGGTAGAGGCCATCGGTGCCCTCCGATGCCAGCAGATCGTCGGTGCCGTTGAGTCGGATGAACGACATGGCGACCTGCTTGAGCTCACCCTCGCGATGACCCCCGTCGAGCAGAGAACGAAACTGGGTCGGCAACAACCTTGCGGCTCGAATGTCGGCATCGCTGGAGCGTTGTCGAGACCCCGGCAGCTCGGGCCTGTCGTCTGTCGTGACTCGGCTGAGACGGAGTCGGAGCGCCCCGTCGGTGTGGCGGCGATGCGTCCACGATGGTGGGAGGGCGGCGGCGAGCCGATCGTTCATTAGGGCCTCGCCTGCGTTCGCGGCGGATTCGAGTTGCGCCATCGCGGTGCTGGCCCGACCGGCGACGACCAATGCTCGACGCGTCGTACCGAGCAGGTAGTACGCCTGCGATCCGGTCGCCATTCCGCACGACATGCGCAGCCTGGCCTCGCCGAGGGGCGTAACGAGGCGGCCACCGACGGCCATGAAACGAAACATGTCGGCCGCAGCGGCGGCCGCCCGGCGCTCGTGCTCGTCGCCGGTGAACAGCACCACCATGGCATCACCCCCGAATTCGAGGACATCGCCGCGGTGGCGGAAGACTTCGTCGATCAAACCTCGGAACACCGTGTTGAGGACATCGTTGATGTGTTCAGCGCCGCTTCTTCCCAGGCTCGCCAGACGTTCGGTGAGCTTCGTGAACCCCGAAATGTCGAAGAATGCGAGCGTTGCGTCGACCTCGCGCCAACCCGACGCCGGGGCTGCGTTCATCACGCTCAAGGCCAGGTCCGACACGTACGGATGCAGAGATCGTCGGGATTCTGCGGTAGCTCGGTTGGCGTCGGTCATCGGTTCTACGTGTGGAAGACACCGCCTCGAACGTGCCGGCTCCCACCGCCTGGTCATCGTGGCCTGCGACGGCCTGCGGGTCAAGATATCGCAAACGTCGTGTGCTATTCTTTGGGCGAACGACGATCCAAAGAGCCTGGTCACGGGGGGTGCGATGTCAGACGTGCAGGGACTCTGCGGCGAGCGACTCCGACCAGGTCGATGAACGTCGAGACCTACATCCTCCGTCTTCTCGACGAATGCCGGGACGAGATCAAAATCTCGGACTCCAAGGCGAGCATCATCTTCGCTGCGGTTGCGACAGTGACCGCCCTGCTTGTGAGCCTTCTGCTCGACGAGAAAACAGCGCTTCGCACGAGTGGCGCTGCCGTCACATCACTCTCGGTCGTGTCGGTCGCGGCGCTCGTTTCGTCGATGGCGATGTTGGGCCTCGCCGTCATCCCACGTGTGGGGCGACCGGAGGCCGGCAAGGCGCGGTACTTCGAAGAACAGGCTCAGTTCGCAAGTCACGAAACACTCCTTGCAGCAGTATCCGCGGAGGATTCAACGGATCGTCACGCACAACAACTGCTGACCATGTCCCGAATCGCCCGTCAAAAATACAGGCACTTGCGTCGGGCGATGTTGGCGGTCTGCGTGGCCATGGTGGTGTTGAGTGTTGCCGTGCTCGTGAGCGCGATCAACTGACGCGGCCAGAAGCGGCGAGAGCGTCAGACGTGCACGACTCGGGCGGCGACATCGAGAGCTGACAACAGCCGGCGGATGTCGTCGGGATCCGAGGTGATAATCGCGACCTCGTCATAGCGAGCGATCCCGGCGGCCGTGACCGCTACCGAGGCGTCGATGACGTCAGCGGTGCCTGCTTGCCCACACAACAAGCCAGCGGCTCGCGCTACTACGCCGTCGAGTGGCACTTCGTCGCAGTGCGCCAGGGCACGTGACAACAGCACCTGTCGGCGGCCGTCTCGCCATGCCTGAGCGATGACGCCCGCCGGCACTTGCACCGTGTAGGCATCATCGGCGGCAACCCGCAGCACCGCCCGCGCGGCACGGCCATTGCGATCCAGCGCGATCAGTGCACCGGCGTCGAGAACGAGCGCCGTCACGCCCCAACCCGCGCCCGGGCCGCGGCGAGCTCAGCATCATCGAATGCGCCTTGCTCTGCCTCCCACACGGCAACCACCTCGCGACGACCACGCTCCATCACGAGGATAATGCCGGGCCGTCAGGGCCTCGATCGCTCGTCTCGATGGTGTCAGCGCGCTCGAGCGGCAAACGACCACGGACTGCTCGCTGTCGCGAGCACCTCACGGGCCAGATTCCGCGATCTCCTCGTTCGGTGATCGCTTGGGGAGAATCGACTTCAGGCCGACAACGCGCCAGATCTGTAGATATTCCGGTAATCGGTGAGGCATCGGGGTCTGCAGCGTCTGTGGCCAACAGGTCGGCGTCGGCGCAGCCTTCATCAACATCGGCCCGACCGACCCACACGATCCCGACAAGCCGAAGTCCGAGCGGTGGGTACCCGTTGACGAAGACATCCACGGATGGTCGCCGTTCGTCATCGCCCATCCCGCTTGCTACGCGCGACAAGAGAGCGTCGAAAAGCTCGTGGGCCTCGTCTCGCGCAGCATCGCATCCACGTCGCGAACGATTCGGAAGGCCAGCAATGGCCACTTGGCGTTGCGCCACCACGCGCGACGATGAATCGGTTCGAACGGAAAGAGTCGGTGTGGCAGCCCACGCTGTGGCAGCACAGTCGCCTCGATGCCGCGATGCGCGCCGGCGAAGACCATGCGCCAGTCGGGGTGTCGCGCCGAGAGGGCCTGCGCAATTGCCAGCGCGGGCATCAGGTGGCCGCCCGTGCCACCGCCGGCGACG
>JANNHY010000225.1:0-20350 GCA_031404635.1 Ilumatobacteraceae bacterium
GCGGTAGGCTCCCCGCATGTCGGACCTCCCTCCCGACGCCCTCTCCTACCAGACGGTGGTCGCCGAGTACTTCCTCGGGCCCCGAAGCCGTCGTCGCCCTCGATGCGCAGTGTGTACGCGCCGGGCAGGTCTATCTGCACCTCAACCGCCCAGTAGGGGATGACCAAGTCGGTCGAGCGGATCGGCACGCTGACGGTGGCGATCTGCTGGTCGTTGCCGTCGAGCACCCGCCCGGTCAGTTGCGATGGGCCCGCTGTCAGCAGGCTGCCCTTGTCGGCGAGCGAGATCGGCAGGCGGACCTTGCCAGGCACAAAGGTGTTGCTGGGATAGCGCTGAGCGATGGTGAATCCCGTGGTGCCCGGGTCGGGTTCAGTGCCGCCGCCAGCAGGCTCGGCATTGAGAGCGTCGCCAGAATCTACGGTGGAATCGTCACCACACGATGCCACCACCAGCAAGGCGCCCGCGCCGGCAAGGAGGTGTCGTCGCGACATTGACATCATCCGCAGTGTACGAGTTGCGCCTACGATGCGCACATGAGCAAACCTCTCGGCCCGTACACCCCCGTCGTTCGCGCAGGTGACTGGATCATCGTCAGCGGCCAACTCGGCATGCAAGACGGTGCGCTCGTCGGCGGTGGCGTTGCCGCCCAAACCGCCAAGGCCGTCGAGAACCTGAAAGACCAACTGGGCAGCGTTGGCGCATCGCTGTCGGACGTTGCCAAGACCTTGTGCTTCCTCACCGACATGGACACCTTCGCGACGTTCAACGACGCATACGTCGAGGGCTTCGGCACACACCGTCCGGCTCGCAGCACCATCGGGGTTGCGGCCCTGCCGGCGGGGGGTGCAGTGGAGATTGAGGCCTGGGCGTACAAGCCGGTAGGGTGACCGCCGTGCCTGGCGCAATCGCAATCGTCGTCGTGCTCGTGCTCCTCCCGGTGCTGGTGTGCATGGGCAGCGCGGCCATTGCGGCGGTGCTCGGCGTGGTCCTCAACAACGACGCCGAGGTCCGCCACGAGGGCAGTGAACTGCTCGATCTCAACGTGTGACCATGCATCGTCATGATTCGTCGACCGAGGTGTTGACCCAGGCCGTTGTGCGGTATGCCGTGGAGCGGATGCGTCTCGACCCGCCACCGCTCGACAAGACCAGACCGGCGGAGGAGTTGCTTGCCATGGCCGGCAAGACCGTGACTGCCAAGGGCATCGGTGGCTTGGAGGCCCTGCGTATCTTCGCCGATGTGCTCGGCCCGGCCAGCATCTCGATCGACCACCCACGGTTCCTGTCGTTCGTGCCGGCTGCCCCTACGGAGGCGGCGATCCTGTTCGATCTTGTCGTCGGGGCGTCGAGCATTTACGGAGGGTCATGGCTGGAGGGCGGCGGAGCGGTCTACGCCGAGAACGAAGCGTTGCGCTACATCGCAGACCTGGTCGGCTTTCCCGCGTCGGCCGGTGGGGTGTTCGTCACGGGAGGCACCGCCGGCAACCTCAGTGCCCTGATTGCGGCACGATTCCGGTGGCGCCACCGAGCCGCCGGTGCTCGGGAGCGAATCCGTGGCCAGATGGTGACCTGCAGCGGGGCCCATTCCAGCGTTGCCTCGGCCGCCAGGGCGATCGATGCCGACGTGGTGCTGGTGCCCGCTGACGACCACGGACGGATGTCGGGCGCCGCCCTGCGCGACACGATGGCGGGATTGTCGCCCGACGATCGCCACAACGTCTTCGCCATCGTCGCCACGGCCGGCACGACCAACGCCGGCATCATCGACGACCTCGCCGGGGTCGCCGACGTGTGCGCCGAGTTCGACGTCTGGATGCATGTCGACGGCGCCTACGGCGGCGCCGGACTCGCCGCGCCGAGCGTCCGCGATCGCTTTAGCGGCATCGAACACGCCGACAGTTTCATCGTCGATCCGCACAAGTGGCTGTTCGCCCCGTTTGATTGTTGCGCGTTGCTGTATCGCGACCCCAACGTCGGTCGGGCCGCGCACACCCAGCACGCCGAGTATCTCGACGTCTTGCACAGTGGCGACGACATCGGCGAGTTCGAATGGAACCCAAGTGACTTCGCCCATCATCTCTCCAGGCGTGCACGTGGCCTGCCTTTCTGGTTCAGTCTGGCGACGTACGGCACCGACGCGTATCGCGACGCCATCGAAACCGCGCTCGAAGTGACCCGACAGGGGGCACGAATCATCGACGACGCGGCTCACCTCGAACTGATTATGGAGCCCGAGCTGAGCGTCTTGTTGTTCCGCCGCACAGGGTGGAGCCCCGTTGATTATCAAGCGTGGAGCGACCGGTTGCTCGACGACGGCACTGCCTTCGTCACACCGACGTCGTGGAATCGGGAGATGGTCCTGCGGCTGTGCATCATCAATCCGCTCACGTCGGTTGATGACATCCGCACGATCGTCGGTTCGCTGGCCTGAGCCGTGCCCGACCTGGTGATACGCGGGGCGCGGCTGCTGGCCACGCTCGATGGTGATCGCCGTGAGCTCGCTGGCGGATGGGTGGCCGTCGACGGAGGTTTCATCGCCGCCGTCGGTACCTCGGCCGAGGCCGAGCCCGAGGCGACTGTGACGATCGACGCAACCGACTGCCTCGTCACACCGGGCCTCGTCAATACCCACCACCACCTGTTCCAAAACCTGACCCGCGCCTATCCACCGATGACGGACAAACCGCTGTTCGGCTGGCTGCAGTCGCTATACCCGCTGTGGCGATCGATCGACGAAGAAGCGGTATACGCAAGCGCCTTCGTCGGTCTCGCCGAACTCGCCTTGAGCGGTTGCACGACGTCGGCCGATCATCTCTACCTTCATCCTCGCAACGCCGGTGACCTGCTGTCCGCCGAGATTGCCGCGGCTGCTGACATCGGCATGCGCTTCCATCCGACGCGTGGGTCGATGTCGCTGAGCGAGAAAGACGGTGGCTTGCCACCCGACGATGTCGTCGCCGACGACGACGAGATCCTCGCCGCATGCGAGCACGCCGTCGCTCGCCATCACGACCGGACGCGCGGCGCAATGGTGCAGGTCGCGTTGGCGCCGTGCAGCCCCTTCACGGTCACCGAGGAGTTGATGATTCGATCGGCGGAACTCGCCGAGCGCCTCGACGTTCGCCTGCACACTCACTTCGCCGAGAACGCCGAGGACGATGCCTTCTCGCTCGGTCGCTTCGGGTGCCGCCCGACGGATTATCTGGAACGGACGGGGTGGTGCCAGGATCGCACCTGGGTGGCCCACTGCGTGATGCCCAACGACAACGAGATCCTGCGACTCGGCGAAGCAGGCGTCGGCGTCGCCCACTGTCCGAGCAGCAACCTGATCCTTTCCTCGGGCATCGCTCCTGTGGTTCGGTTGCGGGCCGCAGGGGTGCCGGTCGGGCTCGGGGTCGACGGTTCGTCGTCGGCCGACAGCGCCTCGCTGTGGTTGGAGGCCCGGCAGGCGATGCTGCTGGCCAAGCTGCGCGACGGCGCGCCGGCCGGCACGGCGCGCATGGCTCTCGAATGTGCCACGCTCGGCGGCGCGGCGTGCCTCGGCCGCCTAGGCGAGATAGGGGTGATCGAATCCGGTGCAGTCGCCGACGTCGCGGTCTGGCGCCTAACCGGGCCGGCATTCGCCGGCGCGCTCGCCGACCCGATCGAGGCGTGGCTGCGATGCGGCCCGGTGTCGGCGTGGCACACCATCGTCAACGGCCGCAGCGTCGTTCGTGACGGCGACATCGTGCACGGCGACCTCGACCGAATCCTGCGCACGCACGCCCGGCACGCGGCGCGAATACAACGTCTGATCGAGTGATGGCGCCGGGGCTGCAAGCATTCCTGGTCGCCTTCGGTGTCGTCTTCCTCGCCGAGCTGCCCGACAAGACGATGTTCGCCACGATCGTGTTGGCGACGCGGTACCGTCGCCCGCTGGCCGTCGTCGTCGGTGTGACGTTGGCGATGGCGTTCCATTCCGTGCTCGCCGTCGTTATCGGAGAAGCGCTACGCCGGCTGCCGCGCACGCCGACACAGCTCGCCGTTGCCGCGGTATTCGCGGTCGGCGGGTTGCTTCTGCTTCGCGGCGGACGCGACGACGACGACGGTGTTGTTCGCGCCGCTCCGGTTCACAGCGTGTGGGGGGTCATCGGCCGCTCGGCACTGGTCATCGGTGTTGCCGAGTTCGGCGACTTCACGCAGTTGGCGACGGTCGGGATAGTTGCCGATCGCGGCTACCCGGTGGCGGTCGCTGCAGGGTCGTTGGTCGCTCACATCGTGGTCGCGGTCCTCGCCGTGCTGGCCGGGCGTTGGCTCGAACGGCGCCTTCCGGTTCGCACGGTGCAACGCTCGGCCGGCGTGCTGTTCATCGTGTTCGGTGCCCTAACGGCACTGTCGGTGATCCGCGGTTGACGCCACTATTGCGAGTTCATCGGGCACACTGGTGGCATGCGCATCAGTCGTCGAACCCTGTTGCGCGCCGGCGCGTCGACGGGATTGCTTGCCGCTCTCTCGGCGTGCGGTGGCAACGGGGTGCGCTCGTCAGCCTCTGAAAAGAACGGAATCGGGGCCACTCCCACGACGACCGCCGACAACGACTCTGCGCCGACCGGGGTCGGGGCACTGCCCGCCGACGTGAGCCGCACCAAGTTCGGAATGGTCGGTGACTCGATCGCCAAGGCGTCATCGAGTTCGTTGACAAACGCGCTCGAACAGCAGGGATTCACCGAGATCACGATCGAGGCCGCAGTGAGCCGGCGGATCACCTTCGGCGATGGCAAGGGCGAGCCGTTGTCGGGTGTCAGGACGCTGTACACGATGATCGCCGATGGCATGGTTCCCGATGTCTGGGCAATTGCGATGGGCACCAACGACGTCGGCAAGTACCCAGACGCCAATGCGTACGCCGCACTGATCGATCAGATGCTGTCGATGCCCGATCCCGACGTGCCGATCGTCTGGGTCGATGTGTACAACCCCAATCAGCTCAAGGGCACCAAGGAGTTCAACCTGGTGCTGCGCGAACGCGCCGGCGCCCGAGGCAACACCACGGTTCTGTCGTGGTTCGATCTGGCATCCGACCCGACGGAAAAACTGCTACGCGGCGACAAGATCCATCCCAACGAAAAGGGCGCACTGGTGTTCGCCGGTCTGGTGTCAGCGGCGCTCGCTTGATCCGACCGGTGGTAGTAACCGATCCCGTCGCCTATGAACCCCAGCGGCTTTGACCGAAGCGATAGCCGACCGAGCGAACGGTCTGAATCAAGTTGGCCTGCTCCTCGCCGAGCTTGGCGCGCAGCCGGCGGACGTGCACGTCGACGGTGCGGGCTCCCCCGTAGTACTCGTAGCCCCACACCCTCGACAGCAGGATCTCGCGGGTGAACACCTTGCCGGGGTTCTGGGCGAGGAACTTCAACAGCTCGTACTCCATGTAGGTGAGGTCGAGTGGGCGCCCCTCGATCGAGGCCTGATAGGTCTCGACGTTGAGTGCCAGCCCGCTGTACTCGATTGTCTCGGCCTTGACCTGGGCCAGCCCCTGGTACAACAAGTGGCGCAGCCGTGCCTCGACCTCGACCGGGTGGAACGGAGTCAGGCAGAAGTCGTCGTATAGATCGTCGCGCAGCTCCAGTTCGGCGAGCTGCGCGCCGCTGAGGAGCAGGAGCAGCCTGGTCGGCTCGTCGCGCTTGCGTAGTGCCCGACACAATGCCCAGGCTCCCTCGGGGTCCACGTCGCAGGCCACTACCGCTCCCGCCCATCCCGAGGGTGGCTCGTGGCCGGCGGCATCTTCAGCCGACGCCACGGCCTTCCACTGGTAACCGCCAAGGTCGAGGGTCCGCGCCAGATCCGGTGGTGGCGGCTCCGGGTAGATGACGAGCTGTTCCATCTGGCTCCGCTACAGCGCCCGCAGGTATCGGTCGTGCTCGAAGGCGGTGACGTGAGTCTTGTACGACCGCCACTCGGCGCGCTTGTTGCGCAGGAACCACTCGAAGATGTGCTCGCCGACGGCCTCGTGCACCAGTGCAGATTGCTCCATGACGCGAAGCGAATCGCTGAGCGACTGCGGCAGCAGATCGATACCCAACTTGGCGAGTTCGGCATCGCTCATCTCGAACAGATTGCTGTCGGCCTCAGGGGGCAACTCGTACCCTTCGGTGATACCGCGCATCCCAGCGGCGAGCATCACGCTGAAGGCCAGATACGGGTTGCACGCCGGGTCGGGGGAGCGAAACTCGATCCGCGTCGCGCTCGGGTTGCCTCGCTTGGCGATCGGCACCCGTACCAGGCCGCTGCGATTGTTGCGGGCCCAACTGATGTGAACCGGCGCCTCGAAGCCAGGTACCAGGCGCTTGTAGCTGTTGACGGTCTGGTTGGTGATCGCCGTGATCTCGGCAGCGTGGCGCAACAGCCCGGCCATGAACTGCTTGGCGAGCGGCGACAGGTTGTAGCCGTCGTCGGCGGAGAAGAAGGCGTTCTCGTCGCCGTCGAACAGCGACAGGTGCACGTGCATGCCACTGCCCTGCACGCTCTCGAGCGGCTTGGGCATGAACGTGGCATGCACACCCTGGCTGGCGGCGACCTCCTTGACCACTAGCCGGAACGTCATGATGCTGTCGGCCATCGTCAACGCGTCGGTGTGGCGCAGGTCGATCTCGTGCTGGCTCGGCGCATCTTCGTGGAAGCTGTATTCCACCGGGATGCTCATCGTCTCCAAGGTACGGATTGTCTGCTTGCGCAACGTGCCGGCGACGTCGGTCGTGGTCAGATCGAAGAATCCACCCTCGTCGAGCGGCACCGGGGGCTGACCTTTCTCCGGCGGGGAGAAGTAGAAAAACTCGATGTCAGGCGCGACGTAGAACGTGAAGCCGAGTTCGTGCGCCGTCTGCAGGTTGCGTCGCAGTACCTGCCGCGGATCACCCTCGAACGGTGTGCCATCCAGGTTGTGGATGTCGCAGAAAACGCGAGCCTCTGTGGCTCTTTGACCTTTTGGCTCGTCACCCCACGGTAGGACCTCGAATGTGTCGGCGTCGGGCATCGCCAAAACGTCGCTCTCCAGGGTGCGTCCGAAGCCGTCGATCGACGAGCCGTCGAAGGTCATCCCGTCCTCCAGGGCGTTCTCCAGTTCGGCCGGACTGATCGCGAAGCTCTTCAAGCTACCGAGCACGTCGGTGAACCACAGCCGGATCAGGCGGACCCCGCGTTCTTCCACGTTGTGCAATACGTAATCGCGTTGCTGTTCCAGCATCGGGCTACCTCGACAATCAATGTAGTCAGGAAAAAGGATTCGCCCGTGCGAGGCAATCAGGACGGGTCAGCCGCACACGCTTTCGAGGATCAGCCGGGTGACCGTGTACGGATCGCAGTTGGAGTTGGGGCGGCGGTCTTCCGCATACCCCTTGCCGTCGCGGGCGACCTGCCATGGGATGCGGATACTGGCTCCGCGGTTCGAAACGCCGTAGCTGAACTTGTTGTACGGGGCGGTCTCGTGGTCGCCGGTGAGACGGTTCTCGATATCGTGGCCGTAGCCCTTGATGTGAGCGTCGATGCGCTTACCGATCGCCTTGCAGGCCGCCTCGATGGCGCCGTAGCCCTCGCGCATCGCCTTGGTCGAGAAGTTGGTGTGCGCGCCGGCGCCGTTCCAGTCGCCCTTGACCGGCTTGGCATCGAAGCTGATGATCACGTCGTAGTCCTCGGCGATGCGGTGCAGCAGCCAGCGACCGACGTAGAGCTGGTCGCTGACGGTCAACGCGTCAGCGGCGCCGATCTGGAACTCCCACTGGCCGGGCATGACCTCGGCGTTGGTGCCCTCGATCATCAACTCGGCGTCGATGCACGCCTGGGTGTGGTCTTCGATGATCCCGCGCCCCATCACGCGGCCGGTACCGACACCGCAGTAGTACGGGCCCTGCGGGGCCGGGAAGCCGTCTTTCGGAAAGCCGAGCGGCGTGCCGTCGGCCTTGAGCATGGTGTATTCCTGCTCGATGCCGTAGATCATCTCGTGCTTGGCGTACTTCTTGGCGACCTTCTCGCACTGGGCACGGGTGTTGGTGGCGTGCGGCTTCATGTCGGCGGCGTTGAGCACGTCGCACAGCACCAAGATGTCGTCGCCGCCACGCAGCGGGTCTGGGCATGTGAAGACGGGACGCAGCACACAGTCACTATGCTCGCCGGTCGCCTGGTTGGTCGACGAACCGTCGAAGCCCCAGATTGGAGGCTCGTTGCCGTCGGCCAGGATCTTCGTCTTGGAGCGCAGCAACGGGGTCGGCACCGTGCCGTCGAGCCAGATGTATTCAGCTTGGTAAGCCACTAAGTTCCTTTGCTATCGAGATCACGGGCGCGCCGCGATCGGGGCTGCGGAAATTTTGCCAGTTGTGCCGTTTCGACGCCATTGCTCGTGTGTGAACGCTGTGTGAAGTTGGTCGGCCTGTGGCCTGGCCTTGCGTTGCTCAGATCGTCACCCGCTGGCCGTGATCGAAGCCGTGCACCAGCTTGATCGATCGATACGCATTGATTCGGTTTTCGGCGAGACGATCGGCGGCTGCGGCGGTGGAGATGCCCTCGGATTTGGAGAGCGTGAAGATCTCGTGCATCCGCTCGTAGATCTTGGCTACCTTGGCCATGCCTCGCTCCTGGTTGACACCACCCCACAACCGGTCGGTGTCGAAGATCGTTCCACCGGCGTTGGCGATGTAGTCGGGTGCGTACAGAACGCCGCGGCGCTGCAGTTCGTCGCCGTGGCGGGATTCGGAAAGTTGGTTGTTGGCCGAGCCACACACGATCGGTGCCTTCAGTACCGTGATCGATTCGTCGTTGATCGTTGCCCCGAGAGCGCACGGGCAGTACACGTCGGCGGCGGCGGCGACGGCGTCGGCCGCGTCGATCGCCGTCGCCCCGTGAGCTCTGACCATCGCCTCGACTTTGGCCTGGTCGATGTCGCTGACCAGAACTGTGGCTCCCTCGTCGAGGAGTTGCCGGACCATCGGCTCGCCCACCGACCCGAGGCCCTGTACGACCACTCGCTTGCCTTGAAGCGATGGGGAACCGAAGTGCTGTTCGACGCATGCCTTCATCGCTTGCAACACCCCGAACGCCGTGGCCGGGCCGATCGGGCCGGCACCGCCGGCCGACTCGGGCAGGGTGATCACGTTGCGGGTCTCGGCGCGCATGTAATCCATGTCCTGCAAGGTGGTTCCGACGTCTTCGCCGGTGAGGTATTCGCCGCCGAGCGAGTCGATGAACCGTCCGAGCGCCCGGAACAGCATCTCCCGGCCTTGCCGGCGCTTGGGGTCGCCGATCACCACGATCTTGCCGCCACCGAGGTTGATGCCTGCGGCAGCGTACTTGTAGGTCATCCCCTTGGAGAGCCGCAGCGCATCTTCCATCGCAGCCAGGTCGTCGCTGTAGGTCCACATCCGGCAGCCGCCGGCCGCCGGGCCGAGTACGGTCGAGTGGATCGCCAGCACGGCGCGCAGACCGACGTGTTCGTTCTGGAACCACAGCAGCTTTTCGTGGCCGTTGGCGGCCATGTAGTCGAAGATCTCGGTCTTCTCCATCATCTGCCAAACCTCATCTAATGGTCCAGCCGCCGTCGACCATCAACACCTCGCCCGTGACGTACGACGACGCGTCAGAGACCAGGAAAACCACTGGGCCGACGAGTTCTTCGGGCCGCCCGCGCCGTGCTAGCGGCGTGAGGTCGCGGACCGCCTGCTCCTTGGCTTCGTCGTGTTCACCGGCCGCACCAGGCATCAACACCTCCATGTAAGCGGGGGAGAAGGCGTTGACCCGGATGCCGTGGGCGGCCCACTCGAGGGCCAGCGACTTGGTGAGCATGTTCACCCCGCCCTTGGAGACGTTGTACGCCGAGATGTTCTTCACCGCCACCTCGCCGCAGATCGACGAGTTGTTGGCGATCGCGCCGCCACCGCCGGCGATCATCACCTTGGCGACGGCCTGAGCGAAGAAGAAGTAGGCCTTCAGGTTGATGTCGAGGACGAAGTCCCAATCGGCCTCGGTGTAGTCGATCGCCGGTGCTGCCGCATCGACACCGGCATTGTTGATCAAGATGTCGATACCGCCCCAGGCAGCAGCGACCTCGCTGACGACGCGGTCGATCTCCGCCTTCCGGGATGCGTCGCCGGGCACGACCAGGCACTCACTTCCGGCGGCGCGCACGGCGGCAGCGGTATTCTCCAACTCGGTGACGGTGCGGCTGGTGACGGCGACATCTGCTCCGTGTTCGGCGAGGCCGACGGCGATGGCTCGGCCGAGTCCGCGGCCCCCGCCTGTGACCAGCGCCTTTTTGGCCGTGAGGTCGAACAGGCTGAACATCACATCGGATGCTACGCATCGCGGGAACTGCGCGACCAAGACGAGCGTCCAAGTTGGCATGAACCGTCGCTCGTTTCTCTCCGCCATCGCTGCCACCCCGGTCCTCGTCGCCCTCGCCGCTGCCTGTGGCGACCCCGACCAGGTGCCCGTAGGTACCGATCCACCAACCCCGGCCACGACGCCGGGCACGACGACCGGCACCGCCATCGCCCATCCAGATGGTCCCGACGACGTGGTGTTGAAGGTGTCGTACGAAGGGGGATTTGTCCCTGCCGGCTATGCATTCGTCAACACTCCGACGCTGTTGGTGAGTGGCGACGGGCGGGTGTTCAGCCAGGGTGTAACCACGGCGATCTATCCCGGCCCGTTGTTGCCCAGCGTGATGGTGCGAAGCATCACCGAGCACGGAATTCAGGCACTGCTAGCCGCTGCCCAAGGTGCGGGGCTACTGGCCGCCGCACCTGACTACAGCGGAGGCGACAACGTCGCCGACGCGCCGAACACGGTGGTCACGATCAACGCCTTGGGCGGTACCTTCGTGCACAGCGGCTACGCGCTGGGCATTGCCAGTCCGGAGAGCCCGGCTCGTCAGAATTTGCTCGACGTGGTCACGAAGCTATCCGACATCTCGGGATTGGCCGGAGCGGCCAACCTGGGCGTCGACGAGACGTTCGTGGCGACCACCTATCGGTTGCAGGCCCGCCCCGTCGACCGAGCGGAGCTCACCGGCCAGGACCTCGAACCGTCGGTTGTCGACTGGCCCGCCGACGCCGGTGTGTTGCTCGCAGACGCGACGACCTGCGCCCGCGTGGAGGCTCCGGCGGTCGGGTCGCTGTTCATCGACGCCAACCAGAACACCTACTTCAACGAAGGCGACATCGTGTACCAGGTGGCGGTGGCAGGCGTGCTGCCAGGCGACCCTGCGTGCTGAATTGAGCCGTGTTAGCTTCGCTCCCGGGACGGGCCAGAACTGGAGGGCCCGACATGCGAAAGTTCGCAGCTGTTGCATTGATGATCGCCGTCACAGCAGTTCCGGTGGTCAATGTCGGCGCACCGGCGGTGTCGGCGGCGATCGTTCCGGCCGGTTTCACCGATGTTCAGGTTGCGGCGTTGGGGGCATCGACCGGTCTTGTCGGTCTTCCCGATGGCACGGTGCTGGTGTTGGAGCAGCTCGGCAGGGTGCGCCTGATCCGCGACGACGCTCTGCTACCGGCCCCGGCGTTGACGATGAGCCTGTTTCCGTGCAACGGCGGTGAGCGCGGCCTGCTCGGCGTAGCCGTGGACCCGCACTTCAAGGCCAATCGGTGGCTGTACCTCTACTTCACGCGGCCGAGCCGTGGTTCTCCTGGGGATTGCGTCAACCGCGTCAGCCGATTCACGATGTCGGCCGACACGATCGACCCGGCCAGCGAGGTCGTGTTGGTCGACAACATCTCGGCGAGGAACGGCAACCACAATGGTGGCGATGTGGAGATCGGCGGCGACGGCTTCTTGTACATCTCGGTGGGCGATGCGGGCACCAATCCCCGTGGCGGCTCGGCGCTCAATACCGCAGCCCAGGACCTCAGCCTGCTCAACGGCAAGATCCTGCGAGTTGTGCCGTCGACGGGTGAGCCGGCGCCGGGCAACCCCATCAGCGGGGCGGGCACGGAAAGCTGCCGCATTCGGGGCAACCTGCCCTCCACTCCGACCACGTTGTGCCAGGAGCTCTTTGCGTGGGGTCTGCGCAACCCGTTCCGCTTCGCCTTCGACCCGAACACCGGCGTAGACCGGTTCTTCATCAACGATGTCGGCCAGGGCACTCGAGAAGAGGTCGACGAAGGCGGCATCGGTAGAAACTACGGCTGGCCGAGTCGGGAAGGCCAGTGTGCGCTTGGTCTGACCCCGCCATGCCCCACCCCCGCATTGCCGGCGGGCTTCACCGACCCGATCACCGACTATCCGCGCACCCTCGGTCAGGTCATCACCGGCGGTGCCTTCATCCCCAACGGGCATTGGCCGGCCGAGTACGACGGTGGCTATCTGTTCGCCGACGCCGGCAGCGGCAACATGTGGTTGCGTCGTGCCAACGGGTCGATCGACTACGCCGCTCCGTTCGCCACCGGCGTCGGCGGGATCGCCGACATGGCCTTTGTGACGACGAAGGAAAGCATCGCTCTGTACTACACACTGACGGGTGGCGCGGTCCGCAAGGTCACATCTCCCCCTACCACATTCGTCGACCGAGGGCCGCTGGCCTTCGTAGCAGTGCCGCCGGGTACCCGAGTGTTCGATACCCGACTGCCCACGGCGGGCGACAAGCCGGTACGGGCCAACACGACCCGCTATGTGCCGATGGGCCTGAACCCGGCCGTTACCAAGGCGGTACTGGTCAATTTTGCCTTCGTCGAGCCGAGCACGCCCGGATTTTTGACCACGTGGTCCGGGCGCAGTGCCCGGCCGGTGGCATCGAACATCAACGCCGCCGCCGGAGAGATAGTCGCCAATTCAGCGGTGGTGCCGGTCGATGCCACTGGCGGCATCCTCATCTATTCGTTCTCGACGGCCGATGTGGTCATCGATCTGCTCGGCTACTTCAACGTTGCGCCGCCGACTGTCAGCGCCGGCCGGTTCGTCGCCGTTCCCCCGACCCGTATAGCCGACACGCGCCAGCCGTTGTCGGCGGCGAACCAGTACTCGCGAGGCGTCGGAAGCGTGTTGCCTTTCGTCCGGGTTCCCGCGGCCGACCGGGGTGGCCTGCCCGCTGCGGTGTCGATGGATGCAGCGGTGCTGGTCGTAACGGCGGTCACCGCCGCCGACAACGGCGGTGGTTTCCTCAGCGCAAGCCCGGGCGGCACACCGTTCTCGGGATCATCTCACCTCAACACCAACGGCTTCGGCGACATCCGCCCCAACCTGGTCGTCGTACCCCTCGGAACTGGCGGCGCGGTCGACTTTCATCTCCTCTCGGTGCCTGACGTGGTCGTCGATGTCGTCGGTTACTTCACGTCGGCGACCGCTCCGAGCGCGGCGGCGGGCCGGTTCCACGTGATCGAACCGTTCCGCGAGGTCGATACCCGCATCGGGGTCGGGTTTGGCCGCTTGCCGGGTGAGGTCTCGGCCTCGATCGATCCGACAACCGTCCCGGCCAACACCCAGGCGATGGCCCACACGATCACGATCGTCGACAATGCCGCCCCTGGATTCGTCACCCCATACCCCGGTGGCGCACTGCCACTCGTCAGCGCCGGCAACACCACCGCCGCCGGCCAGATTCACGCCGTTCTGTCGTTCACGAAACTGAGTGCTGCGCCGGCAATGATGAGCTACTACACGTTGATGGCCACCGACCTCGTTGTCGACACCCCGGGCTATTTCGAGGGCGGCTGATCGCTAGAATTTTCTTGTGGCCAGCCTGCGCATCGCCCTCGCCCAACTGAACCCCAAGGTCGGCGACCTCGACGGCAACGTCGCCAAAATTGTCGCTGCCTACGACCGGGCCGAGGCCGCTGGTTGCGACATCGTCGCCTTCACCGAGTTGGCGATCACCGGGTATCCACCAGAAGACCTCGTGCTCAAGCCCGGGTTCGTCGCCGACAACATCGAAGCGTTGGCCAAGGTGGCGGCGCACACCGGTCGCTGCGCGGCGGTGGTCGGTTTCGTTGCTGCCGACCGCGACATCTACAACGCCGCGGCCATGTGCGCCAACGGCGAGGTGCTCGGCACGTATCGCAAGCGGCTGCTGCCGAACTACGCGGTCTTCGACGAGGCTCGCTACTTCACGCCGGGATCGGCCAGCGATCCGTACGAGTTGTACGTGATCTGTGGCGTCAAGGTCGGCATCAGCATCTGTGAGGATGTGTGGAGCCCCACCGGCCCGCTGGCCGAGCAGGCTGCCGGCGGTGCCGAACTGAACATCAACATCAATGGCTCGCCGTACCACTTCGACAAAGCGGCCGGGCGCGAACGCATGCTGGCGACCCGAGCCGCTGACGCCAGCTGTGCGCTCGTATACGTCAACCAGGTGTGCGGCCAGGACGAGTTGGTGTTCGACGGTGGGTCGATGGTTTTCGATGCACAGGGCAACCTCGTCGCTCGTGCCGCCCAGTTCGTCGAGGAGTTGCTGATCACCGAGGTGCACATCGAATCGGTGTATCGCAAGCGCCTGCTCGACCCCCGCGGCCGCCGTACCGAGATCGAAATGCCACTCGTCCACGTCTCCGAGGCCTCGCTTGGGGGCGATATCACACCACCCGTTGCACGCATCGCGCCCGTGCTGGCGCCCGACGCCGAGTTGTACGAGGCATTGGTGCTCGGCACCGGTGACTACGTACGCAAGAACGGTTTCACCGATGTGGTCATCGGTCTGTCCGGCGGCATCGATTCGACCCTTGTGGCCTGCATTGCCGCCGACGCACTCGGCGCCGATCACGTGCATGGCGTGTCGATGCCGTCGCGATATTCGAGCGACGGTTCGAGGACCGACGCCGCCGACCTGGCCGAGGCGCTGGGCATCGACTTCCGGACGATCGCCATCGAGCCGGCCTTCAGCGCTTTCCTCGACATGACCGGCGAGTCGTTCGCCGGCAAGGCGGCTGACCTCACCGAGGAGAACCTGCAGAGCAGGGTTCGTGGAGCCACGCTGATGGCGTTGTCGAACAAGTTCGGGTGGATGGTGATGACCACCGGCAACAAGAGCGAGATGGCGGTCGGCTACTTCACGCTCTACGGCGACTCCGTCGGTGGGTACGGCGTGATCAAGGATGTGTTGAAGACCCGTATCTACGACCTGTGCCGTTACTACAACCAGCGTGCTGGACGCGAGATCATCAGCGAAAGCGTGATCACCAAGCCACCGTCGGCCGAGTTGCGCCCCGACCAACGCGACGACCAAAGTCTGCCGCCCTACGAGGTGCTCGATCCGATCCTCGAGCTGTACGTCGAGGAGGATCGCACTGCGTCAGAGATAATCGAATTCGGCCATGACGAGGCGATGGTTCGCCGCATCACCCACCTGGTCGACGTCATGGAGTACAAACGGCGCCAATGCCCGCCAGGTGTGCGGGTGAGTGTGAAGGCCTTCGGCAAGGACCGCCGCCTGCCGATCACCAACGGCTATCGCGGCTGATGTGGCGAACTTTGGCAGCTCGCGGCCATGCTGGCCGCGTACGACCAAAGTTCACCCGGTGATCAGGATGGTTGGCCGCGGCCCGACAGCACCATCGCCGCCACGCTGATCGCCGCCAGGATCGCGGCCATGCCCGCCGGCCAGCCCATCCCGTGCGTGGAGTAGAGGCGGGTGGCAGGCACCGACATCGCCGCCCGGCCGACCGTGTCGACGCCGATCAACAGCCCAAGGCCGCGGGCCGGAGCACCGGGGACCAGGCCGGTGCCGAGTGAGATGGCGCTGACCACGGAGAACTCGAAGGCGATCCCGGCGATCGCCAACAAGATGATGCCGACGACGAGGCCGTGGTGCCAGAGTGCCAAACCTGCGCTGGCCGGGAACATCAGCGCCGCCCCGCCCGTCACCGACCGGCGTTTGCCCCAGACGTCGGTGAACCGGGCGACCGACAGCGTGGCACCGAGCTCGCCGGCGCCGAGCAGGAACGAGACCGCCGAGATGCCGGCCGGGGTGAAACCGAACTCGTCCTCCAACCAGCTCCCGAAGGTGACGACCAGCGCGTAGCTGGCTGCGGTCATCGTGAACCCGGCGACCAGCACCAGCCAGCCGCGCCGGACGAGCTTGCCGTGGCCGACCGGGTTGTTGCCGGTCGGTTTCACCAGTGGCGGGGGCGGATCGATGCGACCGATTACCACGATTGCCATCGCCGCGACCGCGACAGCACCGCTGAGGTAGCCGATCCTCCAGTTGGTCAGCGAGGTCACCAGACCCATCGTGCTGACGCCGATCAGCAACCCGAGCGCCCATGACACCTCGATCAGCCCGGTCACCCGCCCGCGGCGTTCAAAGGGCACGTGCATGGCGATCCACGAACCGACGCCGAGGTAGAACGTGCTGTTGCCGAAGCCGAGGATCACGAGTGCGACGGCGAGCGTCGCCACACCCTGGCTGGCCGCGGCCAGGCACGTTCCGGTCAGCACTCCGACCAGTCCGGCGGCCACGGCCCGGTGGGCGCCGAGCCGGTCGACGAGCCGCCCGATCAGCGGTGACGCCAGACCCGTGAGCTCGGAGATGGCGATCGCCAACCCGATGTCGGCCGGCGAGACGTGCAGGCCGCGGGCGATCGTGGCGATGAACGGCCCGACGAAGCGGTAGCAGGCGTTGGAGGTTGTGCGGGCAGCAGCGAAGGCGGTGAGATCACGGCGCACCTCGGGCGCATACGAATCGTCCAACACGCGACCGAGCACGACGTTCGACACTAACTCGCTAACCTGTGCACCCCGTGGCCCTGATCGTGCAGAAGTATGGCGGAACCTCCGTCGCCGACCCCGACCGCATGCGCGCCGTCGCCGAGAATGTCGCCTTTACCCGTCGCCACGGTCACGACGTCGTCGTTGTGCCGAGTGCGATGGGCAAGACCACCGACAACCTCATCAAGCTGGCCAACGACGTCTCCAGCACCCAACCCGGCCGCGAGATGGACATGCTGATCACGACCGGCGAGCGCATTTCGATGTCGCTGCTGTGTATGGCCCTCGCCGACCTCGGGATCGAAGCGGTCAGCTTCACGGGCAGCCAGGCCGGGATCATCACCGACAGCGTGCACACCAAGGCCAAGATCCTCGAAGTCAAGGGAGACCGTGTGCGCGTCGCACTCGCTGCCGGCAAGGTCTGCGTGGTCGCCGGGTTCCAGGGCATCAGCACCGCCAACGAGATCACCTCGCTCGGGCGTGGCGGCAGCGACACGACAGCGGTTGCCTTGGCGGCATCGCTCGATGCGGACAGTTGCGAGATCTACACCGATGTAACGGGTGTGTTCTCCGCCGATCCGCGCATCGTCCCCCAGGCCCGCAAGCTGGCCCACGTCAACTTCGACGAGATGCTCGAGATGGCCGGCGCCGGCAGCAAGGTACTGGCGCTGCGCAGTGTCGAGTTCGCTCGTAATCACAACGTCCCCGTCCACGTCCGCTCGGCCTTCACGTGGGAGCCGGGCACCTGGGTCACCGATCAGGAGTCAAGCATGGAAGAGCCGATCATCTCCGGTGTAGTCACCGACACCAGCGAGTCGAGGGTGACCATCGTCGCCGTTCCCGACCGCCCTGGTATCTCTGCGGCGCTGTTCGAGCCCCTGGCGGCAGCCAATGTCAACGTCGACATGATCGTGCAGAACACCTCGCACGATGGCGCAACCGACATCAGTTTCACGATGCCGAAGGCCGACCTGGCCGTGGCCGAGTCGCTCGTCGGTCGCGTTGCCGCCGAGGTCGGCGCCAAGGGGGTCGATCACGACGCCGACATCGCCAAGATCAGCCTGGTCGGGGCCGGCATGAAGACCAGCCCCGGCATCGCCGCCAAGATGTTCCGCACGCTGGCCGACGAGTCGGTCAACATCTTGATGATCTCGACGTCGACCATTCGCATCAGCGTGGTCACCTCGGCTGCCGATCTCGAGCGGGCTGCTCGGGCCCTGCACACCGCTTTCGGGCTCGATTCCGGCCAGGCGTACGCATCGCCGCTGCCGGAGCGGAGGTAGCCGGAGCCCGATGCGACGTAATCACGTGCCGTGGCGAGCCGCCGGCACCACCACCGAGTTGCAACACTCTGCCGATGAGGTGGTGCGCGAGACCGGCTGGGTCTTCAACAACCGCACCGGCCGTGATCTCAGCCTGGCCGAGTTCGTCGAGACCGGCGATCACGAGACCCTTGCCTACCTAACCGCGTTCGGGTTGGCCGACGGTCAACTCGCGTCACAGACCCTGGTCGAGATCGGTTCCGGGATCGGCCGGATGACGGCCAGCTTCACCAAGATGTTCGCCCGCGTTATCGCATCCGACCTCGATGCCGCGTTCCTCGAGCGGTGCCGCGAGACAGTTGCCCAGTTTGGTCGCCCAGAGCGGCTGCAGACGAGCCACGTCTCTGACGGCCGCAGCCTGGTGGTGCCCGACGGCACCGCCGACCTGACGTTCTGCTACATCACCTTGCAGCACTGCCATCGCGATGATGCCTTGGCGCTGGTCACCGAGGCGGTGCGCGTCACACGAAGCGGCGGTCATGTCGCCTTGAACTTCCGCACCTGGACGGCAAGCGACATTGCGTTGTGGCCCGCCGGCAAGATCGTCCGCGGATTGTGGCGCGTGCCCAAGCTCGGGTCGGCGATCGCCAAGCACCGTTCGGTTGCCCGGCTCGGCTGGCAGGCCAATCGCCTCTCACCGACAGACGTGATGGCCGTTGTCGGTTCGCGAGTGAACGACGTGCAGATTGTCCGATCCCCGAGGCGGCGCAGCTTCGCGATCCCCGGAACCAGGGATCAGTCGTTCGAGGGTGTTCACCGCAGCCACTGGTGGCTCGTTGCCAGGGTCCCCTGACGGGGAACGTTATTTCCGGATCACAGGTGGCGACTCGGCGTTAGCCTTGGCGCCATGAAAATTGGTGTTGTCGGTGCTACCGGCCAGGTCGGCACGGTGATGCGGCGGATGCTGGCCGAGCGCAACTTTCCCGTCTCACAGATCCGCTACTTCGCCTCGGCCCGTTCCGCTGGTACGACGTTGGATTGGAACGGCACGCAGGTCACCGTCGAGGATGCGGCGACCGCGGATCCGGTCGGCCTCGACATCGCCCTGTTCTCGTCGGGGGCCACGTCGTCACGTGAGCTGGCACCGAAGTTCGCCGCCGCCGGCGTGATGGTGATCGACAACTCGTCGGCATGGCGGATGGATCCCGACGTGCCGCTGATCGTCAGCGAGGTCAACCCCGGTGAAATCGCCAACGCCCGCAAGGGCATCATCGCCAACCCGAACTGCACCACGATGGCGGCAATGCCCGTGCTCAAGCCGTTGCACGACGAAGCCGGTCTGCTCCGCCTGATCGCCGCCACCTATCAAGCGGTCAGCGGCGCTGGTCTGGCAGGTGTCGATGAACTCGACAAGCAGGCCCGCGAGGTGGCCGACCATGCCCGTCAACTCACCCACGACGGCGCCGCCGTGCCGTTCCCGGCGCCAAGCAAGTTCGTCAAGCCGATCGCGTTCAACGTGTTGCCTTACGCCGGCAAGTACGTCGATGACGGTTCGTTGGAGACCGACGAAGAGCAGAAGCTGCGCAACGAGAGCCGCAAGATCCTGGGCATCGCAGATCTGCGGGTCAGTGGCACGTGCGTGCGTGTGCCCGTGTTCACCGGCCACTCGCTCAGTATCAATGCCGAGTTCGCGCGGCCGATCAGTGTGGTCCGGGCCATCGAGCTGCTCGGTGCGGCCCCGGGGGTGGCCCTCAGCGATATCCCGACTCCGCTCGAGGCGGCGGGTCAGGATCCCAGCTATGTCGGGCGGATCCGTCAGGACACCTCCGTCGACGGCGGGCGCGGTCTGGTGTTGTTCGTCAGCAACGACAACCTCCGCAAGGGCGCCGCGCTCAACGCCGTGCAGATCGCCGAACTGTTCCTCTAGCCCTGTGGAGTGTTTGCAGGCACCCAGGTGGGCGCCAAGCACTCCACAGGCCGTTGTGGAGTGTCCCGGGGCACCCAGGTGGGCGCCAAACACTCCACAGAGCTACGCGCAGGTGCAGGGGATCGTGTGGCAGCGCGGGCAGCCGTTGGTATAGCGCTGTGCGGCCTCACTGAGGTTCACCCCGACCTGGTTGGCCAGCGACGCCAGCCAGGCCAGCACATCGGCGAACTCGTGCAGCTGCTGGTCGTGCGAACCCTTGCGTACCGCTTGGGCCAGTTCGCCGACCTCCTCAGCCAGCCAGGCGACCGAACTCGGCACCCCGCGAGCCCGGTCGCGAGTCGCGAAGGTCGCGTCGATCAGGCCTTGGAAATCGTCGAGGTCCACGTCAGCGCAGGCTAGCGGTGGACCAGCGATTGGTCGGGGTGAGAGGATTTGAACCTCCGGCCTCCACGTCCCGAACGTGGCGCGCTAACCAAGCTGCGCTACACCCCGTGAGTGCC
>JANNHY010000226.1:0-6997 GCA_031404635.1 Ilumatobacteraceae bacterium
AGCCAGTTGCGGCGTGTCGATGAGGTCGCCGAGCGCGTAGACGCCAGGCTCGCCGGTGCGGCAGTACTCGTCGACCTCGACAAAGCCACGGTCGGTGACCCTCACAGCCGTGCCCTGCAGGCCGAGCTTGTCGGCGAACGGGCGACGGCCAACGCTGACGACGACCAGGTCGACCTCGAGGTTCTCGCCCTCGCCGAAGTGCACCGTCGTGCCGCCGCTGTCGGTTGGCGTGTGGCCGAGCACCTTCACGCCGGTGCGGATATCGATGCCCTTCTTCTTGAAGCTGCGCACCACGACGTTGGCCACGTCGCTGTCGAGGCCGGGGAGGATCTTCGGCAGAAACTCGAGAATGGCCACCTGCGAGCCGAGGTCGGCGAACGTGCTGGCGAACTCGCAGCCGATGGCTCCACCACCGATCACGACTACGCGGGCCGGTACGTGGTCGAGCATCAACACTTCATCGCTGGTCATCACCGGGCCATCCGGCTCGAAGCCGGGGATGGTGCGTGGCACCGAGCCGGCGGCGAGGATCACGCTGCGACCGCGGATGGTCGAGGTGCCTTCCGGGCCGGAGACCGTCACCGTGCGATCTGCCCCAAGGGTGCCCACACCCTCGAAGATCGTGATCTTCTTCGATTTCATGAAACCGGTGAGACTCTTGACGAGTCCATCGACGATCTTCTGCTTGCGAGCCTGCGCTGTGACGAAGTTGACGACCGGGGCGCTGGATTCGATCCCGAACTCGGCGGCGTGGGCGACGTGACGTTGCACAGCGGCCGTTTCGAGGAATGCCTTGGCGGGGATGCAGCCGCGGTTGAGGCAGGTTCCACCAATCACGTCCATCTCGATCAGGGCAACATTGAGGCCAGCAGACGTGGCGTACAGCGCCGAGCCATATCCGCCGGGACCACCGCCGATCACGACGAGATCGAATTCGGTTGCGGTTTCCATATGGGCTCCGTGAGGGTCGGTCATTCGGCCAGAACTTCCTAGCAATTCGGGGGCAACGGTAGCGCCTAGTCGCCCTGCGCGAGCACCCACCGCAGTTGTTCGTCCGCTCGACGGAAGATCAACTGCCGGGACGAACCTTCCATCCCGCCCGTGGCAAACGTCAGCGCACAGTCGACGATGTCGATGGCAATGCCGTTGCATGTCGACGAAGTGACGGCTCGCACCGTGCCGGGGCCGACCAGGGTGAAGCCGTCGAGACCACCAGGGTCGTCGGTCCCGCCGACCCGCACCACAGCCACAAGTTGCGATGCTTGAACTGTCGACGAGACCAACTCGACGGTCACGTCGCCCGCCTCACCGGGTTCGCCGACGCTCAACAGCTTGGCGGTCTGCTGCTGACCGCCGACACGCAGCAACTGAATACCACCGGCGAGGAGGATCACCAGGCCGCAGCCGATGGCGAGCAGCAGAAGGGTCCTGGTGCGCATCGACGTGCCAGGTTATGACAGCTAGCCTGATATTCGTGCGACGCCTGCTGCTCTGTCTGCTGGGCGTGGCCACGCTTGTCGCCTGCGGCGACAACAGCACGACACCTCCCGCTGCAGCACCAGCCCCTTCAGCGTCTTCGGCAGCAACGGTGCCAGGCACAGCCTCCGTGGCCGACTCGTTGGCGTTCTCGGCGCCGCTTGTGGGCGGAGGGACCGTCGACATGGCCGACTACAGCGGCAAGCCGGTGTTGCTGTGGTTCTGGGCGCCCACTTGAATCACCTGCAACCGCGAGGCTCCTTCGGTCGAAGCAGCAAGCAAGCGATGGGCAGGCAAGGTGCAGTTCGTCGGTGTCGCCTGGTATGGCGACGACGTCTCGTTCCAGGGTTTCGTCGACAAGCACGGTCTGAGCTTCCCGCAGATCAGCGACGATGCCGGTGACGTGTTCGCCCGGTTCGGCGTGCCTCAGCAACCGGCGATGGCAATCATCGACAGGGCAGGTGTCGTGGAGGTTTCGCTGGGCGTTGTCGAGCAATCGACCCTCGACGCCGCGCTGACGGCCGCTGACTAGGGTTCTACAGCGACTCGAACACCTTCTTTGCGCCGTCGATCATGTCGGTCAATTCGCCTCTGTCGACAGCTTCCAAGACCGCCAGCAGTGTGTCGGCAGCCGTGCCGACCGGGCTGACGAACCACTTGCCGTCGACCTGGCGCACTGTTATGCCCACCGGACCCATGTCGTCGAACGCATCCTGCACCGTCTGGATCAACGCCTGGACATCGTCACTGTCGTCGAGGCCCAGCGCCGTGATCGCCGTGTCGGCCGAGCTGCCGCCCTCGCACGAATCGGTGGTGGTGTCGTCGGAGGTCACCACCATGCATCCACCGTTGCTCTCGACCGTCACCTCGTCACCGTTGAAGGCGGCGTTCATTTTGAACCCGTCGACCGCCACCGTTCTACGATCACCGTCGCCGGTGACCGAGAACTTGATGTCGGAGAAGCCGAGCGTGATCTCCTGATCGTCGAGACCATCCTGGGCGTCGTCGAGAAACATCGGGGCGTAGCGCTGCAGGGCCTCGGTCTCGTCGGGGTTGAGCGCAGCGATCAGAGCCTCGAGATCGAGATCGCCGACCGCATCGAAGATGGCCTGTACGGCGCCCTCGGGAGTATCCGCACCACGAGCGACGAGGGCACTCGCGGGGATGTCATCTCCGCCGGCGCGGGCGTTCTCGGCGATCGAGTAGAAGGCGCTGAGGTACCACCGGCCGTCACGCTTCACGGTCGCCAGCTTCCAGTCGACATCGGATTCCTGCTGTTCGCCGTCCATCTCGGGTCGATCGCCACCGAACGCCTCGTCGATCAGCAGCTGGCCGATCGGCACGGTCTCACCGTCGACCGAGGTGGTGCTGACAGCAGTGATGCGGATATCGACAACGTCGTCGACGTTGGTTTCAATCGAGTCGACCTGCAGGTTGGCGAAGGCGATGTCGAGGCCCCCGACCTTGTCGAGAGTGGCCGAACTGTCGGCAATTTCGAGTCGCTTGAGGTTGTCGACGATGTCGATGAGCGGCTGACGCATCATGTCGCGCTCGCCGGGCAGCAGCAGATCGACGGCGCCGAGCGCGTCTTCGGCCGAGAGCGCGTCCATCAGGCGTGTACCGACCTCGGTCGGATTGGCCGCGCCGCCATCGCTGCCGGCCACGATCTTGCTGATCGCGAAGCCGCCGGCACCGACTAGGGCGACTACGGCGACCAGCCCACCGATGACTCTGCCCTTGCCGCGTTTCCCGGCAGTGCCCGCCGGCACAACCATGGCGGTCGGCGGGCCTTCGTGCGAAGTGAACAGCGGCAGCGAAGGCACCGGCGGCTGCGCGCCGGGCGAGGGTGGCGGCAAGGTCGGCAACCCACTCGCCGGCGGTACCTCCTGTCGGGGTTGGTCGAAGGAGATGTCGTCATTGTCGGTGTCCACTACAAATTGCCCTTTCGCCGCGATCTGATGCTTACGGTATCGGCACACCAGCGCCGAACTGAACAGCAGGACACCGAGGTTCTTTCGGCGACATACCCTGTAGTCATGCGCATCCTCATGTCCGGCGCCAGTGGACTGATCGGCACTGCCCTGACCCGTCAGCTGGCCGCCGACGGCCACACGGTCACCCGACTGGTACGGCGCAAGGCGAACCCCGGAGAGCAGACGTGGGATCCGGGCGCCGGCAAGCTCGACCGGCGAGCCTTCGACGACTGCGACGCGGTGATCAACCTGTCGGGCGCGGGCATCGGCGACAAACGCTGGACCGACGAGTACAAAGCTGAGCTCGTCTCGAGCCGCCTGCAGCCGACCGAACTGCTGGCAACCACGATGGCCGCACTCGACCGTAAGCCGTCGGTCTTCCTGTCGGGTTCGGCCGTCGGCTGGTACGGCGATCGTGGCGACGAACGACTCGACGAACTCTCGACACAGGGAAATGACTTTCTCAGTGGCCTCTGCCACCAGTGGGAGGCGGCCACCGTGGCGGCGGAGAAAGCCGGCATCCGCACGGTTCACCTGCGCACCGGAATCGTGTTGTCTGCCGAGGGCGGAGCGTTGAAGAAGCAGCTCGCTTTGTTCAAGCTCGGTCTCGGTGGGCGCTTCGGCAATGGCCATCAGTGGCAGAGCTGGATCTCCATCGATGACGAGGTCGGAGCCATCACCCATCTGTTGTCGGCCGAGATCTGCGGAGCTGTCAACCTGACTGCGGCCGACCCGGTCACCAATGTCGAGTTCACGGCCACGCTGGCCAAGGTGTTGCACCGGCCGGCGATAATCCCGATCCCGATGTTCGGCCCGAGGATGCTGCTCGGGCGCGAGTTGGTCGAGGCGCTGCTGCTCGGCAGCCAACGAGTGTCGCCAACAATGCTGCAGCGCAGCGGCTACGAATTCCACCACGCCACGTTGGACGCCGCGCTACGCGACGTGCTGCATCGCCCGTAGCGGCGGCTACTGATCCGCGGTGTCGACCGCCGCCCAGCGGGCCAGTTCGGCATCGAGATCGAGCCGCGTTGTCGTCGGCCCCGAGGGCCAGTTGTGTTTGGGCACCGCCCACATCACCTCGAACTCGATGCCATCGGGGTCGACGGCATACAGGCTCTTGCTGACACCATGGTCGCTCTCGCCGACAAGTGAACCGGCGGTCGCCAGCGTGGCGCGCACCGCAGCGAGATCCTCGATGGTGTTGACCTGCCATGCCAGGTGATAGAGCCCCGGCGAGTGAGCAGCCGGCCGCTGGCGATCGCCGACACTGAACAGACCAAGATCATGGTCGTTCGTAGATCCGCCGGCGCGGAGGAAGACAGCTTGATCACCGATGGTTGCCACGGCCTCGAACCCGAGCACCCTCGTGTAGTACTCGGCGGATGCCTGCGCATCGCGCACCCACAGCACCGCGTGGTTGAGTCGTCTGATCATCGCTGTCGTTCCTCCGTGCTGATGATACGAGTCAGGCCTTCACGGCTTGGACCTCGAGCTGGATCTTGACCTTGTCGCCGACCAACAAACCACCGGCCTCGAGGGCCACGTTCCATTCGAGGCCCCAGTCCTTGCGGTTGACCTCGGCCTCGGCGCTGAATGCGGCGCGTGTGCCGCCCCACGGGTCGGGGCTGACGCCGTCGAACTCGAGCTCGAAATCGACCGCCTTGGTTACGCCCTTGATGGTCAGATCCGTGTGCAGGACGTAGTCGCTGCCGTTCTTGTCGATGCCCGTGCTGACCAGTGTCATGCTCGGGAAGTTCTCGACGTCGAAGAAGTCGGCCGACTTGAGATGGGCGTCGCGGGTGTCGTCGCCGGTGGTCAGTGAGCCGGTCTCGACGGTTGCCTCGACCTTCGATGCGCGCGGATCCTCGGCGATCGTCAGCGTGCCGGTGTAGGAGCCGAACCGGCCTCGGACCTTGCTGATCATCAGGTGGCGGGCGACGAAGCCGATGGTCGAGTGGGCGCCGTCGACGTTCCAGGCGCCGGGGGTGAGTTCTGAGAGTGCGGAGATTGGGGCGAGAATGGACATTGGGGACGACTCCTTCGTTGTGGCTTGCTAGCTTGGGACGCAGTTTGTTGCGGCCACAATGATTGTAGCGACAATTACTTGCGTCCGCAACCTTTCCCGGCAAATCCGATACACTCGATGCCATGGCAACGACGTGGCTATCGGCAACCGAGATGCGAGCGTGGCGGAATTTCATCGAGTCGGTCAGCACCCTGACAGCTGCACTGGAGAACGACCTTGCCCCGTTCGGGCTGACGCTGGGTGACTACGAGGTGCTGGTGCGGTTGTCGGAGGCCGACGACGAACGGCTGCGGATGTGTGACCTGGCGACGGCCCTGCAACTCTCGCCCAGCGGGCTGACACGACGTCTCGATGGCCTCGTCACGGCAGGATTGGTCGAACGCGTCGCCTCTCCATCGGATCGCCGGGTGATGTTTGCAGCGCTCACCACCGGCGGCCGCGTCAAGCTGGCCGAGGCTGCTCCCGATCATGTGGCCAGCGTGCGCAACCGGTTCTTCAAGGGTCTCAGTCGCGACCAGGTGGGCGAACTCGGCGACATCTTCGAGACTGTGCGGGCCCACCTCACCGCCTGCCCGTCATGACGGCATGACAGCATGACAGCGCTGCCCGCCGGTTTCCACACCTACGTGGCCAACGTCGGCATCAGGGACACCACCGAAGATTTCGTCGTGGTTGCCGCCGATACGCCATGTGCTGCGGTCGGCATGTTCACGACCAGCAGTTTCGCCGGGCCGAGTGTGATCGTCAGCCGCCAGCACCTGTCGTCACCGACGGCTCAGGCGGTGGTGGTGATCTCCAAGAACGCCAACGTGGCGACCGGCAGCGAAGGGCTGGCCAACGCCCGCGAGGTCGTGGCCGGTGTCGCCGCAGCGATCGGTTGCGAACCGAGCGACGTGCTGATCGCCTCGACCGGCGTTATCGGCCGCCAGTACCCGATGGATCAGGTCCGCGCCGGCCTCGCCGCGATCCCCTGGCCGCTACCTTGCGCTGACGCAGACCTGGTTGCCAAGGGGATCATGACCACCGATACGGTGCCGAAGGTTGCCGCGACGTCAGTCGGCGCGGCACACATCGTCGGGGTCGCCAAAGGTGTCGGGATGATCGAGCCGAACATGGCCACATTGATCACGCTGCTCTTCACCGACGCTGTCGTCGCTGCCGACGATCTCGGACCGATCTTCCGTCGGGTCATGGATCGCACGTTCAACTGCGTGTCGATCGATACCGACACCTCGACCAGCGATACAGCGATCATCATGGCCAGTGGCGCCGCCGGGCCGATTGATCTCGACGCGTTCGAGCGCGGGCTGTACGAAGTCGCCGAATCGCTGACGAAGCAGGTAGCCCGCGATGGCGAGGGCGCCGAAAAGCTGATCGAGGTCACGGTCGACGCAGCGCACTCAGCCGAGCAAGCCAAACGAGTGGCGAAGGCCATCGTCAATTCACCGCTCGTCAAGACGGCGGTGCACGGCGCCGACCCCAACTGGGGCCGGGTGGCGATGGCTATCGGCAAGTCGACGAC
>JANNHY010000227.1:0-2928 GCA_031404635.1 Ilumatobacteraceae bacterium
GCCAGCCTCATTGTTGTGGCACGAGTTCGCGGAGGAAGGCGACGAGGAACTCGGCCGGTTCGGCGCCACGTTTGATCGGCACGACGAGTTGTTGAGAGTCGGACTTGAGGATCGCACCACGGGCCAGACGTTGCAGGCGCATCTCGGCGCTTGTCTTCAGAGTCAACGGCGCCAGCCGGGCCTGGTTCGAGGCGATCGATACGTCACGTATCCCCAGCCGGTGGCATTCGGCGCGGAGATAGCCGACGGTCAGCAAGGCCTCGGCCGGCCGCGGCACCGGGCCGTAGCGATCTTCCCATTCGGAACGGATGTCGTCGACCTCGGCGGCCGTGGTGACCGCCGCCAAGCGGCGATAGGCCTCGAGTCGCGATTCTTCCTTGGTGACGTAGTCGGTGGGCAGGTAGGCATCGGTGGGCACATCGAGTTTCAGCTCGCTCGGCTCCTTCGGCGGCTCGCCTTTCATCTCGCCGACCGCCTCGGTGACCATTTGACAGTACAGGTCGTAGCCGACCGCGGCGATGTGGCCACTCTGCGACTCGCCGAGCAAGTTGCCGGCACCGCGGATCTCGAGATCGCGCATGGCAATCTTGAAACCGCTACCGAGGTCGGTGGCCTCGCCGATGGTACGCAGCCGCTCGTAGGCCTCTTCGGTCAGCCGGGCGTCGCGCGGGTGGAACAGGTAGGCGTAGGCCCGCGACCCGCTGCGACCGACCCGGCCGCGCAACTGGTGCATCTGCCCCAGTCCAAGAAGGTCGGCGCGCTCGACGACCAGCGTGTTCACCGTCGGCATGTCGATGCCACTCTCGATGATGGTCGTGCACACCAGCACGTCGTAGCGACCCTCCCAGAAGTCGACGACGATCTGCTCCAGCGAGCCCTCGTCCATCTGTCCGTGGGCGACGGCGATACGTGCTTCGGGTACCAGTTCGCGCAGTCGCTCGGCGCACTGCGAGATCGTCTTGACCCGGTTGTGCACCCAGAACACCTGGCCTTCACGCAACAGCTCGCGGCGCAACGCCTCGATGGCGACTCGTTCGTCGTACTCGCCGACAAAGGTCAGGATCGGTTGGCGATCGGCAGGAGGGGTCTGCAGCAGCGAAAGGTCGCGAATACCGACGAGACTCATTTCCAGTGTGCGCGGGATCGGCGTGGCGCTCAGCGTCAGTACGTCGACGTTGACCTTCAGCTTCTTCATCGTCTCCTTTGCTTGCACGCCGAAGCGCTGCTCCTCGTCGACGATCAACAGGCCGAGATCCTTGAACTTCACGCCTTCCTGCAATAGCCGGTGGGTGCCGATCACACAGTCGACCTCGCCGCCGGCCAGCCCGTCGATCACCCGCTTGGCGTCTTTGTTGGTCAGGAAGCGGCTGAGTGTCTCGACGCGGATCGGGTAACCGGCGAAGCGATCGGCGAACGTGTTGCCGTGCTGCGTCACCAACAACGTCGTCGGGGCGAGCACAGCGACCTGCTTGCTGTCTTGGATCGCCTTGAACGCAGCGCGGATGGCCACCTCGGTCTTGCCGAAACCGACATCACCGCACAGCAGGCGATCCATCGGGTACGGACGCTCCATGTCGACCTTGATGTCGTCGACGGCCGTGCGTTGATCCGGTGTTTCCACGAACGGAAAGCCGTCCTCCATCTCGACCTGCCATGGCGTGTCGTGCCCGAAGGCATACCCGGCGGCGTTGACCCGCCTTTGGTAGAGAACCACCAGCTCCTGGGCGATCTCGCGCACCGCACTGCGCACCCGCGACTTGGCCTTGGCGAAGTCGGAGCCCCCTAGACGGTGCAACGTCGGCGCCTCGCCGCCCACGTATTGACGCAACGAATCGATCTGGTCGCTGGGCACGTAGAGCCTGTCGCCACCCTTGTAGGCCAACAACAGGTAGTCGCGCTCGGTTCCGCCGATAGAACGCTTGACCATCCCCTCGTACCGACCGACGCCGTGCTGGTAGTGGACGACGTAGTTGCCGGGCTTCAAGTCTTCGAAGAAGCCGGTGCCCTGCCGCTTGCGCGGTCGGGGCAGGCGATGGGTGCGCCTGCGGCCGGTGAGGTCGCCCTCGGCGATGATCGCCAACTTCGCCGCTGGAAGCGAGCAGCCGCGATGAAGTGGAGCGGTGACCACGTAGCCGCCAGGCTTGGTGATGTCGGTCGTCGCCGTGGCGATGGTGAAATCGAGGCCCCGGTCGCGCAACAACTCGGCGAGCCGGGCCGCGCTTCCGGTGCCGTCGGCAGCGACCACGACGCGGTACTTGTCGGCGATCATCTCGCCGAGACGCTTGGCCAATCCCTCGCCGTCGCCGACCACCGGACCCCACCCCGTCGCTTCCACCATTGGGGCGTCGGGGTGCTCGGGTGTGGAGCTGAGCGTCCACATCGATTGCGAGGTGCCCAGTAGCCGATCGGTGTCTGCATGCAACCGGGGGAACTTGCGGTCGGCGTCGCGGGCCCAGGTCGAAGCAAGGGTGCGGGCGAGGTCGTCCTCCTCGGCGAGCAGGTCGTTGGCCCGGTCGCGCATTCGCCGCGGTTCGAGGAGCGCGACCTTGCCGGAGGCCGGTAGCAGATCGGTGATCAGTGTGTCGCCATCGACGAGCCATGGCAGCCAGCTCTCCATGCCGTCGAAGACCGTTCCTTCGGCCAGGCGTTCCCACTGCTCGCGACCCCACGGCTCCTCGGCCACTAGCGCCGCGGCGCGGGTGCGCACTGCCTCGCTGGGCAGCAGTTCGGCGAGGCGGGATGCGCTTCCGGAGCCATCGGCGGAGACCACGATGCGGTACTTGTCGGCGAGCATCTCGCTCAGGAGTTTCGCCAGACCTTCGCCGTCGCCGACCACTGGCCCCCACCCTGTCGCTTGCACCATCGGCGCGTCGGGGTGCTCGGGAGTCGAACTGAGCGTCCACATCGACTGGGCAATGCCCAACAACC
>JANNHY010000228.1:0-25980 GCA_031404635.1 Ilumatobacteraceae bacterium
AACGTCCTGGCCGGCGGTGAAGCCGATCCGGCGGCGGCCCCTGCCGGGCGGCGTGCACTGATGGCTTCGCGACAGAACACCGTCTTTTCGGTAAGCATGCTGTACTTCATGGTCTTCAACACGCACAACCCGTTGTCGGGCGAGGTCGTCAGCAGCGCCAAGATGGGTACTTATTGGGTCATCGCCATCGTGATCATCGCTGTGCTCGAGGTCAATGCGCTGGGCCTGATGCCTTGGAAGACGGCGCCCAACAAGTCGCTCAACGCCATGTACGACGGCCCCGGCGTGCGCAACGTGTTGATCAGCGCGTTCGGTCTATGGGTCCTGTTCCTGATCGTTACAGAGGTGCTGCTGCGGGCCTGAACGTCCGTTTGTGTCAGGGGCTTGCTGGCGTGGTCAGCTGACCGTCAGCGTGGCCTTCATGTTGCCGTGGCCGGCGAGGGTGCAGATCACCTGGTAGCTCCCGGGTGGCAAGGTGTACGCAAGGGTGTGCACTTCGCCGCGGCCCTGCGCAGCGAGCGCCAGGCCGACATCGACGTTGTCGGAGTCGAGAAGGCGCAGGTCGTGCGGGAGGCTGGAGTCGTTTCGCAAGGCGATCGTAATTTTTCCGTCGACCGCGGCCGACGTGTACGTCTTGGCATCCCAGGCGATCCCCTCGATGGCCGTGATCACTGTCGCCCCGGCGGGCAGCGTTGCGCCGGCGCCGCTGCTGCCCGAGCTGCAACCCACGAGCGAGAGGGCGAGGAACGGAACGGTGACGAGAGTCCGGAATCTCATGCGATGAATATATAAGTCCGAGCTTCGGAAAAGCAACCACCGGGAGTACGCGGGACGAGCCTTCTAAAAGTGGTCGTCGACAAGTACGCTCACACGACGTGGCAGCGATTGATTCTGCAGGGCCGGGATTCGGCGCCAACTCGTGGCTGGTCGAGGAAATGTACGAGCAGTTCCGATCCGACCCCGGTTCGGTCAGCGAGACATGGCAGGAGTTCTTCTCCGACTACAAACCGGCCATCGCCCCGGTCGTGGCCGCCGCGGCTCCGGCAGAGGCCGCGGCAACACCGTCGAACGGATCTCCGCCGACGGTCGTGCCCGTCGACCCGCCGGCCGCTGCGGAAGACCTGGGCGAGCCGATCCGCGGCGCCGGGGCGGCCATCGCCGCCAACATGGAGCGCAGCTTGTCGGTGCCCACGGCGACCAGTTTTCGCGACATCCCCGCCAAGCTGCTCGAGGTCAACCGAAAGGTCATCAACGGCTACCGCAGCCGCAGCGGTCAGGGCAAGGTCAGCTTCACCCACTTGATCGGCTTCGCGGTCGTACGAGCCATCGCCGATGCCGTGCCCAACATGGGCAATTCCTACGTGTCCGGTACTGATGGTAAGCCGCGCGTCATCCGTAACCCAGCGGTCAACATGGGCCTTGCGGTCGACGTCGACAAGGGCGACGGCACGCGCACGCTTGTCGTACCCGTGCTGCGTAACGCCGACACCCTCGACTTCTCCGGCTTCCTGGCGGCTTACGAAGACCTGATCCGTAAGGTCAAAGGCAACAAACTGGCGGTCAGCGACTTCCAGGGGGCGACGATCACCCTCACCAACCCGGGCACGATCGGCACGGTGCAGAGCGTGCCGCGATTGATGCCCGGCCAGGGCGTGATAGTCGGTGTCGGCACGATCGACTACCCGGCCGAGTTCCAGGGCGCCGACGAGCGCGCCCTCGGCACTCTGGGCATCAGCAAGATCGTGACAGTCTCCAGCACCTACGACCATCGCATCATTCAAGGCGCCGAGAGTGGCATGTTCTTGAGGCGGGTTCACGAGTTGCTGTTGGGTGAGCACGGCTTCTACGAGTACGTGTTCAAGAGCCTCGGGGTGCCCTACGAGGCGGTCAAGTGGCGGGTCGATCACAGCCCGATCGACAGCGAAGAGGCGATGCTGCACAAGCAGATGCAGATCGCCACGCTGATCCGCGTCCACCGTGTTCGTGGTCATCTGATCGCCGACCTCGATCCATTGCGTTGGAAGGAGCCCGATCTTCCGATCGAGCTCGATCCGGCGACGTACGGTCTGACCATCTGGGATCTCGATCGCGAGTTCCTCACCGGCGGTGTCGGTGGCTACGAGAAGATGAAGCTCGGTGACCTGCTCGGCGTGCTGCGCGACGCGTACTGCCGCACGATCGGCATCGAGTACATGCACATTCAGGATTTCGCCGAGCAGCGATGGATCCAGTCCAAGGTCGAGGGCGTGCAGCGCGTCGTCGCCAAGGAAAGCAAACAGCGCATCGTCGAGCGGCTCAACGCCGCCGAGGCCTTCGAGAAGTTCCTGGCCACGAAATACGTCGGCACCAAGCGCTTTGGCCTGGAGGGGGCCGAGTCGGCGATTCCGATCCTCGATCAGATCCTGTCGATGGCTGCCGATGCCGGTCTCGATTCTGCGGCGATCGGCATGGCCCACCGCGGCCGGCTGAGCGTGCTCGGCAACGTGATCGGCAAGAGCTACGACCAGATCTTCCGAGAGTTCGAGGGCCACATCGACCCGAGTTCGGTGCAGGGCTCCGGTGACGTGAAGTACCACCTCGGGGCGACCGGCAAGTACGAAAGTCCGACGGGCGCCGACATCCGTGTCGAGTTGGCCGCCAACCCCAGCCACCTCGAAACTGTCGATCCGATCGTCTTGGGCCTCATGCGAGCCGCTCAGGATCGCATCGAGCCTCCGGGCTCGTTCCCGACGCTGCCGATCCTGCTGCACGGCGATGCCGCCTTCGCCGGGCAGGGCGTTGTTGCCGAGTGCCTGACCATGAGCGACATCAAGGGCTATCGCGTCGGTGGCACCATCCATCTGATCATCAACAACCAGATCGGGTTCACGACCAGCCCGCAGTACGCCCGCAGTTCGATCTACTGCAGCGACGTTGCCAAAACTGTGCAGGCGCCGATCTTCCACGTCAACGGCGACGACCCCGAGGCGTGCGTGCGGGTGGCGCAACTCGCCTTCGAGTACCGCGAGACGTTCCACAAAGACGTCGTCATCGACATGGTCTGCTATCGCCGTTACGGTCACAACGAGGGCGACGACCCGAGCTACACGCAGCCGCTGATGTACAAGGCCATCGCCGAGCGACGCAGTGTGCGCAAGCTCTACGTCGAGGCGTTGGTCAAGCGTGGTGAGCTGACGGTCGAAGAGGCAGAGGGTGCGTTGGCCGACTTCCACAGTAAGTTGCAGGTTGCCCTGGATCAGACGCGGGCGCTCGCCCCCGAAGTCGTCAAGGTGCCGAAGCGACCCAAGCCACACGGTGTGTTGCCCCACGTGCCCACCGGTGTCGACCGGGCCCGCCTCGACACGATCTTCGACCACCTCACGGCGTACCCGGCCGAGTTCACCCCGCACCCCAAGCTGATCCGCCAGTTCGACACACGGTCGAAGACCTACCACGAGCTCGGCGAGGTGGATTGGGCCACGGCCGAGGCGCTGGCGATCGGTTCGCTGGTACTCGAAGGCACGCCTGTGCGCCTGGCTGGAGAAGACAGCCGCCGTGGCACCTTCAGCCAGCGTCACGCGGCGTTGATCGACTACGAGAACGAGAACGATTGGCTTCCGCTGAACACGCTGGAAGGGGCATCGGCACGTTTCTGGGTGTACGACAGCCTGCTCAGTGAATACGCTGCCCTCGGCTACGAATACGGCTATGCCCATGCCAACCACGAAGCGCTGGTGATGTGGGAGGCTCAGTTCGGAGACTTCATCAACGGCGCCCAGGTCATCATCGACCAGTATCTCGTGGCCGCAGAACACAAGTGGGGCCAATCCAACGGTCTCGTCCTGCTGCTTCCGCACGGCTTCGAGGGCCAGGGTCCCGAGCATTCCTCGGCGCGCATCGAACGCTTCCTGCAGCAGTGTGCCGACGACAACATCCAGGTCTGCAATGCCACGACAGCAGCGCAGTACTTCCATCTGCTGCGCCGCCAGGTGCGCCGCGACGTTCGCAAACCGCTGGTGCTGTTCACGCCTAAGGCACCATTGCGGATGAAAGAGAGCAGGTCTCCCGTCGACAACCTCACGCGCGGCTCGTTCGAAGAAGTGCTCGACGATCCGAACGTTGTCGATCGCGACGCCGTGCGCCGGTTGGTGTTCTGCAGCGGCAAGGTGGTGTGGGATGCAATGGCCGAGCGCGATCGCCGCTCGGCCCCCGTTGCCGTCGTGCGCATTGAGCAGCTGTATCCGTTCCCCGCCGACCGACTGCTAGAAGCGTTTCAGGGCTATCCCAATGCTCGCGATCTGGTGTGGCTGCAAGAAGAGCCCGACAACATGGGGCCGTGGAACTTCGTCGAGCCGCGCACGTGGCGGCTCAAGGAACGTGGTTACGTCCTGCGCGGCGTGTGCCGCACCGGCAGCGGGAGCCCGGCGACAGGCACCAAGGCGATCCACGATCAAGAACTTACCGACCTGCTCGACGCAACCTTCGACGGACTGTGACTCGTGAACAGGCCGCGCCCGTGACCGACGCTGCGGCAACGAGGCGGTGCCGACGAGCGGCGGATGCCTGTGGAGCATCAGCCGGAGGCGCCGCCTGTGAAGTTCCACGAGGCCAGGTGCAAGGCGGGGCACGACCAGCGCGGCGATGTCGCGGTGTACGTGTCGCCGGGCACGGGGCTTGCAGTGCGGCCGACGGCTTTGACGTTGCCCGGCATCAGCGCCTGCGCGTACGACTGCGTGAAGCGGAAGTTGCACAGCGGGCTGGTGACGCTGCCGTTCTCGATGAGCCACACGCCGTTGCGCGTCAGGCCGGTGATGGCGAGAGTACGCGGATCGAGCATTCGGGTGTACCAGAAGTCGGACACCAATATGCCCCGCTCGATGCCAGCGACCAGCCCGGCGATCGAAGAGTCGGCGACCGGCCCATCGACCTCGTCGGCAACGCTGGTTCCGTCGCCGGCCGGTAGAAGGCTCAGGTGGCGGGCATAGGGTCCCCACGAGTCGGACAAATCGACGGCATGGCCGGTGGTAGTCGCGCCGGCCTCGGCTGCCGAGCGGCGATCGTGGGTGAGCGACACGGTCGTGCCGCCGTCGACGAGCACCAGGCGCTGGCGCGGCGAGCCGTCGTTGTCGTATCCGAACCCGACCGCCAGCGGGTCGTCGACGAGCGTGATCGCCGGATCGAACTGGTCCTCGCCGACCCGCACGAACGAGCGATGTTCGTTGACGGCTTTGCCGTCGAAGCCGGCTGCCGCGAGGCTTTCGAGGATGTCGGCTACGGCCGTCGGCTCGAGCACGACCTCGTAACGGCCGGCCGGCAGCTCGATCGGCTCATACGACGCGAGCGCTTTGGCCGCGGCGCGAGCTCCGAGGACCTCGCCATTGATTCCTGCCAGGCTGAGCGGAAAGTGGCGGGCGACACCATCGGCACCGTGATGCCGGGCGATGCCCGACATGCCGCACTCGACGGCTTCGCCGGTCACCGTCTGACCCGCCGAGTTGGCGAAGCCACCCGACCAGTGATTGGTGCGGCAGTAACCAGCCGCCTCCAGACCGCCGGCGCCGTCGACGAAGGCCCGCACGATCGTGGCCCGGTCGGCCGGGGTCGCGTTAGCGGTGGCTGGGTCGACCGCAGGCGTGACGCCGGGTTCTGCCGGCGGGGCGAGGCCCGGCCAGCCGGGATCGTGTGGCGCAACCGTTACGGCGTCGACTGCGCGCTCGATGAGGGCGCGCAGTCCGGACTGATCGATCACGGTCGCCGACGCTGAAGCCGTGCGGCCTTCGTAGTGGATCTGCACCCGCACCGCTGTCACGTCCTCGGCCACGTTCTGGTGGATCACCGAGTTGGCGAAACGAGTCAGGGCCAGGCGCTGCCGATCGGCGGACGCCTCGACCTCGGCCCCGGCCAGCGCTACGGTCGCCATGTCCACGGCGGATGTCGCCAGATCCCGCTCAGTGGTCACGCCCGAACCCCAACTCGAACGTTTCGGAAGCGGGCCGGAGCGGCGGGATGGCCGGTGTGGCCGACCTGCCCCGGTTGACCCTTGCCGCAGTTCGGTGTGCCCCAGGCCACGATCTCCGACGACAGCATGTCCATCGACGACCAGAACTGCGGCCCGATCCCGGTGTAGGTCGGGTTCCGTAGCAGGCGGCCGAGCTGACCGTTCTTGACCTCGTAGGCGACCTCCGTGCCGAACTGGAAGTTCAGCCGGCGGTCGTCAATCGACCACGAACGATTGGTCTCCATGTAGATCCCATCATCCGTTTCGGCGACGATCTCGTCGAAGGTGTGCGGACCGGGCTCCAGCCCCACGTTCGTCATCCGCACCATCGGCAGCCGGGCCCAACCTTCAGCTCGCACACTGCCGGCATAGTCGAGGCCGGCCACAGCGGCCGAGTCCCGTCCGGCCAGGACTCCGACCCACGTGCCCTCGCGGACTGCGTCGCGACGCGCAGCGGGCGTTCCCTCGTCGTCGTAGCCAAACGATCCAAGTGCTCCGGGGATCGTTGGATCGATCGTGATGTTCATCAGCGCCGACCCAAACTTCATCGAGCCGAGCCGGGCCAAGTCCAGCCACGACGTGCCCGCGTACGCCGCTTCCCAGCCGAGGATACGGTCCAGTTCGATGGCGTGACCGACCGACTCGTGGATCTGGAGCGCGAGTTGCTCGGCACCGAGGATCAAGGTCGTCTCCCCGCTCGGACACGACGGGGCGCTGAGCAACGCTCTGGCCTCGGACCCGATCCGGGCGGCGTGGGCCTCGAGGTCGAGGGCTTCGACAAACTCCCAGCCCCGTGTGCCGTACTGGCCTCGAGCGGCCGGGTAGGAGCGGCATTGCGTCTCGCCGTCGCCAATTGCGGTCGCCACGATCCCGGCGCCGCTCTCGCGGACATGTTGGTCGATGCGGTGGCCTTCGCTGGACACGAACCATTTTCGTGTTTCCCACGACTGGCACTGCGCCTCTGCCAGGTCTGCGCCGTTCTCGGACATCGTCGTTGTTGCTCGCACCAGCAGATCGCCCTTGTCGGAAAGCGCTACGGAGAACGGATCTGTCAGACAATCACTCGCCCAGGTCCCGGTAACCGGCAAGCTTGGCACGAGCCCCGACGCCTCACGCGAGACCAGGGCGCTGGCGGCGGCGATCTCGGCGGCCTTCGCCCCAGCGTCACGTACGGCTCGATCACCCAGGTCCGCAATGGCGAAGAAGCCCCATCCCGAGCCGACAAGGGCCCGCACACCGATGCCCGAGTCGGCGGTATCCGAGACCGCCTCGACCTCACCGTTGCGCGCCGACATCGACGTGTGACGCCGGTGCATCACCCGCGCATCGGCATAGCGGGCACCAGCGTCCACGGCGGCCTGCACAGCCTGCTCGGCGGCCTCGAACTCGCTCATGCCGTTCGACCCTAGACGACGATCGACACCACGTCGCCACGACCGCCCTGACAACCATGTCCTCGACGCCTCGCCGGCCCAATGTGCACAGTACCGACCAAATCTCGATCTGCCGGGTGGTGCGCGACGCACGGGCGAGAGTGGTCGACGTCCTCGTCAGCGGGAGTTGCCCGAGGAGTGTGAGCGTCTCGTTATGATGACAACCACCAGGCTGGCTGCAATCGACTGCGCGGGTCGCGTTAGTTGGCCAGTCAGGTCCAACCAAGAGCAGCGCTGAGTTCGGTGATGGCCTGGGCCGCATTGGTGACCTTGATCGTGGTCATACCCATCGCCGCTGCGGGCTTGAGGTTGATGCCGAGGTCGTCGAGGAAAACGCATTCGTCGGGTTGCACGTCGAGTAGTTCGCAGGCGATCTCGTAGAAGCGCGGCTCCGGTTTGCGCACGCCGACCTTGCTGCTCTCGACGACGGCGTCGAAGCGATCCATGATTGCCGCGATCTGCTCAGACCTGGCATCGCCGCCCGCTTTGCTGCCGTCGCCGCCGATCACGTTGTTGGTGAGCAAGGCGACGCGGTAACCAGCCGCTTTCACACGGTCGAGCATGACCACCACTTCTGGACGAACGTCGCCGGGCAGCAATGCCAGAACGTCGGCGCCGGGGACCCGATGGCCGAGTGCCGCAGATTCGATAGCGAAGAGTTCGTCGAACTCATCGGCCGAGACCTCGTTGCGCTCCAGAAGCGCCCACGCGTTGGTGTGCGGATTCGTCGAATTGACGGTGCGGATGAAGTCGCTCGGAAGGCCGTGCTCGGTCTCGTAGCGACGGAACGCTTCGAACGGACTGGACAGGATCACGCCGCCGAAGTCCCATAACACGGCCTTCTTCACGCGGAACAGCGTAGGCACCCGGCCCTCGGCGTGGTTGACTGACTTCGCTATGCCGCGTCACGTTGTCGTCGACGGTTCGAACCTTGCCACCGAGGGTCGAGCCATGCCCAGCCTGAAGCAACTCAACGAGGCGGTGCTGGCCTACATGTCCGAGCATCCCGACGTCTTGATCACGGTGGTCGTCGATGCCACGTTCGGCCACCGCATCGATGCGAAGGAAGTCGCCGAGTTCGACGCCGCGGTCAGCAACAACGAGATCGTCGCTCCACCGGCCGGGGCCATCGGGCGAGGCGACGCCTTCGTGCTGAGCATCGCCAACAAGGTCGACGCGACGATCCTCTCCAACGACAGCTACCAGGAGTTTCACGGCACCCACGCCTGGCTGTTCGACGAGGGTCGCCTGGTCGGTGGCAAGCCCGTGCCACACATCGGGTGGGTGTTCGTCCACCGTTTGCCGGTCCGCGGTCCCACCAGTCGCAAGTCGGTCAGCGAGGCCAAGCGCGAGCGTGTTCCGAAGGTCAAAGCGGCGAGCCCGCCAGCCAGCCAACCGATGCCGGTTCCCGCCGCGCCGCCGCCAGGTGCGACCCTGCAAAAGGCCCGCCGCGGCCGCGAAGCCAAGCTGGCAGCCTCGACCAAACCTGCCGACGCCGGCAAATCGGCAGAAGCCGCCAAGGCGGCAGAAGCCGGCAAACCCGCCGACGACCAGCGAGCCGAGCCGACTCCGAAGAGCACCGGCACCAACGACCTGTTGGCGTTCTTGACCTTCGTCGAGTACCACAAGCCGGGCAGTAGCGTCAACGCAATCGTCGAGAACTACTCGTCACACGGTGCCTACGTGCGCATCGGTGATGTCAAGGGGTACGTGCCGCTGAGCCTGATGGCCGATCCGCCACCACGGAGTGCACGCGAGTTCATGAAAGTCGGTGAGTCGGTCACGCTGGTGGTCGAGAGCTTTGCCGCCGCCCGACGCAGCATCGACCTGGCCATACCGACCATGGCAACGGTCAAACTGCTGCCGGTCGAGGCCCCCGTCGAAGCCAAGCCGAAGCGGGCATCCAGGAAGGCTGCTGGCAAGCCGCCAGCGACAACCGAGCCCACTCCGGTCGTCGAGGTCGAGGCGCCGCCGGCACCAAAGAAGCGAGTATCGAAGAAGGCTGCCGCTGCAGCGACCGCGGAGATCGTGCCGAAGGTACGCGCCAGGAAGGCATCGCTCGAGTCATCGCCCGTCATCGAGCCGACAGTGCAGCCAGCGAAGAAAAGGGCGGCCAAGAAGGCTCCGGCGGCCGCCGCGGCGCCCTCGACCGAGCCGACAGCACCCGCCAAGCCGACGCGACGCCGTGCCAAGTCGGTGTGATTCGCTACGGTCGCTGCTGTGCGGATCGCCACGTGGAACGTCAACTCGCTGAAAGCCCGTTTGCCGCGGGTCGAACAGTGGCTGGCCGACGTGCAACCCGATGTGCTGTGTATGCAGGAGACCAAACTTTCCGACGATGCCTTCCCGGCCCTGACGTTCGCCGCCATGGGCTACGACACCGCCCATTACGGTCAAGGGCAGTGGAACGGTGTGGCGATCCTGTCGAGGGTCGGTCTTGGCCAGATCGTGTCGAACTTCGCAGAGGGCGAGCCGGATTCCGAGGCGCGAATCGTCAGCGCACTGTGCGGCGGCGTACGCGTCTTCAGCGTGTACGTGCCCAATGGTCGCTCTCTCGACGACGACCACTACCAGTACAAGTTGGGCTGGATGGCGAAGTTGCGACGCCACGTTGCAGCCATCGCGTCACCCGACGAGGCCGTGGTTGTAGCCGGCGACTTCAACATCGCCCCGGCCGACATCGATGTCTACGACCCGGCGAAGTTCGTTGGTGCAACACACACCAGCGAGCCCGAGCGTGCACTGCTCGCAGAGCTTTGCCAGTGGGGCATGATCGACCTGTTTCGGCAGCTCCACCCCGACGCCAAGTTGTACAGCTGGTGGGACTATCGGGCGGGTGACTTCCATCAGGGTCGCGGTTTGCGGATCGACCTCGTGCTCGGCACCAAGGCTGTGGCCGATCGCTGTACCTGGAGCGTGATCGATCGCAACGCGCGTAAAGGACAATCGCCCTCGGATCACGCGCCGGTCATTGTCGAGCTCGACTGACCGCTTCTGGCAGCGGTCGCAGCCTGCCTGCAGCAACCGGGGTGAGACCCAGGCGCTCGGCGAGTTCGTCGGTGCTCGTCGGTGGCTGTTCCAGCAGGCTTCGCAGCACGATGTCGCTGCAGATAGTGCGCTCCGAGATCCCAGCGCCGCGGGCGATCTGGCTGCGCCACGCCTTCAAGTCGGCGAGCGGATCAATCTGGCGTGTGTTCGCCGGCCGCGGCGGCGGTGGAACCGGGCGGTCGTCGGCGATCGTCGCCTCGACAGCTTCCAGCCACGGGCTCGGCCGCGTCGGCGCACCGCGACGTGTCTCAGCGCGGGTGATGACCAGGTGGTCGACCGCCCGGGTGATCGCAACGTACAGCAGCCGCGCTTCTTCGGCTTGCTGTGCTGCCGAGCGCGCCGAACTATGCGGGATCAGACCGTCCTCCGCGCCGGCGACGATGACGACCGGCCACTCCCGACCCTTGGCGCCGTGGAACGTGAGCAGTGATACTGCGCCGTCGACGGCGTCGGTGTCGAGATCGTCGAACGGGGCTCGCGCATCGACCCAGCTGCGAAAGCCTCCGGGCTCCTGCGAGGCGAGAAAGCGGTCGACCTCCTCTGCAACGCGCCGTCGAATCGGGTCGTGGTGGTTGAACTGCTCGTCTGCCCACAGCGCCAAAGCCTCGAGGCTGGAGGTGCGACAGGCGTCGGCCAGGGCAATCTCCAACGGAGACCGACCGACGGCGCGCTGAGTGGCGATACCCGCAGCGGTCAACGCCTCCTCAATAGGCAGCAGCTGGTCATTCGTCCTGGCCAGCACGGCGATGCCGGCCGGGCTGTGCCGATGCAACGCGGCGCGAACAGACGAAGCGATCGCCGCCGCCTCAGCCTCTACGGTCGGGTAGGACTCGACGCGTAGTGGGGTGCCGTCAGGCCGGTTGCTGGCTGTGTCGTCGCGCTGACCGCTGGCTCTAAGGGCGGCCGCACCGGCGCTGACGACCTGCGGCGAGCAGCGGTAGTTGGTGTTCAAGGAGACGACTGTGACGCCGGGGTAGACCCGCTCGACCTCGGTCATCGTCGTGTGATCTGAGCCGTTCCAGCCGTAGATCGCCTGTCGTGGATCGCCGACCAGGCAGATATCGGCGCGGTCGCGGCGCCATGCCTCGAGCAGGGCGTGTTGCAGTGGGTTGAGGTCTTGTGCCTCGTCGACGAAGAAGTGGCGGAATCGCCAGTGCACCAGGGCGCGGAAGGCGGCGTCGGTCTCGACGGCACGCAGATTGAGATCGAGCAGGTCGTCGAAGTCGACCACGCCGCGGCGTCGCTTCAGCCGCTCGTACGCGGCTGCGAGGTCTGAGAATCGTCCGGGCGGCACGACGCCTCGTCGACGAGCTGCGCGGGATTGGCGCTCGTAGTCAGCCGGTCCGATGCGTCGCGCCCGTGCCCAGTCGATGTCGGCCATCGCCGGGTGCGGGTCGAACTCGAGTCGCAACTCTTTGAGACATTCCCGAACCAGCCGCACCCGGTCGGGGGCGAGCGCTGGCACGGCCTCGTTGCGGGTGATCGCCCGGTCGCGCAGCAGTCGCAGGGCGATGCTGTGGAACGTTCCGGCCTCGATCGATTGGTGGATGTCGAGGCGGCGCAGCCGTCGCCGCAGCTCGCCGGCGGCGTCGCGGGTGAAGGTCAGAGCGACGACGTGCCGCGGTTCGGCCTGGCCGTGTTCGATGCGGTAGGCGATCCGCCGGGTCAGGACCGTAGTCTTCCCCGAGCCGGCAGCAGCCACGATCGCCAGCGGGGCGGCGTCGCTCTCGACGGCGCGGCGCTGGTCACCATCGAGCCCCACCAGCAGCCGATCCACGCTCATCACGACACGATACGGCACGGCGGCTGGGCCCTTCAGCCCCCGACAGCGTTGTCGCCCCGCGGTCGACTCGCGTTCACTACAGTCGCGTCCATGCCGTTCCCGAAGAAGAATCTGAACGCCAACGAGACAATTGCCCTCGATATGCACCCGCACTGGTGGTTTTTCGCCGAGCCGGCGTGGTCGCTGCTCGGCAGCATCGTGTTGGGCATCGTCGTGTTGACCCAGACCGACGACGGCACGAACGCCCGCAAGGTACTTGGTTCGTTGGCCCTCGTCCTGTTGGTGCTGACGGCGATCTGGCTCATCTGGCGATACCTGAAATGGCTGACAACCAATTTCGTGATCACGTCCAACAGGTTGATTTTCCGCCACGGGGTCATCGGCAAGAGCGGCGTCGAGATCCCCCTCGAACGGGTCAACAACGTCAACTTCAGCCAGAGTGTGTTCGAACGGATGCTGGGCGCCGGCGACTTGTTGATCGAATCCGGCGGTGAGGACGGCCAGCAACGGTTCACCGACATCCGTCATCCCGCTCAGGTTCAGAACCTCATTCACGCGCAGATGGAAGGGCACTACCAGCGGCGAGCCGGGTACACCGCAGCTGCTCCCGCCGGCGATGTTTCCGAGCAACTCGAGCGGCTGGAAGGCATGCTGCATCGCGGCACGCTGACCCAGGAGGAGTTCCAAGCCCAGAAGGCCAAACTTCTCGGCTGACTTACGGCAGACCGGCACCCGGGGTATCGACGTCGGCGATCAAGATGTTGCCGGTGCGCCGCGCTGCGGCCTCTACGGCCAAGGAGAACTGCGACGTGAGCATGAAGAGCGTGCGCCGATCCTCGCCGCCGAGCATGCACGCGAAGCAGCGCTGGTCGGTCTCGACGATGTCGAGGATCTCGCCGCCCTCGGCGACACGGAAACATTCCGTGGCCACCGGATGGGCCACCCAGACTGCGCCATCGGCATCGAGGCAGATCCCGTCCGGTATCCGCCGGCCGAGGTCGGCCCACAGCCGGCGGTTGGATAGCGAACCATCGCCGGCGATGTCGAACGCGGTGAGACGACGGCCGAAGGTCTCGGCGACGATCATCGTTCGCCCATCGGGCGTTATCACGGTTCCATTGGGGAAGATCAGCTCTCCGGCGGCGGCATGTATCGAGCCGTCCGGGTCCACTCGTGCCAGGGTGGCTCCTGTGTGGGCGGCGAGCACGTCGTTGAGTGTTCCGTTGATCTCGGCGGTGTCAAGGTCAAAGCCGAAGTTGCCGACGTAGGCCCGTCCAACCGCATCGACGACCATGTCGTTGCAGTGGAAGGTGGCGATCGGCGACAGGTCGGCATGCACCACGAGCCGTTGGCCTTCGAGGCGCAGCACCGAGCGGGCGGTCATCGAGACGACAAGCAATCGCCCGTCGGGCAACCAACCGAGCCCGCTGGGCCGGTCAGGCACACTGACCTTGACTTCCACGTGACCGTCGAGGTCGACCGTTTTCACCGCATAGTCGAAAAAGTCGCTGAACCACAGCGCTCCGTTGTGCCAGCGGGGGGCTTCACCAAAGTGCAGCCCAGAGGCCAACAGGCGCGACCTTGTCATAGATGTCTCCTTTGATCGTGGTTACTCGACGCGATGGGCACCGTCGACCGCCCGTACGACCCAGCCGTCGGCGAGTGCTCCGGGTTCGGTGAGCGCGACGACGCACCCGCCGAAGCCGCCGCCGGTAATCCGCGCCCCGTAGACACCGCGCCGTGCGATCAGGCGCTCGACGGCGGCGTCCATAACTGGGGTCGACGTCTGATATAGGTCGCGCAGGCTGGCGTGGCTGGTCACCATCAGTGCTCCGGCGGCGCGGAGATCCCCGGCCTCGAGCGCTGAGGCGAAGTCGCGCACGCGCTGATTCTCGCTGACGACGTGACGGGCGCGGGCGCGGATCTCCGGATCGGCGATCGACAGCGTGTCTTGCAAACTGGCGCTTCGCAGCGGACCGATCCGCTCTTCGGCTGCAGCGCATTCGGCGACGCGATCGGCGTAGGCGGTGCCGACCAGGGTCCGCTGGGTTATGAACTGGACGACAACATCGACGTCGACGGGAATCTTGACCGGTTCGATCGTCAAGTCGCCGCAGTCGATTTGTAGGGCATGGTCGGCCCGGCCGGCGGCGATCACCACTTGGTCCATGATCCCGCACGGCACGCCCGAGGCCCTGATCTCGGCGCGGCGGCACAGTTGCGCCAGGCCCAACGCATCACCGTCGAAGCCGAGAGCCAGCGCCACCGTCAACTCCAGCGCGGCGCTGCTCGACAGACCCGCGCCGATCGGGATCGAGGTGACCACGGTGCCGGTGATGCCCACAGCTGGCTGCATCTCGGCGACAACACCGGCCACGTACTTGGCCCACGGTGGTTCGACACGTTGGGGATCGTCGATCAGCAGGTCGAGCACGGCCGGTAGCGGTTCGTCGTCGGAGGTCAGCGTGATGGTGTCGGCGGTGATGCCGCGGATCTCTGTCCAGCGGTCGATCGTCATCGGCATCACCATTCCGCCGGTGTAGTCGGTGTGATCGCCGATCAGGTTGACTCGCCCCGGGGCGCGGACGTGGACGTTCATGCCAGGTTCAAGGCGGCGCTGAATCGCTCGACCAGGTCAAGGTCGAACGGGGCGCGCAAGGCGATGTTGAGTTGATCGGCGCCTGCATCGACATACTGGCCGATGCGGTCGAGGAGTTCGTCGTCGCTGCCGGTCAGTACTCCCGGGCGGACGAAGTCGGCAATCGCCCCGAACTGGTGGCGCAGGTTGGCCTCGTCGCTTGCGATGCCGACGTTGATCGCGCAACGGATCTGCGAAGGGTCGCGTCCGACGCCGTCGCAGAAGCCGTGGAGCACGGAGCGCTTGTGAGCGAACGCGTCGGGCCCGATGAACGGCACGTTCCAGCCGTCGGCGTACTGTGCCGCGATCTTCAGTGTTCGCTTCTCGCCGCCACCTCCGACCCAGATCGGCAGCTTGGCCTGCACGGGGCGAGGCTCGTTGCGGGCGGATGTAAGGGTGAAGTGAGTACCGGCGAAGTCGGTGACGTCGTCGTGCAGCAGCCCGCGAAGGCATTGGAGGCCTTCTTCGAGCTGGTCGAGGCGAACCCTGGCGCCGGGGAACGGAATGCCGTAGGCGTCGTACTCGACCTGGGCCCAGCCGGCGCCGATACCCATCTCGGCACGGCCGCCCGACAGTAGGTCGATGGCGGTGATCGCTTTGGCCAGCACCGCTGGATGCCGGTAGCCGATCGAGTAGACCAGCGAGCCGCAGCGGACCCTCGAGGTCGTGCAGGCCAGCGCGGCGTGCATGGCGACCGCTTCCAGGCACGCCGCATCGTCGGGTTTGCCTGTGGCGCCATAGAAGTGATCCCACACCGAGATCCACCCGAAACCAAGGTCTTCGACACGCTGCCACACCATGCGCAGCTCATCGGGGGTGGTGCGCTGCAAGCCGACGTGGACGCCGAACAACGTCACGAGCGCAGCTCATGACGTGTCGGCCGAGCGAGCGCCAGCGAGGCGGACGACGATGGGGTCCGGGGGCGCAGCCCCCGTGGAAGTTCGGTCATGAGCCCGAAGGTAGTCGAGTACAGAGCAGTGATCGAGATCGGCGCTGCGTGCTAATGAACTAGCGCAGCGTGCTAATGAGGAGGGTATGGCTGGTCCTCTTTGCGGATATCGAATCATCGAGTTGGCGGGTATCGGTCCAGGCCCGTTTGCGGCGATGATGCTGGCCGATATGGGCGCCGAGGTGATCCGTGTCGAGCGCGTCCAGGCGGTCAGCGGTCCGGCCCCGAGCACCCCACATTTCGACGTGCTGCTCCGCGGTCGCCGCAACATCGCCATCGACCTCAAACACCCGGACGGCGTCGTCACATTGCTCGATCTGACGGCGTCGGCCGACGCGCTCGTCGAGGGGTTTCGGCCGGGTGTGATGGAGCGACTAGGCATTGGCCCCGACGTATGCCTGGATCGCAACCCGCGCCTGGTTTTCGGGCGGATGACCGGCTGGGGGCAGTCGGGCATGTACGCCAACGCGGCGGGCCACGACATCAACTACATCTCCCTGGCCGGTGCCCTTGCCCATTTCGGGCGCGACGGGCAGGCTCCGGTGCCGCCGCTCAACATGGTCGGCGACTTTGGCGGGGGCGGCATGTTCCTTGCCTTCGGGGTGGTCTGCGCGCTGCTGGAGGCGCAGCGCAGCGGTTGCGGTCAGGTCGTTGATGCGGCGATGGTCGACGGAGCCGCGGTGCTGATGAGCATGTTCTGGGCGTTCAAGAGCGTCGGACTGTTCGACGAGAATCGACCAGGAACCAACCTGCTCGACACCGGCGCCCACTTCTACGATGTGTACGCCTGCGCGGGCGGGGAGTACATCTCAGTGGGTGCGATCGAGCCGCAGTTCTATGCCGAGCTGTTGCGCCTGACTGGTCTCGACAGCGACCCCGAGTTCGCCCGGCAGATGGAAAAATCGTCGTGGCCGCATCTCAAACAGCGGCTTGCCGATTTGTTCGCAACCAGAACCCGCGACGAGTGGTGCTCGCTGATGGAGACCACCGACGTTTGCTTCGCGCCGGTCTTGACGATGAGTGAGGCTGCCTCGCACCCACACAACGTCGAGCGAGGCACATTTGTCGAGGTTGCCGGCACGCCGCAACCGGCCCCTGCGCCGAGGTTCTCGCGCACGTCCTCGGAGATCGCAACGCCGCCTGCGCATCCTGGCCAGCACTCGGCAGAAATCCTGCGCGACTGGGGTTTCGATGCCGCCAGAATTGGTGCACTGATCGCCAGCCGGGCCGTTGTCGCCGGGTGATCCACCACACGCAACTGCTTCGAAAGGAACCTTGATGGGAACGCTGGTCTGTTTTCACGCTCACCCCGACGACGAGTCGATCAGCACCGGGGGCTCGCTCGCCCGAGCCAGCGCCGAGGGGCACCGAGTGGTCGTGGTGATCGCCACCGACGGCGACTACGGCGAAGTGCCCGACGACCTCGCCGACGGCGAGTCGTTGGTCGATCGACGACGGGCAGAGACCGCGTGCTCGGCTGCCGCCTTGGGAGTCCATCGCTTGGAGTGGCTCGGATACAAAGACAGCGGTATGACGGGCTGGGAGCAGAACCATGATCCGCTGTCGTTCCACCAGGCGCCCCTCGATGACGCCGCCGCGCGGCTGGCGGAAATCCTGCGCGAGGAGCGTGCCGACGTGGTGACGGTGTACGACTGGCACGGCAACTACGGGCACCCCGATCACATCAAGGTCCACACGGTTGGTCATCGTGCCGCCGAGTTGGCCGGTGTCGAGCGAATCTTCGAGGCGACCATGAACCGTGATCACATCGTCCGCATCGTGGAGATGGCCCGCCAGGCCGGAACCCAAATCGGTGGCGACGACTTCGACCCCAACAATGGCGCCGACGACGGAAATCCATTCGGCATGACAGAGGCTGAATTGACTCACGCAGTCGACGTTTCTGCTCATCTGCTAGCCAAGCGAGATTCGCTGCGCTGCCACCGCAGCCAGATCACCGATACCAGCTTCTTCCTGGAAATGCCCGACGAGGCATTTGCCGCTGCTTTCGGGACCGAGTGGTTCATTCAAAAAGGTGCGGAGCCGGGTCTGCGCGACGGCTGGCTGTTCGAATGAGCCGCCTCTACCTGGTCCGCCATGGGCGCGCCGCGGCCGGGTGGGACACTGCCCCAGACCCCGGTCTCGACGACCTCGGTCTCCGTCAGGCGACGGCGGTCGCAACGCGCCTTGCCGCTGCACTTGGGACGATGCCCGTGTTCACCAGCCCGTTGCGTCGCTGCCGTGAAACTGCCGCGCAACTCGCCGATATGTGGAATGTCGAGGCGCGCATCGAGCCGGGCTTTGGCGAGATTCCGTCGCCGGAAGGAATCGCCATGGCCGATCGCACCGATTGGTTGCGCGATGCGATGCGCGGCACCTGGGGCGACCTTGGCCGGCGCTACCTTACATACCGCGACCAGGTGGTGAGTTCGCTTGCCGGCCTAGTTGCCGACTCGGTCGTGTTCAGCCATTTCATAGCGATCAATGCGGCCATCGGGGCTGCGCTCGGCGATGATCGACTGGTGGTGCGCAGCCTCGACAACTGCTCGGTGACCGTCGTCGACACCGTCGACGGCACACTCCAGCTTGTGGAAGGTGGCCACGAGGCAGACACCTTGATCAGGTAATCGGCACAGCGCGTGCCAGACTTCCACTGTGAAGTCGAAGCGTCTCGTTCCTATGGTCCTCGTTGCCCTGACGATTGCCAGTTGTAGCGGCGATGAGTCGCAGACCACCAACTCGGGCTCGACCTCGTCGACCGTCTCGGGGGCCACGTCGACAACGGTGGTGTCGGCGACCACCACGACCACTCCGGTGACGACGGCGCCCTCGACCTCGACCACCTCGCCGGCCACGTCCACCACGCCGTCGACGACGACATCGACGACAATCGCGCCTGGTGCCGAGTTGGTCATGCGCGCCAACGGTCTCGGTGACGCAGCCTTCGGCGCCGACCCCGAGGGTGTAATCGCCTATGTCTCGTCGATCATCGGGGCGTCGACCGTCGATACTGGCTGGGTCGACCCGTTGTCGGTTGGCAACTGCCCCGGCACCGAGTTGCGGCAGGTGTTCTGGGGCGACCTCGTGCTGCAGTTCAGCGACGACAGCAGCGTCACCACCGGTCGTCGGCATTTCTTTTCGTACGTCTACGGGCCGAGTTTCGGTCCGGCCATCGCCCCGACTGGTCTGAAAACCGACGCCGGCATCGGTGTCGGCTCGACCGTGACCGAGTTGACCGGCACCTACCCGGCGGCGGTTCTCAATCCGGGTGACGACTTCGGCGGGCCGAACTTTTTCGTCAACGAAGGTCTCGCTGGATTTCTGACCGGGGTGACCGAGACCGATACGGTGACCTCGTTGATCGGCGGCCAGGGTTGCGGCGAGTAACCATGACGCAGCCCATGGACCGTGGAGGCGAGTTGCGATGAAGCGAATGCTGCCGGTGACCGAATTGGCCCGCGACGTGCGGTTCTCGCGAATGCGCGTCGAAGATGCGGTGTTCGACCCACGCAATCTGGCGCCGAGCGCGCAGCGCAACACCTTGGCCCCGACCTACGAGAATGCCACCGATAACGCCCGTGGCTTGATGCACGGGATTTTCGTCGGTGAGATCCAGGCGCTCGAAGGCGCCGGCCGCACATGTTTCGACTTCGACGTCGGTGAGGCCCGCGACCAGGCGCCGTTAGGGTTGAAGCTCGACATGGCCAGGCAATGCTGGGACGAGGCCCGACACGTCGAGATCAGTGTCAAGCTCGGCGAGCACATGGGCTCTGAGATCGGCGAGTTCGCCGAGCAGACGCTGCTGTACGAGGCGGCCTGCAACCCCGATCCCGTACTTCGCCTCACCGGTGTCAACCGTGCACTCGAAGGCCTGGCGATCGACGTGTTCAAGACGATGCGCGACTTCGGTACGGTGCTCGCCGACCCGGTTCTTGCCTTTGCGGAAGACTGGATGCTGGCCGACGAGGTCACCCACGTCAAGATGGGCAGCGACTGGCTGCGCCGCCTCACCGCCCAAGATCCGCAGCGACAGAAGGAGGCACTCGACTTCCAGAAAGCGGTCGACAAGCTGTTCAGCTTCGGCGGTTTCCGCGGCGAGCGCGAAGAGAACCCAGTGCATCTGGCCCGCAACTTTCGCCGGCTCGCCGGATTCTCCGACGACGAGATCACCGAATTGGTCGACATCGCGGCAACCGCATTCGAAGAGGCGCAGGCGCAGCAGGCTTCTCGCGTCCCGCCGGTTACACAGGGCTGATCGATCTGAGCGCTGTAGCACTGAGCGACTTCCACGAGAACTGGGCCTGGTTCGTCATCGTCGGCAACGGCCTGGCGGGGGCGTGGTCGTTGGTGGCCAACTGGTTGCCACAGATGCGCACGCGAGCCCTGTGGTGGTTCATCGTTATCGCCGAACTCACAGTGTTCGTGCAGGTCACCCTCGGCGTTGTGCTGGTCAACAAGTACAAGTTGCGCTTTCCGAAGTTTCACGCCTTCTACGGGTTCGTGGCGATCATCGCCATCGCCATCATCTACTCGTACCGCGTGCAGATGAAGCACCGGCTGTATCTGCTGTACGGATTGGGAAGCCTGTTCATCATGGGCCTCGGGATCCGGGCGATGATGGTCGGCCAGGTTCGCTAGCGAGTGGTGCTAGCTGATCCGTTCCTCGAGGGCGTCGAGGGCCATCGACAGCTGCGCCGGCATCTTGCCGTCGAACTGTGCGTAGTGCTCGCGGATCTGCGGGATGGCGTCGCGCCAACCGGCGGTATCGATCGTGAGCAGGGTGTGGAGGTCTCCCGCGTCGATCGACAGGCCGCTGATATCGAGCTCGCCATCGCCGGGTAGCAGGCCGATCGGCGTTTCGACGGCGCCGGCCACGCCGCCAACGCGTTCGAACACCCACTTCAAGACGCGGCTGTTCTCGCCGTATCCGGGCCACAAAAACCGTCCATCGTTGTCGCGGCGGAACCAGTTGACGAAAAATATCTTCGGCAGGCGGTCGGCATTGGTGTTCTTGCCGATCGCCAGCCAGTGGGCGAAGTAGTCGGCCATGTTGTAGCCGCAGAACGGCAGCATCGCCATCGGGTCGAAGCGCAACCTGCCCACGGCACCTTGCTGAGCAGCTGTCGTTTCACTGGCCATGATCGATCCGAGGAACACACCGTGCTCCCAATCGAAGGCTTGGGTGACCAGTGGCACTGTGGTGCGCCGGCGGCCGCCGAACAAGATGGCGCTGATCGGCACGCCCGCTGGGTCTTGCCACTCAGGGGCGATCGAAGGGCACTGCGCGGCGGGAGCGGTGAAGCGGGCGTTGGGATGCGCCGCTGGTGTCTTGGTTTCTGGCGTCCATGGCTGACCGCGCCAGTCGGTGGCGGTGGCCGGCTTGTCGTTGCTCATGCCTTCCCACCACACGTCGCCGTCGCTGGTGAGGGCGGTGTTGGTGAAGATGCAGTTGCCGCGCAGCGTCTCCATCGCGTTGGCGTTGGTGTCGTAGCCGGTGCCGGGGGCGACGCCGAAGAAACCGGCCTCGGGGTTGATCGCGTACAGACGGCCGTCGGCGCCGAACTTCATCCAGCAGATGTCGTCGCCGATCGTCTCTGCCGTCCACCCGGGAATCGTCGGCTGCAGCATGGCCAGGTTTGTCTTTCCACAGGCCGACGGGAACGCGGCCGCCATGTATTTCGACTCGCCCTCTGGATTGGTGAGCTTGAGGATCAGCATGTGCTCGGCCAGCCAGCCGTCGTCGCGGGCCATGACCGAGGCGATGCGCAGGGCGAAGCACTTCTTGCCGAGCAGGGCATTGCCGCCGTAGCCCGAGCCGAACGACCAGATCTCGCGACTCTCGGGGAAGTGGACTATGTACTTGTTGTCGGGGTTGCACGGCCATGCGCTGTCGGCTTGGCCCGGCGCCAGCGGAGCGCCGACCGAGTGCAGGCACGGCACCCACTTGTCGTTGCCCAGAGCGTCGAGAGCACCCTGGCCCATTCTGGTCATGATCCGCATGTTGACGGCCACGTAGGCGCTGTCGGTGAGCTGCACGCCGATGTGGGCGATCGGCGAGCCGAGCGGACCCATGCTGAACGGCACGACGTACATCGTGCGACCCTTCATCGCGCCGGTGTACAGCGACATCATCTCAGCACGCATCTCCGCCGGTTCACGCCAGTTGTTGGTCGGGCCGGCGTCGGCGGGATCGGTCGAGCAGATGAACGTGCGGTCTTCGACGCGGGCGACATCGGCCGGGTCGCTGTGCGCCCAGTAGCTGTTCGGTCGCATGGCCTCGTCGAGGTGGGTGAAGGTGCCGGAATCCACCAGTTTCTGGCAGAGCTGCTCGTACTCTGGCGCCGAGCCGTCGCACCAGTAGACGGCGTCGGGTTGGAGGACGGCTGCCCACTCGTCCACCCAGGCTTTCAGGCTTTCGTTGGTGGTGGAAGCACTCATCGGTATTCGACTCCTTGGATACCGGCGAACCGCATGCGCCGGTCGTTGCACCAAGGGTACCGTCAGGCGCCCGGCGTCTTCATATCCGCTTCGGAGCCGAGGCGCAGCTTGGTGGCCCGACCGGCATCGTCGACGTTGAAGACGACCCGCTGGCCCTGGCGGAGCATGCGGAAGATCGAACCCTCGAGCGCATCGACGGCGAGGTCGAACTCGGCAAGGGTCGTGTCGCTGACGACACTGCCGTCACCCGACGTGGGGTCGTAGCTCTTGATGACCCCTTGCATGACAACGAGGCCTCAGCCGGCCTTGACGATCTTGCCGCCCTTGATGCAGCCGGTGCAGACGTACATCCGTTTCGGGGTGCTACCGATGAGGGCCTTCACACGCTGGATGTTCGGGTTCCAGCGACGCTTGGTGCGCCGGTGGGAGTGCGACACGTTCATACCCCAGCTGGGGCCCTTGCCACACACTTCGCATACTGCTGCCATGACGGTGCTTCCTCGACGAGATCAAACGAGCCTGGAGATGCTACCAGTGAGTCGGGTTCATCGGCACCTCCGACCGCCCGTGCGAACGACGACGAGGCTTCATCGGTGGGTGAGGGGTTGCCCCTAGTGTGACGGCGTGCCCACATTGGAGCGGTTCAGCCCTGAGGCCTTGCGCAACACGGTCATCGCTTTCCGCGACACCCTGAGGATCCACGCCGAGGGCATCAATCGGTTGAACGTGTACCCCGTTCCCGACGGGGATACCGGCACCAACATGGCCCGCACGCTCGATGCAGTGGTCGCCGAACTCGAACTGGCTGGCGCTGAGCTGGAGCCGACCTGCAATGCCATCAGCCACGGGAGCCTGATGGGTGCACGCGGCAACAGCGGGGTGATCCTCAGCCAGATCCTGCGCGGGTTGGTCGGCATCTTGAAGGAGGCCGCCGAGGCAACGGGCAGCAAGGTCGCCGAAGCCTTGAAGGCTGCATCCGTCGCGGCATATCAGGCGGTGCTCAAGCCGATCGAGGGGACGATCCTCACGGTCGTGCGCGAGTCGGCCGATGCCGCGACCGCCGCGGCTGCCGAGGGCGCCAGTTTGGTCGCGGTGCTGCGAGCCGCCCGTGCGGCAGGCAAGACGGCCCTCGACAACACCCCCGAGCTCTTGGCGGTGCTGAAAGATGCCGGCGTGGTCGATGCCGGTGGGGCCGGATTCCTGTTGTTCCTCGACGCCGCGTTGTACGTGGTCGACGGTGATCCGTTGCCCGAACCGAACGAGGGTGACGGTCCGACTGCCGAGCAGCTCGAAGCGGTTGCTCACCGCCATGCACTGGATGGTGGGGTAGACGTCAGTGAGCTGCGGTACGAGGTGATGTACTTCGTCGATCTCGTCGATGATCGCATCCAAGAGTTCAAGGAGTCGTGGGGTGAGATCGGCGACTCGATCGTGGTCGTCGGTGGAGATGGGCTGTGGAACTGTCACGTGCACACCAACGACATCGGCGCAGCGATCGAGACGGCGTTGCAACTCGACGGACGCCCCAAGCAGATCCGGGTCACCGACCTGTTCGAGGAGATGGCCGAAGGAAATGCCGTGCGCGAGGCGGCGATAGCGGGTCAGCACACCCACTGGGGTGCAGGGTTTGGCTTGCCGGCCGTGACCTGTGCGGTGGTCGCTGTGGCCAGTGGCCAGGGGTTGGCCGAGTTGTTCGGCCAACTTGGTGTGCAGGGGGTGGTCACCGGCGGGCAGACACTGAACCCGTCGACCGCCGAATTGCTTGCCGCGGTCGAAGCGGTCAACGCCGATCAGGTGGTCGTGCTGCCGAACAACAGCAACATCATCCCGGTCGCTGAGCAACTCGACGCATTGACGACAAAGTCCGTCAAGGTCGTGCCGACCACGTCGATGCCCGCAGCACTCGCGGCACTCGTCGTCTACGACCCCGAGGCTGACGCCGACGTCAATCTCGCCCAGATGACCGATGGCGCCCAGTCGGTCGCGACCGGCGAAATCACTCAGGCGGTCCGCGACGCCAACAGCGACGTCGGGGCGATCACTGCCGGAGACTGGATTGGTCTGGTGCGCGGCGACGGCATCGTCGCCGTCAGCGGATCGCTCGACGGTGCGGCGTGCGCGCTGCTCGACCATCTCATCACACCCGGTCGGGAGATCGTGACCGTCATTACCGGCAGCGACGCCCGTCCCGGCCACACCGAGGCTCTGCTGGCGTGGATTGCCGAACACCGCCCCGATGTGCAGGTCGAGGTGCACCGCGGCGGTCAGCCGGTGTACCCGTATCTCTTCGGCGTTGAATGACCGGGCCGCTGACGCTGCGTGACCTCGACGCGATCGGTGTCGAGCGCATCAAGGGGGTTGGTCAGAAAAAGCTGGCATCGCTGCACGATTTCGGCGTCGACACCGTGCTCGACCTGCTGACGACGTATCCGCGTCGCTGGGTCGACCGCACCAACGAGGCCCGGGTCAGCGATCTCCTTCCGGGGCAGGAGGCGTTGGTGCTGGTGAGTGTGCACAGCGTGTTGAAGCGGGCAATGCGCAACCGCCGCACCATGGTCAACGTCGTGGTTGGCGACGAAAGCGGGCGGTTGCAGGTGGTATTCTTCAACCAACCGTGGCGCGAGAAGCAGTTGCGCGAGGGCTTGCAGATCGCCCTGTTCGGCAAGGCCGAGGTGTTCCGGGGCAGCCTGCAGATGACGAACCCGGTCGTCGACCTGATCGGCGACCGCACCGGACGGATCGTGCCGGTCTACCCGCAGAGCGAGAAGGCCGCGCTGATGACGTGGGAGATCGCCGGCTGGGTCGAGGATGCGTTGCGCAAGTGCGCGCCACGCGGGATCGCCGACCCTGTGCCGGAATGGACGCGAAAGCGGCACGGGTTGATTGCCCGCGGGGCTGCGTTTCAGTCGATCCACGCTCCGGAGACGATCGCCGAGAAGGAGCGGGCCCGTCGCCGCCTGGCCTTCGACGAGTTGTTGCGGGTGCAGACGATGCTGGTGATGCGCAAGCGTCTGCTGGAACGAGAGTCGAAGGCCATTCGTCACATCGTGGGTGGGGAACTGATGGCGCGCCTCTATGCCTCGTTGCCGTTCGAGCTCACCGACGCGCAGCGACGGGCGATTGCCGAGATCGAGAAGGACCTCGCCGGGCCGCATCCGATGCATCGCTTGCTGCAGGGCGACGTTGGTTCCGGAAAGACGCTGGTGGCGGTCAGCGCAATGTTGACCGCTGTGCAAGGTGGTCACCAGGGGGCGTTGATGGCTCCGACGGAAGTGCTCGCCGAGCAGCACGTTGCAGGTGTCCGGCGGATGCTGGAGGGGGTCACCGTTCCCGATTCGAAGAACCTGTTCGGCGACCGCCCGCTTCGTGTCGAACTGTTGACCAACCGAGTCACGGGCAGCGACCGGCGTGACGTGCTGGCAGGTCTGGCCGACGGGGCCGTCGACATTGCCATCGGTACCCATGCGCTCATCCAGGAGGGTGTGCGGTTCCACAGCCTGGGCGTCGTCGTCGTCGACGAGCAGCACCGCTTCGGGGTCGAGCAGCGTGCGGCGCTGCGGTCGAAGGGCGATGACGATGCCGTGCCTGACGTGTTGGTGATGACGGCGACGCCGATCCCCCGCCCGGGCAGAAGCTGATCCAGCGTTTGATCGACGGTGACCTGCTGACCGGAGCACTGGCTTATGCCGCCGAGGTGGCCGACCAGCGCCCCCT
>JANNHY010000229.1:0-6211 GCA_031404635.1 Ilumatobacteraceae bacterium
TATCCCGACAACAACCTCAGCTTCCCGGCCAACTTCTTGAACATGATGTGGAAGATCGGCGCATACGATGTCGATCCGCGACTGGAGCGGGCCATGGACGTGCTGTTCATCCTGCACGCCGATCACGAGCAGAACTGCGGCACCACGGCGATGCGCGTCGTCGGCTCCAGCCACGCCGATCCCTATTCCGCCGCGGCCTCGGCGGCGTCGGCTCTCTATGGTCCGCTCCACGGCGGCGCCAACGAGGCGGTGGTGCGCATGCTCAAAGAGATCGGCTCGATGGACAACGTGCAGGCTTTCGTCGACGACGTCAAGTCGGGGAAGGGCAATCGCCTGATGGGCTTCGGCCACCGGGTCTACAAAAACTACGACCCGCGGGCCACGATCATCAAGCAGACGGCGTACGAGGTGTTCGAGGTCGCCGGCAAGAACCCGCTGCTCGACATCGCCTTGAAACTCGAGGAGGTAGCTCTCAGCGACGACTACTTCACCAGCCGCAAGCTGTATCCCAACGTCGACTTCTACTCCGGGCTGATCTATCAGGCCCTTGGCTTCCCGGTGGCGATGTTCACCGTGCTGTTCGCGATCCCGCGCACCGCCGGATGGTTGGCGCACTGGCAGGAGTTGCTCGGCGACAAGGACCAAAAGATCAGCCGACCGCGGCAGTGGTACACCGGCACCGGGGTGCGCGACTACGTTCCGATGCCCATGCGCTGAGCGCGCCCGCGGTTGCCGGCGACAGCCGTGCTGCGAGAATCGACACATGCGTGAAGTTCACGACACGGAACCGGCATGATCGAATCACCTGCCCCGCCTCGGCCACCGGCGAGCGACCCAGCGTCGCAACCGCGACGGTACGGGGCACTCGCCGGCTTGGTTGCCGGAGCCGTAGCGGTCACCACGGGCATGCTCGCCGCCGGCATAATCGACGTCGTCTCGCCGATCGATGCGGTAGGTAGCGAGTTCATCGACCGGGTACCACCGTGGCTGAAGCAACTGGCGATCGACTGGTTCGGGACCAACGACAAGTTGGCCCTCAGGGTTGGAATCGTCGTCACCCTGGCAATCGCCGCGCTGATCGTCGGCTTCATCGCCGTCCGCCGCCTCGCCGCCGGTGTCGTCGGGATCGGGCTCTTCGGACTGGTCGGAGCATTCGCCGCGCTGCACCGCCCAGGCGAGTCGGCAGCGGCCGCGCTACCGCCTCTCATCGGCGCGGCCGTGGGGATTCCTTTGCTGATCCGGCTCGTCCGACCGACTACCGCTCGCCCCGTGGAGACACCCGGGCCATCTCGGGTGCCGCTCGGTTGGGATCGTCGGCGGTTCCTCGTGTCGACAGGATCCGCGGCGGCGGCCGCAGTGGTCGCCGGCGGTATCGCCCAGGTGATTGAACGGAGGCGCGTCGCGTCGATCCGCCAAGCGATTCCGGATGCCCTTCCTCAGCCGCGGCCGACCGTCGGCGGTGGCATCGAGGTGCCGGCCGGTGCCACGGTGAGCCCGATCACGCCGTTCATCACGCCGAACGACCAGTTCTATCGGATCGACACGGCGCTGTCGTTCCCGCGGATCAACCTGTCGAACTGGAAGGTCACCATCGGTGGACTCGTGGACAAGCCGCTGACGATGAGCTACGACGATCTGCTGGCCAGACCACAAGTCGAGCGAATGGTCACGCTTGCGTGCGTGTCGAACGAAGTCGGTGGCGATCTCATCTCCAACGCCTCGTGGCAAGGAGTGCTGCTGGCCGACCTGCTCGACGAGGCGGGCGTGCGAGCCGGAGCCGAGCAGATTTTCAGCACCAGCCTCGATGGCTGGACATGCGGGTTCCCGGTCGCTGTCGCCCTCGACGGACGCGACGCGATGATCGCGTTGGGGATGAACGGAGAACCGTTGCCGCTCGAACACGGTTTCCCTGCCCGCCTCGTTGTTCCCGGTTTGTACGGCTACGTCAGCGCGACCAAGTGGTTGAAGTCGATCGAACTGACCACGTGGGACGCAGTCGAGGGCTACTGGGTTCCGCGCGGGTGGGCGCGCGACGCACCGATCAAGACCCAGTCACGCATCGATGTGCCCCGCGACGGTGAAGGCGTCGCCGCCGGCCCGACGAAGATTGCCGGAATTGCCTGGGCTCAGCATCGCGGGGTCGAGCGTGTCGAGGTGCGGATCGACGAAGGGCCGTGGCAAGAGGCCCGCCTGGGTACCGACGTCACCGATGACGCTTGGCGGCAATGGGTGCTCGATTGGGATGCCAAGCCGGGCAAGTACACCATCCAGGTCCGCGCGACCGACAAGGACGGCTACACCCAGACCGCCGACGTCGCCCCTCCCGATCCCGACGGAGCGACCGGTCATCACACCCGCTCGGTCACGGTTGACTGACGTCGATCATTATCTTGCCGGCGTTGGCGTTGGTCGCCATGTGGCGGTGGGCGTCGGCGATCCGGTCGAGGGGATAGCGACTGTCGATTACCGGTTTCAGCCGGCCGTCGTCGAACAGCGGCAGCATCTCGGACGCGAAGCGGCGGGTCACCGTGATCTTTTCTTCGATCGGCCGAGCGCGCAAAGTGGTGCCAATCCACGTTGCCCGGCGGCCCATCAGCGCGAACACGTTCACGGGCACGGTTCCCCCTCCCATCAAGCCGACCTGGACGATGTGGCCCTTCACAGCCACTGCTTGAAGGTTCCGTTCGATCTCCTCGCCGCCGATGACGTCGAGGATGGTGTCGAATCCGTCTGGAACCGCCGTCATCGCCTCGGCCAGCCACGCGCCAGGCGACCGCTCGAGCACCAGATCAGCGCCAAGTGAGCGGCACAAATTCATCTTGCCCGACGAGCACGTGACGGCGATGCGAGCACCCATGGCTTTGGCGATCTGAATGCTCGCTGTCCCGACGCCCGACCCGCCGGCGTGCACGAGGGCCCATCGACCCGACGTCAACCCGCCCTGCAGCACCAACGCATCCCACGCCGTCAGGAACACCTCGGGGATGGCCGCTGCGTCTGCGAGGCCGACCGCAACCGGCACCTTCATCAGTTGGCGCTCGTGAGTCGCGATCAGTTCGGCATAAGCGCCGCCGGCGTCGATGCCCATCACATGATCACCCGGCCGCCACATCGTCACTCGATCGCCCACGGTTTCAACGGTCCCCGAGAACTCCAACCCGGGTATCTCCAACGAAGCCGATCGCGGGTTCGGATACAGGCCCATCACCTGCAACAGATCGGCACGATTGACAGCGGTCGCCCGTACCCGAACGACCACGTCCTCCGGGCCGCCGACGGGCTCGGGCACATCTTCGATCGTCAGCGACTCGGGACCGCCGTGAGAGCGAAGTAATACGGCACGCATGGCCGCAGTCTCTCATGCCGTCGACATGCCCTACGCTTCGGCGACGACCCGTACCTCACCCGCGATCGGGTCGACGTCGATCAACGCGCCGTCGGGAATGTCGGTGAGTGCGCCACGCGCCCCGACCACCGCCGAGATGCCGAGTTCGCGAGCCAACACCGCGGCGTGACTGAGCCGCCCGCCGTCGGCCGTCACAATGGCGCCCGCCAGGGTGAGGACAGAGTTGTAGGCGGGCGTGGTGCACGGAACGACCAACACATCGCCGCGACCCAGACGATCGATGGCCTGTTCGGGCGAGTCGGCCCTGCACGCCCGACCGCGGACGATGCGGTCGCCGACACCCACACCGGTCAGACCACTGGTCGAGCGGGCACCACCCATGCCGAGCTGCTCGATGACGATCTGCACCATTCGAACGATGTCGGCAAGTGGCTTCGGCAGAAGTTCCAACGGCGGCGCAGGTTCCGGCTCCCCGAGACTCCACGGTGCGTCGAGCGCGGCGAGCCGCCGCCGTTCCTGGCGTCGGCCGTCGAGCTCCTCCGCGATCGGGCCACGCCCGGTCATCGTTTCCAGCGAGATCTCGTGGCGGTGAAGTTCGAGAGCGTCGGCTGCCTGACCGGCGCAGCCTGCTGCAACCATTCGCCGTCCGACCTCCAGCAACGCCAACCTCATCAGTCCGAGGGGCCATTCCGCCGTCGTCGGTCCACTGTCGTCGCGGAGATTCATTGCCGACCTGGCCTCGACCAACCGGCCGTCGAAATCTTCCTGATAGGCGATCGGAACCCGTGCCCGGATGACCTCGATGCGATGTTGTAGACCGTCGCCGACCACCCGCTCAACTCCGGCGAGGATCGTCGACAACACGACGTCGGGAATCTCCCCCAGGGTGACCCCATCGATGTCGTAGCGGCTGACCAACATCGCTCCGCGGTACTCCAGGTAGCGGTCGAGATCGTCGGCAACCTCGGGGCTGATCGCGCGTACACCGTCGAGATCGGCTGGAACGCGGCCGGACTTCTCGACCGCCGCTCGCAATCTGGCGAGAATTCGCATCGGCCCAACCGTCGACGGCGATGCCCCCTCGAGGAGCGGGACGGCATCGATGGGCTCGACGCCCCATTCCCGGCACCCGGCGAGGTACGACCCGATCGGCCCGAGATCGTAACCGTGCAACCAGAAGTGGTGCTCCCAGCTGGCGCGACAATGCTCGATGACCTCCTCGACGTGCTCGATAAGCGTCGGGCCGTCGAGTTCGCCCAGGTTGACCTTCTGCAGCGCAAGGTTGCGTGATTCGATCAATGCTCGTCCGTCGTGCTCCCAATCGGCAACGACCTTGCGCCATGGTCTTTCGATCCGAGCTTTGTCAGCGGCCTTGGTCCGACGCCGAAACTCCGGATGGAAACGGGCGACCGCTTTCATCACGAGCCTCGGTGGCAGGCTCTTCGCCGGACGGTCTGCGGCAATCAGCGGCCGCAGGCGGGTGTACATGAACCCGTTCACGAACCGGCAGTCGAGGGTGTCGGCCGGGCAGCCGAGCTCGGCGAAGGCCCTGCGGAGTCCGGCCGGCATCGCCTGGGCCTGGATGTGCTGGATGAGCGGAGTTTCCCCGCCGACGAAGTGAGACCGGTCGAGTTCCCAGTACCCGGGCCCTGGAGCCTCCCACGTCATCATCGCCGACCTCCTCCCCCCGCCACCATACGGCCGTCGTTCTTGAATCCGATCACCGTGGTGTCAGACAACAGGCTCAGCTCATCTTGGCCTGCAAGCGGCGATCGAGCGTGTCGAGGAAGTCCTCGGTGCTCAAATAGGGAGCGTCCTTGCCGATAAGGAGCGCCAGATCCTTGGTCATTTCGCCGGCCTCGACGGCCTCGACGCATACTCTCTCGAGCGCTTGGGCGAAGTCGACGACTTTCGGCGTGGCATCCATCTTGCCGCGATAGGTCAGGCCTTGGGTCCAGGCATAGATAGAAGCGATCGGGTTGGTCGAGGTCTTGTTGCCCTTCTGGTGCTCGCGGTAGTGACGGGTGACGGTGCCGTGGGCGGCCTCGGCCTCGACGGTCTTGCCATCGGAGGTCATCAGCACCGATGTCATCAAGCCCAGCGAACCGAACCCCTGGGCAACGGTGTCGCTCTGCACGTCGCCGTCGTAGTTCTTGCATGCCCACACGTAGCCACCCTCCCACTTCATCGCCGCGGCGACCATGTCGTCGATCAGGCGATGCTCGTAGGTGAGCCCGGCCGCGTCCATCTCCGCTTTGAACTCGGTCTGATAGACCTCCTCGAAGATGTCCTTGAACGATCCGTCGTAGGCCTTGAGAATCGTGTTTTTCGTACTCAGGTACACGGGGTAGTTGCGGATCAGGCCATAACGAAGTGAGGCCCGGGCGAAGTCGCGGATCGAATCGTTGTAGTTGTACATGCCCATCACGACACCGCCATCGTCGCCGTAATCGGCGATCTTCATCTCCACTGGCTCACTGCCGTCAGCAGGGACATACGTCATCATCACTGTGCCTGCGGCCGGCACTTTGAAGTCGGTGGCCTTGTACTGGTCGCCGTGCGCATGACGGCCGATGACGATCGGCTTGGTCCATCCGGGCACCAGGCGGGGGATGTTTGAGATGACGATCGGCTCGCGGAAGATGACGCCACCGAGGATGTTGCGGATCGTGCCGTTGGGACTCTTCCACATCTTGTTGAGACCGAACTCCTCGACGCGGGCCTCGTCGGGGGTGATCGTGGCGCACTTCACGCCGACGCCGTGCTGCTTGGTGGCGTTGGCCGAGTCGATCGTGACCTGGTCGCCGGTGCATCGTTCGACAGCATAAGGGTCGGACCCTTGAGTGTCTGCCCGAGCGCCGCGCC
>JANNHY010000230.1:0-13201 GCA_031404635.1 Ilumatobacteraceae bacterium
CAACTACGGCCAGGGCCCGCTGCAGGTGGCCGAAGCAGTGTGGAACGAGATTCGTTCGCTCTCGCCGATGCATGCCGGGATGAGCTATCAACGGATCGCCGACCTCGGTGGCATCCAGTGGCCGTGCCCCAGCGATACCGAACTGGAGCCGTCATACCTGCACGGCCGGTTGTGGGCCGACGATCCCGCGGATCGTGGGCGGCCGGCGCCGTTCAGCGTGGTCATCGACGACCCACCGATCGACGAGTTGAACGACGAGTTCCCGCTGCGGCTCACCACCGGTCGACGCCTCGACAGCTTCAACACCGGCGTGCAATCAGGGGGGTACCGCAGCCCGCTGCGATGGGGCGAATCAATCGACATCTCACCCGAGGACGCGGCGCGTAGTGGATTTGTCGACGGCGAGTCGGTCGAGGTCACGTCGAGGCGCGGTTCGATTATGGCGCCGGTGCGCATCGACCCGTCGCTGCGCCCGGGGCTTGTGTTCATGACGTTTCATTTCCCCGAGGAGGTCGACACCAACATCATCACGATCGATGCCACCGACCCGAAGTCGGGCACGGCGGAGTTCAAGGCAACAGCGGTGCGTATCGACAAGGCCAGGCAGGCGGAGCCGTCGTGGACCTGAAGCTGGGCGCAGATCGAGCAACGGCCGACGAACGTGATGCGATCGACTCGTTGCTCGGCGAGCCGCAGTCGTCGTGGGGCGGCGCAGGTCGCGACGTCGATGATTACCACGTGGCCCGCGGCGCCGGCACCAGGGTGCAGCGCCATCGGCTGCTGCCGACGCTTCACGCGGTCAACGATCGCGTCGGCTGGATCAGCCCCGGGGCGGTCAATTACATCGCCACCCGCCTCGACATCGCCCCCGCAGAGGTCTACGGCGTGGCCACGTTCTACGGGCTGTTCTCGACGACCGAGCGAGTCGGTCCGCAGCTACACGTGTGTGTCGATCTGGCCTGTCAGATCGCCGGGGCCACGGTCGATGCCAACTCGACCGATGCCGGTCACGAGTCGCCGTGCCTCGGCCTGTGCGAGCGGGCGCCGGCCAGAATGTTGGTCGAGCCCGGCGTCGAACCACACATCACAGTCACGCCCGATCCGCCGGTCGTCGCGGCCATCCCGCAGGCCGGTGACCCTTCGCTGGTGCTGCTGGCGCGCATCGGGGTGGTCGACCCGCAGAGCCTGGCTTCGTATCGCACGCACGGTGGCTACGCGGCGTTGGCGAAGGCCGTCGAAATAGGTGCAGAGGCAGTCGTCGAACAGGTGACGATGTCGGGACTGGCCGGTCGCGGCGGCGCTGCTTTCCCCGCCGGGCGTAAGTGGTCGAGCGTGGCCACGCAGCCCGTCACCACGCACCACGTGATCTGCAACGCCGACGAGAGCGAGCCGGGCACATTCAAGGATCGGGTGATCATGGAGGGTGACCCATTCGCCCTGGTCGAGGCAATCACGGTCGCCGCCTTCGCCACCGGATGCCAGCAGGGGTGGATCTACTTACGCGGCGAGTACCCACTGGCCCGCCGACGGATGTCGAACGCGATCGCGCAGGCGCGGGCGGCGGGCCTGCTCGGCAGCAACATCAGCGGCGCCGGATTCGATTTCGACCTCCAGGTCTTCGTCGGCGCCGGCGCCTATATCTGCGGTGAAGAGACGGCGATTTTCAACTCGATCGAAGGGTTTCGTGGTGAGCCGCGCAACAAGCCGCCGTTTCCTGTCGAAGTCGGCCTGTTCGGCCAGCCGACGTTGGTCAACAACGTCGAAACCTTGGTCAACGTGCTACCGATCGTGCTTGCCGGCGGGGCGGCATACGCGGCCATCGGCACCGGGGCATCGACGGGCACCAAGCTGTTCTGCCTGTCGGGCGCGGTCGCCAGGCCCGGTGTCTACGAGGTGCCGTTCGGTGTCACCCTTCGCCAACTGATCGATCTCGCCGGCGGGGTCCCCCCGGGTCGCACCTTGCGGGCGGTCATGCTCGGCGGCGCCGCCGGGTCGTTCGCCACACCCGACGAACTCGATGTGCCGCTGACCTTCGAGGGCACCCGTGAGGCGGGCCTGTCGCTCGGTTCCGGTGTCGTGATGGTGCTCGACCACACCGTCGATCTCGTCGCCTTCGTGCGCCGCATCGCTGCCTTCTTTCGTGACGAATCATGTGGTCAATGCGTTCCGTGCCGGGTAGGCACCGTGCGTCAGGAAGAAGTGCTGGTGCGTCTCCAATCCGGGCGCAGCCTCACCGGCGATCGCCAACTGCTCAGCGACATCGGCCAGGTGATGCGCGACGCATCGATCTGCGGTCTCGGGCAGACGGCGCACAACGCCATCGAATCGGCGCTCGCCAAGTTGCGGGTGCTGTCGTGAGTGACGTTTCGGTCAACGCGCCGCGTCCGGTGGTCGAGATCACCGTCGACGGCCAACCGGTTGCGGTCGCCGACGGCACGACGCTGCTGCAGGCCTGCCGCGGTGGGGCCGGCGGCGAGATTCCGACGCTGTGCTACGGCGACACACTGACTCCGAAGAACGCCTGCCGGGTATGCATGGTCGAAGTCGAGGGATCGCGCCCGCTCGTGCCATCGTGCTCGCGCAAGGCCGAGGTCGGCATGGTGGTGCATACCGACACCGAGCGGGTGCGGACCAGCAGACGGATGGTGCTCGAATTCCTCGGTTCCACCACCGACCTCTCGGCAGCGCCGAACGTAGATCGCTGGAACGCCGACTACGGCGTCGACGTCGACCGCTACGGCGCCGATCGGCGTACATGGCAACAGCCGGTGAAACGCGACAACGAACTGTACGTGCGCGACTACGAGAAGTGCATTCTCTGCTACAAGTGCGTCGACGCCTGCGGAGATCAGTGGCAGAACACCTTTGCCATCGCCATCGGTGGACGAGGCTTCGACACCCATATCACCACCGAATTCGACGTGACGCTGCCCGATTCGGCATGCGTCTATTGCGGCAACTGCATCGCCGTGTGCCCGACAGGCGCGTTGATGTTCACCAGCGAGCACGACATGCGCGCCGCCGGCACGTGGGACGAGTCGGCGCAAATCGCCACCGACACGATCTGCCCGTACTGCGGTGTGGGTTGCCTGTTGACGCTGCACGTGCAGGACAACACCATCGTCAAGGTCACCAGCCCGAGCGATCACGCCGTGACCCACGGCAACTTGTGCATCAAGGGTCGCTTCGGTTTTCAGCATGTGCAAAGTCGCGGCCAGACGTAATCTCCGCCGCGCTCCGCGCGGCATCCGCCACACAAGTATCGATCGCAACTGGCGACTCGACGGGCAACATGCGTCGCGCCTGCAAGACGACATTTCGAAATCCCCACTTGCGCAAACCATGTGTGATAGAGGAGAATGACGTCTGTGTAATTACAGGAGCGTGATTGCGCTTCAACTAGGGGCCAAACAGCAGGGAGGCCACACCAATGCAGGATCACATGGATATAGACGGACGCAGTTGGCAAGACGAGGCCAACTGCTTGGGGGTCGACCCCGACTTGTTCTTCCCCGAGCGCGGCGCGTCGACGCGCGAGGCAAAAGAAGTTTGCCGGGGTTGCGTCGTACGACTCGACTGTCTCGAGTTCGCCCTGGTCAACGGCGAGAAGTTCGGTATTTGGGGCGGGTTGTCAGAGCGCGAGCGTCGTCGCTTGCGTCGCCAGCGCGCCCAATCCGGCAGGCGCACATCCGCCTGACTCGGCCGCCCACCGCTCGCCTTGTGGTGGGTGGTAGCGTGATCGCATGTTCGCTTTCTTGGATCCGCCTGAGATCATTCTGATTCTCGTAGTCGTTTTGGTGCTATTCGGGGGCGCTCAGTTGCCGAAGCTGGCCAAGAACCTCGGCAAGGCCCAGAAGGAATTCAAAGAAGGGTTGTCCGAGGGTCAAAAGGCCGAGGCCAAGGCCGCCGAGAAGGCAGCCGACGACGCCAAGAGTTGACCGGGGCTGGTGGGCCGGTGAGTTGGCGAGTTAGCTGGTGACCCGGCGGCGCTTCAGGATTCGGCGACGCTCACGCTCGCTGCACCCACCCCACACACCGTGTTCGATCCGCTCTTCCAGGGCGTATTCCAGGCATTGCGTGGCGACGGGGCAGTCGGTGCAGATCTTGCGAGCCCGGTCGACACCGACGCCGTCGCTGGGGAAGAACACCGCCGGCGGATAGTTGCGGCAGTTGCCGTCGGCCATCCACGCCGTGACAGTGTCGACCTCGATGGGGTTGTCGATACGGTGCATCGTGTCTCCTTCGTCGACCGCGACGCGTCGCAGTCTAGCGGTGCGCCCCGACACAGCCGATGGCAGTGACATGTGGCGCAACGCTTCGCTTGCTGGGTGTAGACGTCGGGCGAAGTGATTTGGTTCCCGTTCAAGTCAGATTTTATACCATGGACCCTGTGATGGCGGCCCCCGGTGATAGCAGGCACGCCGAGCGATACACTCCAGCCGCCGAATTGGCGAGAGGATGAACCCATGACCGACATCGTCAATGAGCCGCCACGAGCTCACGTGCGCATCGTGTACCTCGGCCCGGTGTCGCCGCATTGGGAGTTGTACAGCGACTACGGCGACCGCACCGTGCTGGAGGAGTTTCGTACCCGAGTCTTGGCGCGGTTGGTGCTGCTACCCCGCGACGACCCGCAGTTCCGGCGCAACCGCGAGCGCATCGTGCGCGACGCGGAGCGCGAACGGATCACCCTGGAATGGGATCTCGGCGTTCCAGAGGGCGACTAGCAGGTCACGGCAATGTCAGACCGGCTGCTCAACAGGGAGCTGAGCTGGCTCGACTTCAATCGACGCGTCCTCGCCTTGGCCCAGGAGCCGGGCATTCCATTGTTGGAACGCCTCAAGTTCGTGGCCATCTGCTCGTCCAATCTCGACGAGTTCTTCCAGGTTCGCATCTCCGCGCTCAAGGACCAGGTGGCTGCGGGCGTCGCCGCCAGTCCGACAGCCGGATTGACACCGAGTCAGCAGTTGGCCGCGATCGGCCCGAATGTCGAAGACTTCGTGATCGAGCAGGAGAAGGTATTGCTCGACGTGCTGGTGCCCGAGCTCGCCGACCGAGGCGTGCGCATGGTCGGCTGGGACGACCTCGACGACAACGATCGGTCTTACCTAGCTGACGTCTTCGAGCAGCGGATCTTCCCGGTGCTGACGCCCCTCGCTGTCGACCCTGCCCATCCGTTTCCGTATATCTCCAACCTCGCCCTCAGCCTGGCGGCGATGATCAGTGACCCCGATACCGGCGAACGACGCTTCGCCAGGGTCAAGGTGCCGACGGTCTTTCCGCGCCTGGTGGGACTGCCCGATGGCGTTCGGTTCCTGTTGGCCGAGCAACTCATCGCCGCCCAGTTGCACAGCCTGTTTGTCGGGATGGTGGTCGAGGAGCACGCCGTCTTCAGGGTCACCCGCAATGTCGACCTCACTCTCGAGGATGAGGAGGCCGACGACCTGCTCGCCGCGGTCGAGATGGAGCTACGTCGCCGACGCTTCGGCCGCGCGGTGCGCGTCGAGGTGCAGTCCGGGATCAGCGAGGAGATGCTCGAACTCCTGCTGCGTGAACTCGATCTCGAGCTGATTGATGTCACTGCGCATCGGGCGCCACTCGACCTGACCTGCCTGTGGCAGCTCCACGCTCTGGACCTACCGGATTTGAAGGACTGGCCGTGGCCACCGGTTACCGCCGGGCGCATCGCTGCTGCGGAGGAAGCTGATCGAAGTATCTTCTCGGTGATTCGCGAACGCCCGCTGATGGTGCATCACCCGTACGAGAGCTTCTCCAGCAGCGCCGAGTCGTTCATCGCTCACGCCGCCGACGACCCGCGCGTGCAGAGCATCAAGATGACACTGTACCGAGCCGGTGGCGACAGCCCGATTGCCCGCAGCCTGATGCGTGCGGCCGAACGCGGCGTGCAGGTTGCAGTTCTAGTGGAGCTGAAGGCACGGTTCGACGAGGCGACCAACGTCACCTGGGCCAAAGCGCTGGAACGCGCCGGGGTGCACGTGGTGTACGGCTTTGTCGGATTGAAGACCCACGCCAAATGCGTGCTCGTGGTTCGTGCTGACGAGGATGGGTTGCGCCGTTACTGCCATATCGGCACCGGTAATTACAACTCGCGAACCGCCCGGTTGTACGAAGACGTCGGCTTCCTGACCTGCGACCCGGCGCTCGGAGACGACGTGGCCCAACTGTTCAACCACCTCACCGGCTACAGCCGGGCCCACGACTATTACTCGTTGCTCGTTGCGCCGCGCGACCTGCGCGGGCAACTGATCGACCTCATCGAACACGAGACCACCTTCGCCAGTGAGGGCCGCATCACGGCCAAACTGAACTCGCTCGGCGACCCCGAGCTGGTCGAGGCGTTGTACGAAGCCAGCAGGGCCGGCGTGCAGATCGACCTCGTGGTGCGCGGCATCTGCTGCCTGCGTGCCGGGGTTGCCGGGCTCAGCGACAACATCAGGGTGCGATCGATCCTGGGCCGCTATCTCGAACACTCGCGGATAGTTCGTTTCGCCCATGGGGAAGCAGGCAGCCCGCTCTACCTGATCGGCTCGGCCGATTGGATGCCGCGCAACCTCGATCGGCGCATCGAAGTGCTCGCCCCGGTGGCCCATCCGAAGCATCAGGACTGGCTCGAGCACGTCTTCGACTTCGAGCTGGCTGACGACATCGTCCGCTGGGAGATGGATGCCGAGGGTAGTTGGCAGCGACGCGGCCCGGAGTTGTTCACCGACGGCGACTCGCAAGAGCGTTTCTATCAGTGGGTCGCGGATCGCCAAAGGCGCTGATTCGCCTCCCGTTGGCCCGTTGTTCACCCTCAGTTCACCTCGGCTCAGGGCTGACGACACCTGCCTTCTCTACCTTGGCGAGGGTTGTTCCATCCCGATCAAGGAGAAAACGAAGCGTGAACCTGAACACTCGCCGGACAGCCCTGTCCGGCATTCTTGTCCTGTCGATGTTGGCCGTCGCATGCGGTGACGACGACACCACCAGTTCAACCGAAGCAGCGGCCGCGACGACGACCGAGGCCGCCGCCGTCGAGCCCACGGGCGACCTCAGCGGCGAGATCTCCATCGATGGGTCTAGCACGGTTGCCCCACTGATGAAGCTGGCCGCCGAGGACTTCCAGACTGCCAACGGCGGCGTCACTGTGGCGGTAGGTACCTCAGGCACCGGCGGAGGCTTCGAGAAGTTCTGCAACGGCGAGACCGACATCTCCAACGCCTCGCGCCCGATCAAGGATGAAGAGACCGCAGCGTGCGCCGCCAATGGCATTGAGTTCTTTGAAGTGATCGTCGCCAACGACGCCCTCTCGGTCGTGGTGAACCCGCAGAACGATTGGGCAACGTGCCTTACCATCGATCAGCTGAAGACGATGTGGGAGCCCGCCGCCGAAGGCACGGTGACGAACTGGAACCAAATCGACCCGGCCTTCCCCGACCAGGCGCTAACGCTGTTCGGCGCCGGCACCGATAGCGGCACGTTCGACTACTTCACCGAGGAAATCAACGGTGAGGCAGGAGCCAGCCGCACCGACTACAACCCCACCGAGGACGACAATGTCACGGTGACCGGCGTGTCCGGTGATCAGGGTGCACTCGGCTACTTCGGGTTCAGTTACCTGGAGGAGAACCTCGACCAGGTCAAAGCAGTCGAAATCGACGGGGGCGCGGGTTGCGTTACTCCCTCGTCTGACGCGGTACAGAATGGCACGTACGTGCCCCTGGCCCGCCCGCTGTTCTTCTATGTCTCCAACGCGGCTGCGGCCCGCCCCGAGGTGAAGGGTTTCGTGCAGTTCTACGTCGACAACCAGGACGCAATCATCGAAGAGGCGCTGTTCGTCCCGCTGGATGACGAGCAAACGACCACCCAGGCCGGGGAGCTCGCCAAGATTCTTGCCAGCTGATCTGGGCTAGAACAGCATTCGTGTCTGTATCTCCTGTTCCACTCGCGGCACCCGTGAGCCTTCGGGCCACGGGTGCCCTGCGGCGGCGGATGTTCATCGAGCGCATCGCCCGGGGTGTGCTCGGCTCCGCCGCAGCGCTGTCGGTCATCACGACGATACTGATCGTCTTCTCGCTGCTCGAGCCGACGGTTGAGTTCTTCGGCGAGGTGTCGCCCAAGGAGTTCTTCACCACCACGAAGTGGGCGCCACTGTTCAGACCGGCCCGATTCGGAGTGTGGCCGATCGTGGTCGGAACGCTGTGGGTGTCTTTGATCGCGATTCTTGTGGCCCTGCCTGCGGGTCTCGGGGCGGCGTTCTACCTCAGCGAATACGCCCGGCCTGGTGTCCGCAAGGTGATCAAGCCGATCCTCGAGCTGCTGGCCGGCGTGCCGACCATCGTGTTCGGATTCTTCGCCCTCACCTTCATCAACCCCGAACTGGTCAAGCGGTTCTGGCCGGTGGGCAATGTCGGCGCCTACTCCGCCCTCGGGGCGGGTCTGGTGACCGGCCTGATGATCCTCCCTATCGTCGCCTCGCTCAGCGAGGATGCAATGGCAGCAGTGCCCCAGTCGCTGCGGCATGGCGCGTTCGCGCTCGGTAGTTCCCGACGCGAGGTCTGCACCAAGGTGGTGTTTCCGGCTGCGATCTCCGGCATCGTTGCTGCCACCGTGCTCGCCGTGTCGCGAGCCGTCGGCGAGACCATGATCGCTGTGCTCGCGTCGGGTCAGCAGGCGAACCTGAGCAAGAACCCCGGACTCGGTATGCAGACGATGACCGGGTTCATCGGTGCAGCGGGTTCTGGCGATGTCGCCACCGGCACGATCGGCTACAAGACGATTTTCGCCGTCGGCAGCTTGCTGTTCGCCGTCACGTTCGCGCTCAACGTGCTCAGCATCCGCATCGTGCGACGGTTCCGGCAGGTGTACGAATGAGTTCGCAAACGCTGATCGATCCATCCGACGACGTGTCGATGTCGCTGGCCAGCAATCTGGCGCCCACTCGCCGTCTCCGCGACGGGCTGTTCAGAGTACTGTTGTTTGCCTCCATCGGGTTGGCGCTCGGCGCGCTGGCGGTCCTGCTGCTGCGCACCTGGTTCGACGGCAAGGGCGCGGTGAATCTCAAGCTGCTCGAGAACCAGCCGTCGGAACGACCTCAGCGCGCCGGAATTCAATCCGGGATATGGGGAAGTCTGTGGGTGACCGGATTCTGTTCGCTGCTCTCATTGCCGCTCGGCGTGGCCACAGCGGTCTACCTCGAAGAGTTTGCCCGCAAGGGTCGCTGGTACAATCACCTGATCGAGGTCAACATCCAGAACCTCGCGGCCGTGCCGTCGATCGTGTATGGCATCCTCGGGTTGGCCTTCATCGCCCGCGGTCCGCTCGATTGGGGTCCAACGGTGGCAACTGCCGGCCTGATCCTGGCCCTCGTCGTGTTACCGACTGTGATCATCGCGTCACGTGAAGCCATCCGCGCCGTGCCCGGCTCGCTGCGCGCCGGCTCGATGGCACTGGGTGCCACGCGCTGGCAGACCGTGCGCAAGCAGGTGTTGCCGGCCGCGGCACCTGGTATAGCTACCGGCAGCATACTCGCGGTCAGCAGGGCGATCGGCGAGACGGCGCCGCTGTTGCTACTCGGCGGGCTGACGTTCCTCACCAAGAACCCTTCCGGCCTCGACGATCGTTACACGACGGTGCCGCTGCTGGCATTCAACTACGCGACCAGTCCCAGAGCGGAGCTGCGCGAAGTCGCCGCGGCGGCGATCATCGTGTTGATGCTCGTGCTGTTGTGCCTGAACGGAGCGGCCATTCTCATCAGAAACAAGTTCCAGCGTCGGTGGTGACGAGGTGGAGGACAACGACATGCGAACAATCGAACAGAGCGAACAGCAACCCGTCGTTCGAGTGACCCCTACGATGGCCGAGGTGCCCTCCGAAACCTCGTCGTCTGTGCTCGAAACGCGCGACCTCGCCGTGTACTACGGCCAGTTCCGGGCCGTCCGCGAGGTCAACCTGATCATCCGCCAGAGTGAGATCACGGCGTTCATCGGACCGTCGGGATGCGGTAAGTCGACCGTGCTGCGTTGCTTCAACCGGATGAACGACCTCATTCCCGGGGCGCGGGTCGAAGGCACTGTCACTTACCGCGGCATCGACATGTACGGCAAGGATGCCGATGCATCCGAAGTACGCCGACGCGTGGGCATGGTGTTCCAGAAGCCCAACCCGTTTCCGAAGAGCATTTGGGAGAACGTCGCCTACGGACCGAAGTCGAACGGCCTGCGCAAGAAGGGCGAACTCAACGACATCGTCGAGAAGGCGCTCCGCGGCGCTGCGCTGTGGGATGAGGTCAAGGACCGATTGAAGGCCTCGGGATTGAGTTTGTCGGGTGGTCAGCAGCAGCGGTTGTGCATCGCCCGGGCGATCGCTGTCGAGCCAGAGGTTGTCCTGATGGATGAACCATGCTCGTCCCTCGACCCGATAGCCACGGCCCGGATCGAAGAACTGATGCAGGAAATCAAGCAGCAGTACACCATCTTGATCGTCACCCACAACATGCAGCAGGCGGCGCGGGTTAGCGACCGCGTCGCCTTCTTCACCACCGAGGTCAGCCAGGACGGCGACCGCCGGACCGGAATCATGGTGGAGTTCGGGCGGACGGCAAAGATCTTCTCCAATCCCGTCGACGAACGCACTGAGCAATACGTCACCGGCAGGTTCGGCTGATGGACCAAATGCGCAAGAGCTTTCACAACGATCTCGATGACGCCCGTGACGAACTCGTCCGTATCGCCGCCTCAGTGACCGAGTTGATCCCCAGGGCTACCGCCGTGCTGCTCGACAGCGATCTCGAAGGCGCCGACTACATCATCCAGGGCGACGACGAGATCGACGCTCGTTCACTCGATCTGGAAGAGCACTGCTACCGGATACTGGCACTGCAAGCCCCGGTGGCGAGCGACCTACGTCAGGTCGTCGCCTTGTTGAAGATGATCGCCGATGTCGAGCGGTCCGCCGATCTGGTGTGCAACATCTGTAAAGCCGCACGACGCATCTACGGCCACGATCTCGACCCGAAGCTGCGCGGCATCATCTCGCGGATGGGTGAGCAGGCCCAGCAGTTGTACACTGCAGCCATCGAATCGTTCGTCGAGCACGACGCCGCCAAGGCAGCGGCGATCGACGACATGGATTCGTACCTCGACGGCCTGCAGAAGCAATTCGTACAGGCGATCTTCGAGAGCCACGCAGCTGGCCGAATCGACCTGCAGGTGGCGGTGCAGCTTGCCGTCGTGGCCAGGTTCTACGAGCGCATCGGCGATCACGCGGTCAACGTCGGCGAGCGGGTGCGGTTCGTTATCACCGGATGGTTGCCAGAGCACCATGGTGCCCAACGCTTCCGGTTGCGTGCCGACGACACGGGTGAGATTCCGCAATCGGCGAGCGGCCCGGATGCTGATGGCACGTCGTGATCACCTTTCGTCGGCGTCGCCGCCGAGCTGTAGCCGAGTCGGAACGTGACGAGGCCTGCCAATCGGCGGCTCGATCGTCAGCCGAGATCCTGCGGCTCCGTCGGGCGCTCGATGCCTTGCCCGTCGGCGTTGTGCTCGCCGATCGAGGAGGTCGGACACTCGTCGAGAACATCGCCGCTCGCACCTATCACGGTCATGCGGCCGTCCTGGTCAACGAAGCCGTCGAGCGTCATCTTCGACGGGCGATTGCTGGTGAGGCCAGCGGTCAGAACATCGAGTTCATCGGCCCACCGCGCACCGTGTTGGCCGTCCACGCCATCCCACTCGAAGATGGTGGCGCCTTGGTGACCATCGATGATGTCAGCGAACGGGCGCGGCTCGATGCCGTCCGTACCGATTTCGTCGCCAACATCAGCCACGAGCTGAAGACCCCGGTTGGTGCGCTTGCCGTGCTGGCCGAGGCGTTGGCCGACGTCGACGATCCGGCGTCGGCGCGACGTCTTGCCGGAAAGATGGTCGAAGAGGCCCATCGGGCATCGCGTACGATCGACGATCTGCTCGAGCTGTCACGGACCGAGCTCGGAGGCGCTGCGGCCAAGGACGTCGTCGCCGTCGCCGAGGTGGTCGACGACGCTGTCGAACGCTCTCGCGCCGCCGCTGAGCAGCACGCGATCAAGGTGCGCGTCAGCTATGCGCCTGGCGATCTCCACGTGGTGGGAAGCCATCGGCAGTTGGTCTCCGCTGTTGCAAACCTGATCGACAACGCCGTCAAGTACAGCGATACCGGGTCGGAGGTGGTCATCGAGAGTCGGTGCGAGAATGGCTGGATCGAGATCACGGTGACCGACACCGGTGTCGGCATTCCCGCCCGCGACATCGATCGAATTTTCGAGCGCTTCTACCGCGTCGATCGGGCCCGCAGCCGCGACACGGGCGGCACCGGGCTCGGCCTGTCGATCGTCCGGCATGTCGCCACCAATCACCTTGGAGAAGTTGCTGTGCAATCCCGAGAAGGCGAAGGCTCCACGTTCACGCTGCGGCTGCCGGCGGAGACATCATGACCACTCAACTCGTGGTGTTCGTCGTCGAGGACGAACCCAGTTACGTCGACGCCTTGACCATCGGACTGTCCCGCGAGGGCTTCCGTGTTGTCGCTGCGACTGACGGGTTCGAGGCTGTTCAACGTTTCGACGAGGTGCAGCCCGACATCGTGCTACTCGACGTGATGCTGCCGAAGTTGAGTGGTATCGACGTCTGCCGCCAGTTGCGCAAGAAGAGCAACGTGCCGATCATCATGCTGACCGCGAAGAGCGCCGAGATCGACACCGTGGTCGGCCTCGAGGTCGGCGCCGACGACTACGTCACCAAGCCCTATCGGATCCGCGAAGTCGTGGCTCGGATGCGCGCCGTGCTGCGCCGATCCCCGACCGATTCCGCTGTCGCTTTGGAGTTGTCAGCCGGCTCCCTGGTCGTCGGCGACGTCGTGCTCGATCCGGACGAGCATCGCGTCACCATCGGCGGTGACGACGTAGCGCTGCCTTTGAAGGAGTTCGAGCTTCTGCATCTGCTGATGGCCAACGCCGGTCGGGTCCTCCCGCGCGAGACCTTGATCGATCGGGTGTGGGTCAGTGAGTACGTCGGCGACACCTAGACCCTCGATGTGCACATCAAACGGTTGCGCGCCAAGGTCGAACCCGAGCCGACCAGCCCGACGCGCATCATCACCTATCGCGGTCTGGGCTACAAGTTCGCAAGGGAATAACCGTGTGGAGTGTTCGGCGCCCGCCCGG
>JANNHY010000231.1:0-3161 GCA_031404635.1 Ilumatobacteraceae bacterium
CCATGACATCCCCTCGGCCCACTCGGTGGTCAGCACTCGTTTCGTGCTATTCGCCAAGTCCACCGCGGGGATCGTGATAAATGGATGCGCCGCAAAGTGATTGCTGAACTCGGTTTGGTTGACTGCTTCCAACTCGTAGTCGAGCTCATCGCGCATCCGGTTGCGCAGCTCGTCGACCAAACCTTTGGCGTCGAGCCCCTTGAGGACGAAGGCGGTGCCGAGGCGATAGAAGGCCTCGGCGTTGTCGAGGTCGGATTCGATGGCGTCGGCGACGCCCGGGTACTGAACTTTGACGGCAACATCGCGACCGTCGCGCGTGACTGCGCGGTGCACCTGGCCGATGCTGGCTGCGGCAACCGGCACGATTTGCCAGTCGAGGAAGATGTGCTCTGGTGGGTGGCCGAGCTCATCTGTGACCACCGTGCCAGCGAGTGCCGGCGCCATCGGCTTGGCGTCGGACTGCAATGTCGCCAGCGCCTTCTGGGCCTCGTCGGGGAGGCCCTCCATGATGAAGCTGAGCAGCTGCCCGAACTTCATCATCGCCCCCTTCATGTTGCCGAGTTCGCGGGCGACATCCTCCGAGGTGCGAATGGCGAATTGCTGGTCGAGTTCGTCGCGCCGTACGCCGTGGTTGCCGAATCGGCGCAGGCGGTGCACAGCGAAGCGGCCACCGTTGCGGGCGGTGAGTCGCCACACCCGTGCCGTGCGGCGCCAGCGGACCAGCCGGCTCACGCCAGTCGGCGCCCCGTCGGGTTGGCTGCGAGCACGTCTTGCGGCAAACCTTCGCCGGTGACCTCGTCGATCCAGTAGGTACCAGCATCGAGGCGGGCAAGCGCCACCTCGACATCGGCGAGATCGCGCTCGATGGCATCGAGATCGAGAGATTGGTTGACGGCGTCGCTCATCGCCCGAAATGATACCGCTCCGACGTTTCAGCGCCCGTCCCCATCCCCGAGCCATTTCCTTGGGGGCGATTTGGTAGGCGTATTCCTCCAGTTTTCGCGCCCATGTGGGTGGTGATGGCTACTGTTCGGGCGTGGCCCAGGTACGGCTCGAGCATGTCACCAAGTCGTTCGGAGAGGGAACCGAAGCGGTGAAGGCGGTCGATGACGTCTCGATCGCGGTCGAGGATCACGACTTCATGATCCTGCTCGGCCCATCGGGTTGCGGGAAGAGCACATTGCTGCGCATCGTGGCCGGGTTGGAGACTCCGTCGAGCGGCGACGTCTTCATCGGCAGCGTCAGGGTCAACGACGTCGAGCCAAAGCTGCGCGATGTTGCGATGGTGTTCCAGAACTACGCGCTGTACCCGCAGAAGTCCGTCAAGGCCAATATCGAGTTCCCCCTGAAGGTTCGCGGCGTGTCAAAACCAGATCGCGCGGCCCAGGCCAAGATAGTGGCCGAGTCGTTGGGCCTCGGTGAGTACCTCGACCGCAAGCCCGGCCAGCTCAGTGGCGGCCAACGTCAGCGCGTTGCCCTGGCCCGCGCCATCATCCGTCAGCCGGCGGTGTTCTGCATGGACGAACCGTTGTCGAACCTCGATGCCAAGCTGCGCGGCGAGACTCGCGCCGAACTGGTCGACCTGCATCGTCGCCTCGCAGCAACGATCCTCTACGTGACCCACGACCAGGTCGAGGCGATGACCATGGGGACGCGCGTGGCGGTGATGAACCGCGGTCAGTTGCAACAGATCGGCACGCCGCAGCAGGTCTACGCCAGGCCGGAGACGGTGTTCGTTGCCACGTTCATCGGTACCCCGCCGATGAACGTGATGCCTGCCGGCCTGTTCGAACGAGGCGACATGCTGGTCGGCGTGCGCCCGGAGCACATGCGCATCTCGCCCGACGGAGGCCTGCCGGTGTCGGTGCGGATGGTCGAGCAACTCGGCCACGAAACGCTGTTGATCTGCGATGCCGCCGGCACCCGCGTCGTGGTTCGTCAGGACGCGGATGCTCCGCCGCCCGAGATCGGCGCACAGCTGCGCCTCGATGCGGGGGAGGCTCATCGACATCGATTCGACCCGGTCACCGAACGCAGGATCGACACGTGAAGAGGAAATGGCGCGAGTTGCCGATTGCGGTCGGCATGCTCGCCCCGTCCGCGGTGGTCCTCGGGGTGTTCGTGGTCTACCCCCTGGTGCGTGCCGTCCAACTCGGCCATCTGCGCTGCGATGCCACCGGTAAGCGCTGCCGTGAAGGCGGGTGGGGTCAGTACTTCGACGTCTTCCGCAGTAACGAGTTCCAGCACGCCCTGGCCAACACGACGCGGCTGGCACTGATGACCGTGCCGATCGGCCTGGCCCTCGGCATCGGCCTCGCCGTGCTCGCCGACAAGCAGATCCGCGGCATCGGGTTCTTCCGCACGGCGTTCTCCTCCACGTTTGCTACGAGCGTTGCCGTGGCCAGCCTGATCTGGTTCGTGCTGCTGCAGCCCGAAGTCGGGGTGCTGCCCGATCTGTTCCACGGCATCATCCCGTCGCTGAAGCAGCCTGGGCTGTTGCGCGACCCGGGCACGGCGCTGCCGGCCGTCGCCCTCAGCAGTATCTGGGCCAGCCTCGGATTCAGCTTCATCGTGATCACCGCTGCGCTGCAAGGGATACCCCGCGAGCTGTACGAAAGCGCCTATGTCGACGGCGCCGGGGGATGGATGCGGTTCACCAATGTCACCCTGCCGATGCTCGGCCCGATAATCCTGTTCACCTCGGTGGTGCTGACCACGCGCGCCTTTCAGGCCTACGCCGAAGTTGCCCTACTGACCCAGGGCGGTCCCGAGCCCGAACGGCCCACCCAGACCATGGCCTACCTGATCTACGGACAGACCTCGTTGGTCAAGAACGACATCGGGCTGAAGTCGACGGCCGCGGTGTTGCTGTTCTTCGTGTTGTTGGTGCTGGCCTTCGTGCAGTTCCGTGGCCTCGACAAGCGGGTGCACTATGGCAGCTGACACCGGCGCCACCGAGATGCTGCACGGAGCACGCAAGGTCGGACGCTACGCCCTGCTGATCTAGAATGGCTGTCCCGCAATCAGGGCCCTTGACCAGCAGCCCCTTCCGCACGCCGAGCTGTTTGAGCTCGATCTCGTGCTCCACCGGCACGTTGTCGCTGAACAGGAACACGTGCATGCCCCGCTTCAGCGCCTTGAAGGCTTCGGCGGTGGCATAC
>JANNHY010000232.1:0-2463 GCA_031404635.1 Ilumatobacteraceae bacterium
TGGCAGGTCTGGCCGACGGGGCCGTCGACATCGCCATCGGCACGCATGCCCTTATTCAAGAAGGTGTGCGGTTCCACAGCCTTGGTGTTGTCGTGGTCGATGAGCAGCACCGGTTCGGAGTCGAACAGCGTGCCGCGCTGCGGTCGAAGGGTGATGACGACGCTGTGCCCGACGTCTTGGTGATGACCGCGACGCCGATCCCGCGAACCGCAGCGATGACGGTGTATGGCGATCTCGACGTCAGCGTGCTCGACGAGTTGCCGCCCGGGCGCATGCCGATCGTCACCCACTGGGCAGAGGGACCGATGCTGGAGCAGGCAGCATGGGCGACCGTGCGCGACGAGGTGTCGAATGGGCGCCAGGCGTATGTGGTCTGCCCGTTGATCGACGAGAGCGAGAAGCTCGAGGTGGCCAGCGCCCAGGAGACCTTCGACCGCCTTGCCACCGGTGAGCTGAAAGGGTTGCGCCTCGGTCTGTTGCATGGCCGTCTTCCTTCATCGGAGAAGGAAGCTGTAATGGAACAATTCCGCCGTGGAGAGCTCGATGTGTTGGTCGCCACGACGGTGATCGAGGTCGGCGTCGATGTTCCCAACGCAACCGTGATGGTGATCCTCGATGCCGATCGGTTCGGAATCGCTCAGCTACACCAACTGCGCGGCCGGGTTGGTCGCGGCCTGCATTCGTCGAGCTGCTGGTTGGTGACGGGTGGGTCGCCTGCCGGTACCTTGCCTGTCGGTAACCCGCGTGTCGAGGCGTTGGTCGCCTCCACCGATGGCTTCGAGTTGGCCGAGGTCGATCTCGAACTGCGTGGCGAGGGAACGATCATGAACACGGCGCAGAAGGGACGCAACGACCTGAAGTTGGCGTCGTTGCGGCGCGATCGCGAATTGGTGGCGCTGGCACGCGAGTCGGCGTTCGAACTGGTGGATGCCGACCCGCTGTTGGAGGATCATCCGGTGCTGCTCGACGAGCTGCGATTGATGTTCAGCACGGAGGCCGAGGAGTTTTTGTTCAAGAGTTGACCGTCGCGGGGCGGTCTATCGTTGCCGTCGTGTCACGACCAGTTCATTTCGAGATCCACGCCGAATGTGATCCTGCCGCGCATGGGTGATTGAGTCGCGGGCACTCAGTCGTAGCGCTGGTCGCCGTAGTCGAATTCGTCTGGCAACACCAGATCCCAGCGATCGAGGCAGTCTTCGCAGCGATAGGCGACGTAGTCACCGGGCAGCCACACGCCGTCTTCACGCGGCTGGGTCAGCAAGTGGCAGCGGCCACCGCAATCGACGCAGACGATCATCGGCTCTGGTTCCAGTGCCATACGGCGGCACGTTATACGGTGATGCGGTGCCATCAGCCGCAGCCACCGAAGAGGCCGCCGGGCTGGTCCACCTGCTGTCCGAGCTGGTCGCCTTTCCTACCGAGAGCAGCACGCCGAACCTGGGGCTGATTCGTTGGGTCGCCGACCGGGTCGAATCGAATGGCGCCCGTGTAACAGTGCTGGAGGGCAACGAGGGCCGGGCCAACCTGCTGGCCTCGTTCGGGCCTGAAGCACCTGGTGGGCTGATGCTGTCGGGCCATACCGACGTCGTGCCCGCCGGGGCGGGATGGGCCACCGACCCGTACTCGGTGACCAAGATCGGCGACGCATTGTACGGTCGCGGCACCGCCGACATGAAGGGGTTCATCGCCGCGATGATCCGGATGACCGAACAGCTGGGGGCGGTCGAGCTGACGTCGCCTTTGCATGTTGCGCTCTCGTTCGACGAGGAGATCGGCTGCATCGGCGTGCGCCGCGCCCTGGAGGTGATCGTTGATCGCGATAATCTGCGCCCCGACGTAGTCGTGATCGGCGAGCCGACGATGATGCGTCCCTGCCACAGCCACATGGGCAAGCTGGCCTACGAGGTCGTCTGCCGTGCAGAGGCGGCTCACTCCAGCTTGTCGCACAGCAAGCCCAGCGCGATCGCCGCTGCCGCCCGGCTACTCGCTGTGCTCGACGAGTTGCAGCGGTATCACCACCGCGTCGTCGAGCCGGAAGTGACGTTCAACTGCGGCACCATCACCGGTGGCACGGCGCTCAACGTCATCGCCGAACGATGCGCGTTCACCTTCGAAATCCGCCACACGGTCGATCACGATCCCGACGTGGTGCTGCAACCTTTCCACCAGGCTGTCGATCGACACCACGCCGCGCTCGCCGAACACGGCGGGGCAGTCGAACTCACCGAGATAACCCGCTACCCGGCTCTCCGCACGCCGCATGACGATCCGTGGCTGCGCGTTGTCGAGCGGATCGCCGATGCCGGACGGGCGACGTCGATCAGCTACGGCACCGAGGGTGGGTTGTTCGCCGAGGCACTCGACGTGCCGGTCGTGATCTGCGGTCCCGGCGACATCGCAGTCGCTCATCGACCCGACGAGTACGTGACCGTCGAACAGTTGCTGCGCTGCGAGCGATTCCTG
>JANNHY010000233.1:0-7271 GCA_031404635.1 Ilumatobacteraceae bacterium
TCACCTCCAATGTCACCGGGCCGAGGCGGAACCGACCGAGGTCGACCACGGCGTCGGCGAGGCGGGCCACCAGGTTTCCGCTGCGTGGTGCGGAGGCAATCGTCATCCGTAGGTCCCACGGCTCGCGTGGCTGGTCGACCACGTCGAGCCGTTCCATTGCTCTCTCGGTGCGTGCCGCCCTCCCGGCCAGTTGTTCGGTCTGATTGATCTTGTAGGCCTTGATGTTCTTGTCGTTGTCGTCGGGCTTCTTCTTCGCCCGCGAGAGTCCCTGGGTGGCCCACTCACGTTCGCGCTGCGAACGCTGAGCCAGCGTCGACCGCTTGGTGTCGTACTCCTCCCAGGCTTGCCATGCGTGCTGACGAGCGACCTCGCGCTCGTGCATGTAGGCGTCGTAACCACCGGCGAACAAGCTGAGCTGGTGTGTGAATTCGTCGAGTTCGGCCACATCGGTCACTACGCGGCGCAGGAACTCGCGGTCGTGGCTGACCAACGCCACGGCGCCCTGCACACCATTGACGAAGCGCTCCAGCCGATCGAGGCTGTCGAGGTCGAGATTGTTGGTGGGCTCGTCGAGCAGCAGCACGTCGAAGCGCGACAGCATCAGCGCAGCCAGGCTCACCCGCGCCGCCTCACCACCCGACAGTGAGGTCATCGGCTGTTGCAGCAATCGGATCGGTAGGTCGAGCTCTGCCCACATCTCTCCGATCCGCACGTCGAGGTCGGCGGTGCCGAGCGCCAACCAGCGATCGAGCGTGATGCTGTACCGGTCGTCCGCCCCGGGTGAGCCTTCGGCCAGCGCAACGGTGGCCGCGTCGAGTTCGGCGTGCACAGCGGTCACTCCGGTGCGCCGCCCGATATGGTCGACCACGGTTTCGTCGGCTCGCTCCGGATCCTGATCGAGATAGCCAACTGTGGCGGCAGGTGGTGACAGCGACACCGTGCCCGCATCGGGCTTGTGCATGCCGGCAAGCACGCGCAGCAGCGTGGACTTGCCGACGCCGTTGGGCCCGACCAGACCGATGCGATGTCCAGGGTCGAGCGACAGCTCGACGTTGACGAGGATGTGGCGGGCGCCGAGGGCCAACGCAATGTTGCGGGCGTGCAGGGAAGCGGGCACCCGCGAATTCTGGCCGATTCGATGGCCAGCGCGGAGGGTCGGGCTATGGGTGAGTACGCGAGAACAGGGCGGTGAGGGCCATGTCGAGGTCGAGGCGTTCGCCGGTCCAGCGGCAGCGAGCGTCGGCGGCGGATCGTTGGTGAGCGGTAACTGCGGTGCGATCGCCGGCTGTGGCGACGGGTCGGGCACAGATGCGTCGGCCGTGGGGGTCGTGGAACTCGAGCCCGTCGGTGGTGAGTACGGCGGTCCATCCGCCTTCGTGTAGACGGTGGTGGTGAAAGCGGCAGAGCAGCGTGAGGTTTGGCAGTTTGCTCTTGCCGCCGTGGGCCCGATGTCGGATGTGGTGCACCTCCACGTGGCCGCGGCGGCCACAGCCGGGCACTTGGCAGCGGTGGTCGTCGCGTTCTTCGACCTGGCGTCGCAGCACGCCACGCACCAACCGTTGACGACGGCTGAGCTGTTTGATGTTGCCGTCGTCGCTCACGACGGTCTCGATGTCGGCGTCGCAGGTCAGCCGCAGTGCCGTGGCGACGGAGATGCCCATCGGCTGGTCGAGGCTGTCGCCGTGGCCGTCGATCTCGCAGCACCCGTCGCCACCCTGGAGCGCCGACTCGGCGACATGCAGCGTCACCAGATAGCGCGGCGACGACCCGTCGGCCGCAGCTGCTGTGTGGCCGGCGACAGCGAGATCGACCAGGGCGTCGGCGCGGCGCGCCGACAACGGAATGCGAGTGCCGTCGGGCTCGGGAACCGACGGTGCGACGAACTGCTCGATGGCCGCCAGCACAGTCGTGCCGGCCTCGGCGGGGAGGTGCACGGTGATGACAACCGAACCATCGTCGTCGATGCGGTGGTGCAGGCCGCGTCGTTCGAACTGCGCCTGTTCGCGCTCGGCCGCGATGGGTTCGGCGCGGCGGTAGGCGCTGACGATGCGTTCGACGTGGTTTGTCGTGCCGGCCAGAGCCATGTCGACCAGCGCCTGTTCGCAAGCCGAGGTGGCGATGCGGGTGATCGCCCGCACCTTCGAGTACGACACCTGGCCAGTGGACATCGCCGCGGCGATGGCAGGGAACTGTTCCAACGCCCGCGCCACGCGCACTTTCTCGCGGGCCGCGCGAATGTCGAGACCGGCCTGCCACGACAACCACGCCGCACACGATTGGCACTCCCACAACTTCCAGCCCTCTCGCCGATCGAACTCGGCGACAGCCAGCAGCCAGTCGTGTTCGGCAGCAGTGAGGTTCGCCGCACCCTGGCAAATCACCGCTTCAAGCTGCTCCAACGGGCGAACGGATTCAACGATTGTGTCCATGCAGCGATGGTACGCAAGGGGTCTTACACAGTTCCGAGGCACTCCCCAGGGAGTGCGACCAAAGCGCCGCGGACACCCCGGGCACTCCCTGGGGAGTGCGCGCTGGTCAAGGCCTCGACGCCAGACGCTGTCAGGCTGGCTGCCAGGTGAGGCTGCTGCGAGCAACGGCGTAGATGTGGTCCACCTGCGATTGCGTCAGCCGCTGTGGCCGCTGCATGAGAAGGTTGCGAAGCCGTGGGCAAGTGGTGACGTAGACGTCTGAGGGACTGCCCTTGGTCGTGAACTTGGCCAGGTCGACGAAGACGATTACGGCTTGTGCCTCCACGGCCGTGGCGCAGGAAGCAGTGAGGAGCTTGCTTACTCGCTCTGCCTCGAAGCGGGAATTGCGCAGGTAGTCCGTCCGATGGCCGTTGACCAGCAGCGCTCGCTCGCTCAGCCACACCCTGCCGTCGGGGTGATGCTTCGTATTAAGGGTGAACACTCCGCTGGGTCCGATCACCATGTGGTCGATGTCGCTGCCGCGGTCGCCGATAGGGACGGCATTGAGCACGTGCCATGCATTGGGAAGCGAGGCCAGTTTGCGGCCGACTTTCTCTTCGCCCTTCGCGCCGACTCGCCAAGCGCGTTCCTCGGTCTTTATCCCGAGCAGTCGAGCCACGAGGTTCCACCGCGGTGCACGTCCGTTGACCTCCTCACGCTTGGCCCAGGCGGCAGCACCGGCAACGTTGGCGGCCAGATCCTGTCCGACGCGGGTTGGGGTGGGGGACGCGGGCGGGTCCGGCGCTGTCGGTCGCGGCGATGGGGTCAGCACCGGCGACGGCGTCGAATGCTGTTGCGACGCGAGCGCACGGACATCGTGCTCGAACTCGGCCACCGTAACCTCGACTGCCCCGGTTAGCAGATCGATGTGCCCGACATCGATCCCATCTCGAGTCTTCACATACAACCGGTCTTTGCCATACCTGGTCCACCGAGTGGTCATGAGATCCGTCATGCCCAGTTATCGGCACACAGATGCACGCTGATGACCACATCTTGAATGCGAATTCACCGAAGCGCACGGCCTTGGAGCCCCTGGCCCATTTGGACAGGGGGTCGCCTATCGTTGACCCGATGTCAGTCGGTGATCCGATGAGCTACGTGCAGCCTGAGGATCAAGCGCGGGTTCGCATCGACGCGATGCTCGAGCGAGCAGGATGGGTGGTTCAGGACTACAAGGCGGTGAACTTGTATGCCGCGACGGGTGTTGCGGTCCGTGAGGTCACCACGACAGCGGGCCCCGCCGACTACGTACTGTTCGTGGATCGTCAAGCGGTTGGCGTGATCGAGGCGAAGAAGAAGGGGACGACGCTTGCCGGTGTCGAGTGGCAGACGGCGAAGTATCAAGCGAATGTGGCCGACGAACTTCCTGCGTATCTGGTCGATGGCCGGCTGCCGTTCGGCTACGAGTCGACGGGTTCCGAGACGTTCTTCACCTGCTGGTTCGATCCGCAGCCGACTTCTCGCCGGGTGTACTGGTTCCACACGCCGAAGACGCTGGGCGACATGATCGAGAACGACCACGACGGAATTGGTGGTTCACTGCGCACGCGTTTGCACGACATTGCCCCACTCGAAGACGAGACGCCGTGGCTGTGGGCAGCGCAGTCGACTGCGATCCGCAATCTCGAGGCGTCGTTGCAGGCCAACAAGCCTCGTGCGCTCATTCAGATGGCGACAGGGTCGGGCAAGACCTTCGCTGCCGCCAATATCGCCGAGCGGCTGATCACCGAGGGGCAGGCGAAGCGAATCCTCTTCCTTGTCGACCGCGCCAACCTCGGCACGCAAGCACTCAAGGAGTTCCAGGGCTTCGATGTTCCCGGCACGGGCCGCAAGTTCACCGAGTTGTACAACGTTCAGCAGCTCACCTCGAATCGGATCGACCCGGTTGCCAAGGTGTGTATCGGCACGATCCAGCGGGTCTATTCGATCCTGCGCGGTGATGACATGCTCGACCCTGAACTCGACGAGCGCTCGGGCTTTGACATGGCCCCTGAGCGAACGGTCGAGGTCGACTACAACCCTGCGTTGCCGATCGAGGCATTCGACGTGATCATCGTTGACGAATGCCACCGCTCGATCTATGGCGTGTGGCGTCAGGTGCTCGAATACTTCGACGCCTTCCTGATCGGTCTCACCGCCACGCCCGGCAAGCAGACGTTCGGCTTCTTCAACCAGAACCTGGTGATGGAGTACGGCTTCCCTCAAGCTGTGGCCGATGGCGTCAACGTCGACTTCGACGTGTTCCGCCTGTCGACGGCGATCACCGAGCAGGGGTCGACGATCGAAGGCGGTCAGGGCTACGTGACGTCGTTCCGCAATCGGGAAACTCGGGCTGAACGGCTGGAGCTGGTCGACGTCGACATCACTTACCTCGCCAACGAGCTGAATCAGAGGGTGGTCGCCAAGGATCAGATTCGCACGATCGTCCGAGCCTTCCGCGACAACCTGCCGGCCATGTTCCCCGACCGGGATCGAACGGCGACCGGGCTGCTGGAGAACATTCCGAAGACGTTGATCTTTGCCCGCGACGACTCGCACGCCGAGGACATCGTGCGCATCGTGCGTGAAGAGTTCGGCCAGGGCAACGAGGTGATCGCCAAAATCACCTACAAGTCGTCGGCAGGTTCGAATTCGACGCCCGAGAAGCTCCTGCAGGCTTTCCGTACGAGCTACTTCCCGCGGATAGCGGTGACCGTTGACATGATCGCGACCGGTACCGATGTGAAGCCGATCGAGGCTGTCTTGTTCATGCGGATGGTCCGGTCCCGCACCTACTTCGAGCAGATGAAGGGCCGTGGTGTTCGACGAATCGATGACGACGCATTGCGTGCCGTCACCCCCGACGCTGGACCGAAGGAACGGTTCGTGCTTATCGATGCGGTCGGCGTGACCGAGACGACATTGCTCGAGTCGGCACCGCTCGAACGTCTGCGTGGTGTGGCGCTGGGCAAGCTGCTGCACCAGGCGCGTCTCGGCCATGTGAGCGAGGATCTGGTGTCGTCCTTGGCCTCACGCATCTCACGCATCAACAGCCGCATCACCGATCACGATCGCCAGCGACTCGAACACGCTGCAGGCATCTCGCTCAACGACCTCGCCCACCAACTCGTCGATGCCGTCGACCCCGACCGCCATCTCGCGGCAGCGCAGCAGGCAAGCGGAACCATCGACCCGTCGGCCGAGCTTCTGGCGAAGGCCACGCGGGACATGTTCGAGAAGGCGCTGTTGCCGATTGCGTCGAACCCGTCGTTCTGCGATGAGTTGGAGAACGTCCAGCGCAGCTTCGAGCAGATCATCGACGAGATCAGCCAGGACGTCATCACCCGCGCCGATTTCGTGGTCGACGCCGAGTCGCGGGCGAAGCAGACCATTGCGTCGTTCCACCAATTCCTCGACGACAACCAGGATCAGATCACCGCCCTGCAGATCTATTACTCGAAGCCCTACGCCCACCGCCCCGGCTACACCGAGATCCGTGAGCTGGCCGCGGCGATCTCGAAGCCACCACACCGTTGGACCGCCGAACGCCTGTGGACCGCCTACGAGATACTCGACGATTCCAAGGTGCGAGGCTCCGCCGGCACAGTGCTGACAAACCTGGTGTCGCTCGTGCGATTCACCCTCGGCCTCGACGACGAGCTGACCCCATACCCCGACCAAGTCGCCGAACGATTCGAAGCCTGGATGATTCGGCAGAACCAGATGGGCCGCACGTTCACCGCCGAACAACGAGACTGGCTCGAGCTGATCCGCAACCACGTCGCCGCCAGCCTCTCGATCGATTTGAACGAGTTGCAAGACCCACCCTTCAGCCAACACGGTGGCCTCTTCAAAGCCCGGCAGTTGTTCGGCCCGGATCTGGATGGCCTGCTCGATGAGTTGACGGAGGCCTTGGCTGCATGACGGATCTGCCAGAAGGCTGGGCCTGGTCGACCACTGGTGCCGTTGCATCGATCCAGCTTGGCCGGCAGCGATCACCGCAACACCACAACGGGCCGTACATGCGGCCGTACCTTCGGTCGGCAAACCTCACCTGGTGGGGCATCGATGTCTCCGACGTCAACGAGATGAACTTCGACCCGTCGGACGCCGCCACCTACGAACTTCACGAGGGCGACATCCTTCTGAACGAAGCGTCGGGGAGTCCGAGCGAGGTTGGCAAACCGGGAATCTGGCGTAACGAGATTCCCGGCGCGTGCTTCCAGAACACCTTGCTGCGAGTCCGATCGCTTGGTCCCGACCGTGACTTTCTGTTCTGGTATTTCTACGCGTCGGCGCTCTCGGGCAGATTCGGAGATGCGGCTCGCGGCGTCAACATCCGGCATCTTGGAAAGCAGGGGCTCGCTGCATTCGCCATCCCGATCCCCCCGCTCCCCGAACAACGACGAATCGTCGCCGCCATCGAGGAACACTTCTCGCGCATCAATGCCGCCGAGAGGATTCTGAAAGCGACCGTGGTTCGAACAGATCGGCTGCTTGTATCACTGCGCGCGACGGCTTTCGGGGCAGACTGGCCCCACAAACCGTTGAGGTCTGTCGCCGACACTCAGCTTGGAAAGATGCTCTCCTCCAAGTCGAAGACCGGCGAGGGCTCGACTCCATACTTGCGGAATCGAAACGTCCGGTGGGGCAACGTAGACGTGACCGGGGTTGCGTCGATGGACTTCTCAGCCCTGGAGCGAGAGAAGTACAGGCTCGCTGAGGGGGATGTACTCATTTGTGAGGGTGGGGCTGGCGTTGGTCGTACCGCGATCTGGCGAGGTGAGCTCGACCTGTGCTGCTATCAGAAGGCGCTTCATC
>JANNHY010000234.1:0-1634 GCA_031404635.1 Ilumatobacteraceae bacterium
GGTAAATCGTCTTTGGCGCGTAGGGGATCACCACGCGGTCCGCGAAGTGGATGCAGTCGCTCAACTGCGAGCCGCCGAAGCCGCGATTGATCACTCGCAGCGCGGTGACGGGTTGGAGCGGTTGCGACGCCAGAAACAGAACACCCATTTGAAGACTTGGACCGATCAGGTCAGCGGGATGTTTTGTGTACGCGGCGAGTTCGACCCCGAAAGCGGTGCGACGTTGCACAACCGGTTGACGCGCACCATCGAGAAATTGTTCCATGACTCGACCCCCGACACCGCCCCATCGGATCCGATCGAGAAACAACACCATCTTCGGGCCCTCGCACTGGTCGCTCTCACCGACGGCACCGGTGCCGCGCCTGGTGGTGTCGACATGTCGATCCTGATCGACTCGACCACACTCGTCGATGGCCCCCACGACGGCACCGTCGTCGATTGCGGGCTACCGATCGACCTGCCCATCGAGACGATCCGGCGGATGGCCTGCTGCGCCGAGATCACCCCGATCATCGTCGGCGCCGACGGCGTCAGGTTGTACCTCGGAACGACGACACGCCTCGCCAACCGGGCCCAACGGCGGGCGTTACGGGCGATGTACCGCACCTGCGCCTTGCCCGGGTGCTGCGTCACCTGGGACAAACTGGTCGTCCACCACATCAACTGGTTCCGACACGGCGGCCCGACCGACATCGACAACCTTTTGCCGATATGTATCCGCCATCACCACTACGCCCACGAAGGCGGATGGCAATTCCACCTCGCTCCCGACCGCACCCTGACCATCACCCTCCCCGACGCGACCACCATGACCACCGGCCCACCCGAAACCCTCGCCGGATGAACCGACATGTTGGCGTCGACCAGGATTCTCACGCGGGCCCGCGGACAGGTGAGGGTGGGCCCCACACCCGAGCGGGTCGTCGAAGAAGTGCTGAGCGAGCAGCCAGTCGAGATCGAGTACAAGGTCAAGACCCGCCGAGACCGCAATTGCTGAGCGGCAAAGTGGGAACAAACCTGGTGGCCGACGACGCCCTCGCCGAAGCACGCTCGTGCGCCGCAGGTTTGTTGATAGACGGGAGCGTTACATGTAACATTGGAAGATGGTACGACGCGCCGTATCTCCTGTCGCCGGCCGAGTCCGCGACCACCGGGCCCGTCTGCGAGCCCAAGGGCTTCGCCCGGTCCAGATCTGGGTCCCTGACGTCCGCTCGCCCGAGTTCTTCGCGCAGGCCCATGTTCAGTCTGTTGCCGTGGCCTCAAGCGAGCACGCGGCCGACGATCAGGACTTCATCGACGCCGTCAGCCTGGGCGACGAGTGAAGCGAGGCGAGGTCTGGACCGCCGCCGCCGGCAGTGGTTACGTAGGCAAACCTCGCCCGGTGGTGATCGTGCAGGATGACCGTTTCGACGGCACGGACTCGGTCACGATCTGTGCGCTGACCACCGACCCGACCGAAGCGCCGTTGATTCGCCTGTCGATTAGGCCCGACCAGTCCAATGGATTGCGTGATCCGAGCAGCCTCATGATCGACAAGATCACGACCGTGCCGCGATCGAGACTCAAGGAGCAGATCGGACGACTCGGTGACGACGACATGGTACGACTCAATCGAGCGGTGCTGGTCTTCT
>JANNHY010000235.1:0-8109 GCA_031404635.1 Ilumatobacteraceae bacterium
CGCGACGGCTCGATCGTCGCCACGTACACCAAGACCCACATCCCCGGGCACGAGCACAACGAACCCGATCGCCCGTTCCAGCACGCCGAGCGGTATTACTTCGAACCCTCTCCCGATGGTTTCGGGGTGTGGCGGGCCTTCGGCGGCGTGATGGGGATGATGATCTGCAACGACCGCCGCTGGCCGGAGAGTTATCGGGTCATGGGTCTGCATGGTGTGGAGATGATCCTGTGCGGGTACAACACACCGATCCACTATGCGCCCGATCCAAGTCAAGACATCCTGCAGGGTTTCCACAACGCGCTCGTCATGCAGAGCGGGGCCTACCAGAACGGCACCTGGGTGGTCGGGGTCGCCAAGGGTGGCGTCGAGGAGGGCGTCGACTCGTTGGCGCAGTCGATGATCGTCGCCCCGAGCGGGCAGATCGTGGCCCAGTCCCTCACCACCGACGACGAGTTGGTGGTTGCTCGCTGCGATCTCGATTGGTGCCATCGCTACAAAGGCACCCTGTTCGACTTCGACCGCTATCGACGGCCCGAGGTGTACGGGCGGATCACCAGCCAACGCGGCGCGAGCGAGCCGGGCTGATGGGTGCGATCACCCCGGGACTGGTGTGCGGGCATCATCACCTGTACTCGGCCCTGGCCCGCGGCATGCCGTCGCCGCCACGCCGGCCGGCCAGCTTCCTCGAGATCCTCGAGCAGATCTGGTGGCGGCTCGACGTGGCCCTCGATGAGGACATGATTCGCTGGTCGGCGATGCTCGGTGCGACCGAAGCGTTGCTGTGCGGCACCACCGGCATCATCGACCATCACGAGAGCCCGTCGGCGATCGACGGCAGCCTGTCGATCATCGCCGAGGCCTGCGCCGAGGTGGGGGTGCGGGTCAATTGCGCCTACGGTGTCACCGGCCGTCACGGTTCGGCGGAGGCTCTGCGCGGCCTCGCCGAGAACGAGCGCTACCTGCGCTCCGGCGGCCGTGGAATGGTCGGTGTGCACGCCGCGTTCACCTGTCGCGACGAGACGCTGGCGGCTGCAGCGGAGTTGGCCGCCGACCTCGGCGTCGGCGTGCACATCCACGTCGCCGAGGGGACGGCCGATCGCGACGCCGGCGCCCGGCTCGAAGATTTGGCTACCGACCATTGGTTGCTCGTTCACTGCGTGCACCTCGACCGGCCGCTGCGTGGAACGATCGCCCACAATCCGCGATCGAACATGAACAACGCCGTGGGCTACGGGGCCCCGTCAACCCGACCGAATCGCGTCGTGCTGGGCACCGACGGCATCGGCGCCGACATGCTCGAAGAGGCACGTCTCGCTTATTTTCGCCTCCGCGAGCACGATGTGACGGCCGGCCCCGACGTGGTGTGGTCGTGGCTGGAGGAGGGGTACCGCTTCTTTCCCGAGTGCCGTGACGACCGGGTCGAGTTCAACTACGACCACGCCGACAGCGCCTGGCACACCGCGTTCACGCCCGGGGTGCGGGCCGTGAACGTCACCCTCGGTTCGGGCGAGGTCGTCGTGCGCGACACCCTGCCGACTCGTGTTGACATCAACGAAGTGCGCGCCAAGGCCGCCGAGCAAGCTGCTCGCCTTTTTGCCAAACTCTGAGGAGAACCAGTGACAACCCCCGCCGCCATCTATCTGCAAGATGCCCATCCGATCCGCGAGGCGATGGAGTTCGCCAAGTACGCCGAGGCCAAGGGCTTCGATGCGGTGTGGCAGGCCGACAGCCGGCTGGTGCGCGATGCCGTCGTGCCGATGGCGGCGTTCGCCGCCGTGACCGACACGATCAAGATCGGCTCGGGTGTGGTCGATTGCTGGACCCGCAACCCGGCCCGCCTGGCATCGACGTTCTCGACGCTCGACGACCTCGCCCCAGGCCGGGTGATTCTCGGTATCGGCGCCTGGTGGGACCCGCTGGCCAGCAAGGTTGGGATTCACCGTGAACATCCGCTGCAGGTGATGCGCGAGGTCGTCACCGTCGTGCGCGCCCTCTTGCACAACGAGACGGTCACCTTCGAGGGCGAGTACGTGCACCTCGACGGCGTCGAGCTCGACTACGTGTACCAGGAGCGTCGCTCGAAGGACGTGCCGATCTACATCGGTGCCACGGGCATGAAGATGATGGAGCTCGCCGGTGAGATCGCCGACGGTGTGGTGCTGAACTACCTCGTGTCACCCGAGTACAACCAGCGCGCCATCGCGGCGCTGCAGGTCGGTCTCGGCCGATCCGGTCGCGCGCTGGCCGACATCGGCCGCCCGCAGCTTGTCGTCTGCTCGGTGCACGAGGATCGAGCGACGGCGCTCGACATGGCCCGGTTGATGGTCACCCAGTACCTCGGCCAGCAGCCGCACATCATGAAGGCGTCGGGCGTGCCGCAGAGCCTGCTCGACCAGGTCGGTGAGGTGTTGACCTGGCCGGCCACACACGAGCAGGTGGTCGCGGCGTCGAAGCTGGTGCCCGACGAGATCGTGCAGATGCTCACCGCTTCCGGCACGCCGGCCGAGGCCCGCGACCGGGTGTCGCATTACATCCGCAACGGGTGCACGTGCCCGATCCTGTATCCGCTCGGCGACGTGCACGCGATGATCGACGCCTTCGCCGGATGGACCGCCTCCTAGCCCGCCACCGCCGATAGCGTTCCCGAGTAGGTCAGCCGCGGGCGAGGTGTGGTTTCCCTGAGGCGAGGCGTTTCCAGCTAGAAGGGTGACCTATACGTGAACAACCGTCGACAGATCCATGGTGTTGTCAGTTTTGTCGTGGTGGCGGCGATGCTGCTCGGTTCGTGCGGCGGGACAGACAACTCTGGGACCGAATCACAGTCCAGCGTGGCGACGCCTGCCGTGTCGTCTGCGCCGGTGTCGAGTGAGGCAGCCAGTGAATCGCCGACCGTGTTCGTGTCCGGGCGGCTGAGTGACGAGGTGATCACCGCCCTCGTCGACGATGCGGGCACGGTGGACGAAGAGTTGCGGACCCTGGTCGTGGAAGCGTTCGTGGCGCTTCCAGAGGATCAGCAGCTTGCAGTGCTCGCCGATCTGTCGTTGCGGGTCGAGCTGGAGGCGGCGTCGGTCTCAGGGCTGGAAGCAGCCATCGGCGGCCCGGCGGCGACCGAGGCGGCGTTGCAGGGCGCGTGGGCGCAGATCGGGAGCCAGGTCGCGGCGGTCGACGCGTCTGCTCCTCTGGAACCGGCGTCACCGCCTGCCGGGTTGCGACGCTCGGCGGCCGCACCCTCGGCGGGGACTGTTGGCATGGTCGGCTTGGCAATGGGTGCTATCGGACTCTATTCGACCGCGGATACGATCGTTTCGACTGCGAACGGCCTGAGCCCCGACGCCTATTCCGAGAACAGCGGGGACGGCTTGATCATCACCGGCGCGTTGGAGCAGTCGTCGATCGAGATGGAGTTCAACGGGACGCAGGATGGCGTCGACGTCGCATTCAAGGCGTCAGCTGTCGTCCACCCGTGTCCGAAGGCCGACGGTTCGTTCGATATCCAGCTGACGATCGACGTCAAGACCAGCAAGGGGGGCGCAGGTCAGAACGCGACGATCGAGCTGAACATTACTGGTCACACCGATGATGACGCCAAGATCGCCGACATCAACATCGAGAACCACACCCAATGGTCCGACTTCGGTGGCGGCAAGGGACAGTTCGTCGACTTCACCATGTCGGGGCCATCCGGTGCGGACACGTTTGTCGTCAATCGAAGCGGTGGAACGGTGACGGGGGATTTCTTCTCGTTGGCCGCATCCATGTCTACACTGTTCGGACTGATGCTCGCGGACGGCTACATCAAGGCGGCGGAGAAGGCCTGGTTGTCGGGGCGCTGCGTGAAGTTGGTGCCGACGGCCAGCCCGGGACCGAAGGGTTTGAAGCCCGGGTCAACCTCCGACATCACGGCGGCGCCGCGCAGCAAGATCGACGGCGGCCCGGTCGGCGGCTCGGTCACCGCAGCCTTGACAGCCGGCGGCGCCAGTGTAGAGCCGGTGTCGACGAAGGTGCCCGCAGACGCGACGTTCACCTACTTGGCCCCCGACGAGGTCGACAAGACCGGCACGGTGTCTCTGGAAGCCCGCTCGAAGCGAGGCGTTGCCAAGGCATCGATCGACTTCGACACCAAACGGACGTCGTACACGGCGAGCGGGGGCAGCGAAGTGATCTACTCCGGAACGATTGCCGACCTCGCCGCACCGTTCACGCTGAACGGCGTCGGGCAAGGGTTCACCGTGGTCTATTCGTACACGCCAACCAGCCCGACGGCGGGTGCGTTCAGCTATGCCGGTGCAGGCAGTGGCGTCACCATGAGCGGATCGGGTACCTACACGATCACCGGAGCTGATCCGGACCCGCTGACGCTGACGGGGACCGCCAGCGGCTGCGTCAACATCGGCACCTGTCGCAACACCACCGATGTCATCACGCTGACCCGATCCTCGAGCTAGGAGACGCCCACCCGGCGCCGAGCCCGCATGGGCGCGATTCCGGTACCAGTAGTGCCGATTTCACGCCCATACCACCTGCGCGGGCGCGCTGTGAGCACCCGGAGTACCGGAATCGCGCCCAAGGCGTGGAGGACGGGTCGTTGTACGCGCCCTCGGCGCGGAATCTCGGTTCGGCTTGGTTTCCAGCACACGCACACTCAAGTCGTCGTCGAACGATCAGGGCCGAAAGCCCCTGGCGACTGACTCGGGCGGGTCATAGCCTGCTCACCGATAGTTGTGTCCGCAACGCCGCTGGGTAAGGGTGTCGACAGCCGGGCACTTGAACGAGCAGAGGCGTCATGACGACAACGAGCACGGCGACCGAAGGGTCGCCACACCAACATCCCCCCAGAGGCGCACGCGAGGTGGTCGACGGCAACGAGGCGGCGGCACGCATCGCCCACCTCGCCTCCGAGGTGATCGCGATCTACCCGATCACGCCGGCATCGCCGATGGGCGAGTTCGCCGACGACTGGAGCGCGAAGGGGCGTAAGAACCTGTGGGGCGCGGTCCCCGAGGTGATCGAGATGCAAAGCGAAGCGGGTGCTGCGGGCACGCTGCATGGCGCGGTCACACGCGGTGCGCTCGGTACAACGTTCACCGCCAGTCAGGGCTTGCTGCTGATGCTGCCGAACATGTTCAAGATCGCCGGCGAGCTGACCCCGACCGTCATCCACGTCGCGGCGCGCACGATCGCGACGCACGCCCTCAGCATCTTCGGCGATCACAGCGATGTGATGGCAGCTCGCACGACCGGATTCGCGATGCTGTGCGCCAGCAGCGTTCAGGAGACCGCCGACTTCGCCGCCGTGGCGCACGCCGCGACGCTCGACACGCGTATCCCGTTCCTCCACTTCTTCGACGGCTTCCGCACGAGTCACGAAGTCGGCACGATCGAGATCCCCACCGCCGCCGACCTTGCGGCGATGATCGACCCAGCAGCCGTGGCCGCGCACCGCGCCCGGGGTCTCGATCCCGACCGGCCCGTGCTGCGCGGCAGTGCCCAGAACCCTGACGTGTTCTTCCAGGCCCGCGAGGCCTGCAACCCCTTCCACGCCCGGGTGCCCAGCGCGGTGCAGTCGAGGATGGATCAGCTCGCTGAACTGACCGGCCGCCACTACCACCTCGTCGACTATCACGGCGCGCCCGATGCAGACCGGGTGATCGTGCTGATGGGGTCGGGCGCCGGAGCGGCGAAGGAGACGGTCGACGAGCTGTGCAGCACCGGCGAGCGGGTCGGTGTCGCGGTCGTGCGCTTGTTCCGCCCCTTCCCCACCGAGGCACTGCTGGCGGCCCTCCCGCCGAGCACGCGCACCGTTGTGGTGCTCGACCGCACCAAGGAGCCGGGCGCGCCATTCGAGCCGTTGCACCTCGACGTGCTGTCGGCGCTGTGGCACAGCTCGACGGAGAACTGGGTCGACGGCCGCATGCCACGCGTGATCGGCGGCCGCTACGGGCTCAGCAGCAAGGAGTTCACCCCGGCGATGGTCAAGGCGGTGTTCGACGAGGCCGCGCTGGCCGAACCGCGCAACGGGTTCACCGTCGGGATCATCGACGACGTCACCCACACCAGCCTCACCTACGATCCGTCGTTCACCACTGATCGCGCTCGAGTGCGGGCTGTCTTCTACGGGCTCGGCGCCGACGGCACTGTCGGCGCCAACAAGAACACGGCGAAGATCGTCGGCAAGAACACCGACCTCGTCGTGCAGGCCTACTTCGTGTACGACTCGAAGAAGTCGGGGTCGATGACGGTCAGTCACCTTCGCTTCGACCCCCGGCCGATCGACAGCACCTACTTGATCGACCAGGCGACGTTCGTCGGCGTGCACCAGTGGAGTTTCCTCGAGCGGATCGAGGTGCTCAGCGTCGCCGCGCCTGGAGCGACGGTGCTGATCAACAGCCCGTATCCCGCCGACCAGATCTGGGACCGCCTCCCGGTCGAGGTGCAGCAGACGGTGCTGGACCGCGGGCTGCACCTTCACGCGATCGACGCCGCGGCTGTCGCCGAAGCCGCCGGGCTTGCCGGACGGGTGAACACCGTGATGCAGACCTGCTTCTTCGCCCTCGCCGATGTGTTGCCCACCGAGGAAGCGATCGCCAGGCTGAAGGAGGCGATCGCGACCAGCTACGGCAAACGCGGCGACGTCGTCGTGCAGCGCAACATCGCCGCCGTCGACCACGCGCTCGCCCAACTGTTCCCCGTGCCGCTGGGGTCGACGGTGACCGCGACGAAGTATCGACGTCCCACGGTCGCCGGAGGCGTCACCGACTTCGTCGCCCGGGTGACGGCGCGCATGCTCGCCGGCGAGGGCGACCTGCTGCCGGTCAGCGCCCTGCCACCCGACGGCACGTTCGAAACCGGCACTTCGCGCGTCGAGAAGCGCACCGTCGCCACCGAGATCCCCATCTGGGAAGCGGACCTGTGCATCGACTGCGGCAAGTGCGCGATCGTATGTCCACACGCGGCCATCCGGCTGAAGGTGTACGAACCGGGCGAGCTTGCAGTGGCCGGTGCCGACGTGTTGAAGACCAAGTCGTTCCGCAGTCGCGACGTGCCCGGGATGTCGCTGACGGTGCAGGTCGCGCCGGACGACTGCACCGGCTGCGGTTTGTGCGTGATCGCCTGCCCTGCCCACGACAAGAGCGAAGTCAAGCGCAAAAGCATCAACCTCCGTCCGATCGAGGAACACCTCGATGTCGAGCGTGTGGCCTGGGATGCCTTTTTGCGGCTGCACGAGACCGACCCTGCCCAGTGGGATCCGGCGTCAGTCAAGACCAGCCAGCTTCGCCAACCATTGTTCGAGTTCAGTGGCGCCTGCTCGGGATGCGGCGAGACGCCGTACCTCAAGTTGCTGACCCAACTGTTCGGTGATCACCTCCTGATCGCCAACGCCACCGGATGCAGCAGCATCTACGGCGGCAACCTTCCAACCACCCCCTACTGCACCAACGACGAGGGCCGCGGCCCGGCCTGGAGCAACAGCCTGTTCGAGGACAACGCCGAGTTCGGTCTCGGCATCAGGCTCGGCCTCGAAGCCCAGCAGCATGCCGCGCTCGGCCTGCTCGACAAGCTGGCCTCCGCTGACCCACCGCTCGTCGACCCTGCCCTTGCCGCAGCGATCGCCGCAGGTGTCGACGACGCCGGCGACATCCCGATTCGCGAACAGCGAGCACGCGTCGAGCAGCTGCGCGCCGCGCTGACGTCGAGCGACCTCACCGATGCCGTGCGGTTGCTGGAGGTGATCGGCACCCTGGTCCGCAAGACGGTGTGGATCGTCGGTGGTGACGGCTGGGCATATGACATCGGGGCCGGCGGACTCGACCACGTGCTCGGCAGCGGCCGCAACGTCAACGTCCTCGTGCTCGACACCGAGGTCTACTCGAACACCGGAGGTCAGGCATCGAAGGCGACGCCGCGAGGTGCGGTCGCCAAGTTCGCGGCCGGTGGAAAGGGGATCGCCAAGAAGGACCTCGGTCTCGAAGCGATGTCGTTCGGCGATGTCTACGTCGCCCACGTCGCCCTCGGCGCCAGCGACATCCAGACGGTCAAGGCGTTTCTCGATCCCATTGGTCAGCCGGGAAGGTCTCGCCGGCGGCCAGGAAGGCGTTACAGGCGCGG
>JANNHY010000236.1:0-1718 GCA_031404635.1 Ilumatobacteraceae bacterium
CGCCGCTTTCGATGCCCGCATCCACCCGCATTGACGGCGGGGTGCATCGGCTGTCAAGCTGCGTATTCACGTGTTGGGTCAGCGCTGCCGCAGTCGGACAATGGCTGGCATCACCGACCGTTGCCGCAGCCGATCCAACCCATTAGGAGCACCGACATGCCCGCATCCAGCCACCCTTGGTCCACCACCGGCCGCAGCCTCGTCGCGGTCGCTGCGGCGCTGGCCTGCGCCCACGCCGCACTGGCCGAAACCCGCCAGCCGGCGCGGCGCGGCGTGGCGCCGAACGTCGAGGCCACCGGCATCGGGCCGCAAACCTGGTCGGGCCCGGCGTTCCGGCGCGGCGTGGTCAGCAGCGCCAACCCCTACGCCACCGAAGCCGGCGCGCGCATGGTCGGGTGCGAGTTGGAGTTGCCATTGGCCTTCGTGGGCGTAGTGGTGATGGCGGATACATATCGGCAAAAGGTTTTCGATGTCGGTCGGGCCGCAATGCCGGAACCATTTGACGTGGTGGACGACGAGTTTGTCCCAGGCGACGCAGCAGCCGGGCACGGCACAGGTGCGGTACATGGCCCGTAACGCCCGCCGTTGAGCGCGATTGGCCAGGCGGGTGGTCGCCCCGAGATGCAAACTGACCCCGTCGGCGCCGACGATGATCGGAGTGATCTCGGCGCAGCAGGCCATCCGCCGGATCGTTTCGATGGGCAGGTCGATTGGTAGCCCACAATCGATGATCGTGGCGTCGTGGGGGCCATCGAACAGTGTGGTCGAGTCGATCAGGATCGACATGTCGATACCACCAGGTGCGGCCCCGGTGCCATCGGTGAGAGCAACCAGGGCCAGGGCCCGAGGATGGTGTTGTTTGTCGATCGGATCAGAAGGGGCGGTGTCGGGAGTGGAGTCGTGGAACAGTTTCTCGATGGTGCGGGTCAACCGGTTGTGCAACGTCGCCCCAGTTTCGGGATCGAACTCACCGCGGATACAAAACATCCCGCTGGTCTGATCGGTCCACGTCTTCAAAAACGTGTTCTGTTTCTGGCGTCGCAACCGCTCCAACCCGTCACCGCGTTGGGAGCGCAACACCTCGGCGTGCACGCTGCGAGCGAACTCGCCAGGTGTTGAGCGTTGGGCGACCCCAGTGAGAAAGTCACCGCGGGCCAAGAAGCGTTGCCGGTCGTCACCACCAAGTTTTTTGACGGGGCCGGCGAGGACGTCGACATGGGCGACAGAGATGGCACCGTCGGCGAGGGCGTCACCGAATTGGGGGAGGGCGTCGATCGCTGCGCCGCGTTTGAACGGTTGCAGGGCTTCACCGAGCGAGACGCGAGTGGCGTTGGCGAGGACATGTTCGGGCGACACCGCCGGCGACTCGGCGGCCAGCGCAGCCAAGCGTTGGGCGATGGTGATCTTGTGTGCTTCGGCCCAGGCGACAACCCGGCAGAGACCTTGTAGCACCTCGGTGCAAGAATCGACAGAGGCGCGAGAGATGTCGGTGGCGGCGAGTTGGTTGACCAGTTCGACGATCTCCCGTTCGTTCATAAATCGAACTGTAGTACTGCCTATCCGGTTAGCTCCAGTAGCGACCAGCGACGGCTAGATGCAGTGGTCCCGGCGGCTTCCGGCCAGGGCGCAACACAAGATAAAGTGGTCAGCCCAGCGTCACTGGAGTTAAGCAGATACGCAGTACTGTAGTTCGATCAAGATCGATTGTCAACCTGATA
>JANNHY010000237.1:0-8632 GCA_031404635.1 Ilumatobacteraceae bacterium
TCGATGCCGAGGCGTCACGAGCCTACGGGCGGGTCTACGCAGCCGTTGTTGCCTCCGGGCGCAAAGCGCGTGGTGCCCGAGCTATCGACTTGCTCATCGCCGCGACAGCATGTTCGGCCGGCCTGCCGCTGTACACACGCAACCCCGACGACTTCGAATCTCTTGGTGATCTTGTCGACGTCGTCGGCGTATAGCAGCGAATCAGTCGGTGACGTTGTCGACGAGGAACGAGATTCGAACGAGCGCTCCCCACTCGTCGAGATTGTCGCCTCGTAGCCCGACCGACACGACGTCGAGCGCCTTGACGTTGCGCAGGCTGCGACGCGCCTCGGACAGCGCACTCTTGACCGCATCGTCGGAACTCGTGGCTGATCGCCCTACCACCTCGATGATCTTTACAACACTCATAACGTCTCCCTTCTCGAGATTCCTCAGCCAAGACTCGCACAAATGAGCGGCCCGCGCGCCGCCCGAACTGACAATGCCGGAACCGCGCCCAAGGGTACGACCGCCAGAGTCAGCGACTTGCTGCTCGGCGAGCGGCGCCGAATCCGGCCCGCAACTGACGATGAACCACAAGCCGTGCTGCCTCCAACAAGCCGTTGAGTCTGACCGTCAGGCGCAGCCGCGCCGCTCGGGCGCTGCGCGGCCAGCCCTTGTTTCGCGCCGCAACCGAGACCTGCCGACAAACAGCCACCTCTTCGTCGAGCCGTACCAGCGACCTTGAATTCTGTGCCGTCATCGTTTCGCCGTGACGGCGATAGCGATACACCGGCTCGGGCACGAAGACGATCGTGCCGCCCTCCAACAGCACCCGCGCGTAAAGGTCGAGATCCATCACCTGCCGCCAATGCGCGTCGAACCGCAAGACCGGCAGTAGAGCAACGCGGTAAGACACCGCCGGGCAGTAGAAGAACAGCCCGTGCATCAGCCGCGCCAACCCGTGGTCGCCGACGAGCTTGGCCGGCAGGGCGCGAGGCCACAGCAATCGTTTCACCAAGTCGGCGACCGTGTGGGTCGGTTGGCCGTTGCCGTCGATCACCGTGGCTCGTGGCGCGACGCATGTCGCCATCGGGAACGCGTGATGTGCGCTGCGAACGGCCGCGACGTAGCCGGGCTCCAACACGTCGTCGGCATGGAACACGGTGACGATCTCGGCTTCGACGGCGCCCAGTTGGAGGCATCGATTGAAGTTCGCCGCAATGCCCAGGTTGCGCTCGTTGCGCACATACCGAACGCGCCCATCGCCCAGCGCCGCGACCACGTCGTCGGCGCCACGCTCGGGGCTGGCATCGTCGACGACGGTCGCCGTCCACTGCGGATCTGTTTGAGCGACGAGCGATCGAACCGCTTTCTGGAGATAGTCGAGGTTGGAGTAGAAGGGAACCACCAGGCATATCCGCAGCGCATCCAGCGATTCTGCGGTCATCGTTTACGCTCGTTCTCATGTCGACAACGGTGAAGCAAGCTCTCGTTCTAGCACTGGGTGGTGTAGCCATCATGCTCGTCATCTTGGGGCTGACTCGCCGCCGGCTGCTGACCACCAGGTACACGCTCGGTTGGTTGGGTGTCGGCGCACTGGTCGCCTTGGCCGCCGTGACGATGCCGTTCGTCGGGCGAATCGGCAAGCTCGCCGACATCACACCGACCGCCGTGTTGCTGATCATCAGCTCGCTGCTGCTGTTGGCGATATCGATTCAACTCTCGATCAGCGTCTCGTTGCTTCAAGAGCGCCTGCGTACCACGGCCGAGGCCCACGCCCTGCTGGCCCGAAGGGTCAGCGACCTGGAACGGCACAGGTGACCAACGACGTCGTCGTCGTCGTGCCGGCGTTCGACGAGGAGGCCTGCATCGGCGAGGTGGTCACCGCGGTGCGGGCCTGCGGGTACCGATGCGTTGTCGTCGACGACGCCAGCGCCGATCGCACGGCGCAGTTCGCCGAACAGGCAGGCGCAGTCGTGATCCGACTGCCGATCAACCTGGGCGTCGGCGGTGCACTACGTGCCGGCTTCCGTTTCGCCGTAGGCACCGGAGCACACACCGCCGTTCAGGTTGATGCCGACGGCCAACATCCGATTGAACAGATCGGTGCCCTCCTCCGACACCTCGAAGACGGCGGCTTCGACATGGTCGTGGGAAGTCGCTTTGCACCGGGCGGCGCTCCCCCACCTCAGTCGACGCTCCGGCGGGCAGCGATCGGCGTGTTGTCGACAACCCTGCGGCGTCGCAGCGGGCTGAGGATCAGTGATCCGACGTCGGGGTTCCGGGCGATACGCGACCCGCTGCTGAGCGCCTTCGCCGGCAACTTCCCCCATCACTACCTCGGCGACACATTCGAGGCCCTGCTCGTTGCCGGTCGACGCGGTTACCGGGTCGCCGAGGTCCCGGTCGTGATGCACGCCCGCCAAGGTGGCCAACCGTCGGCCGGTCTACCAGCGTCAGTGCGGGCCATGCTCCGAGCCCTCACCGTGCCGTTCACCGGGTGCAGCTTCGACATACCCCCACGGATGCAGAGCTGACCACGACAGGGCGATCATCGCCACGGCGTTGACCACCACGAGCAGCATCGGCGCCACCGGCGGCTCCCACGGCAGATTTCCGGTGAGTACGATCTTGCCGTTGGCGCCAACGGTGAACCGACGCAACGTCTGCCACAGCGCGCCGACCTCGGCCACCACCACAAGGGCGAGCACCGCACCTAACAGCCGGCGCTGCGCAATTCGAGGCCAACGCAGTGTGGACCGGTCGTTCCACATCGGCAGGAACGCCAACCCGACGAAGATCGGCAGCGAATACCGGCCCTGATATGTCAGGCCGGCTCGCGAATTGGTGAACCCGTTGACGACCAGCGGCAACGCCAACCACACCGATACGAGCGAGGCGAAGGCGACGAACCCGCGACGTGCAGAACTTCGGAAGTGAACGAAGATGACGACAGCGACTGCAGTGAGCCAGGCCGCGTAGACGAACGACGGAAGCGAGGTGTCGAGCCATCCGAGCACTCCGATCGTCTGGCGCAGGTACGTCGGCCAAGCTTCCACCGACCGGCGCAGCGCCGTCGACAACGTCAAAGTGCGGTCCAACCGGTCGTCGCTGACCTCGAAGCGGGAGTACAGGATCCACAACCACGAACCGAGTAGGGCAACGGCGGTCGGACCGATCACCCATGGAGCCAACCGCCACGAGCGCAGGTCGCGACGTCGCCCTGGACTCGCCCCGACGATCACCACGGCGACCACACCGACCAACCACAGGATCGAGATCGGCCGCATCAACACCAACGTCGCTGACAGCAGTGAGGCGAGGATAAGCAGCGGCTTCGGCAACTCAGGGTCGGTCGCGACCCGTGTCAGGCAGGCCCAGATGGCCACGAACCCGGCGATCTCGATCGCGTTCGGATTGACCGAGGCCATGAGAAACAGCGCCATTGGTGTGAGTACCGCGAGTTGCAGGGCAACGACGTCGGCCCGCAAAGACCGCTTGGCCAGGCACATCGCCAGGGTGAGCAACGCAACGCAGAAAATTGCCGAGACCAGACGGTATGCCACAACCCTGTCTGACAACCCCGACGCTGCAGGAGGAACCCCGACCAGGCCGTAGTACCACGGCGGATACCGTGCCGCCGACGAGATCAGCTGCGGCGAAATCTGCGTCGCGCACGACGCCGGCACATCGGGCTGTCCGTTGTAGCAGCCGAGGTTCGGTGGGCCGAGCGAATCCGGCCCCTCGAACTCGCGCAGATTGTCGGGAAAGCCCGGCGCCGGTACACCGAGCAGCTCACCGTGAGCCGTACCGTAGGCCTTGTAGACATGGGCCGTTTCGTCGGGAGAGGCGAAGCGCGGCACCCCGACTGCCCAGGTGGCAACCACGACGAGCAAGGCGACGAAGTACCCGGCAATGCCACGAACGGCGGCCGACCTGGTTGGCGAGGGCATCGGGTCGTCTCGAAGCTCGTCGAACAGTTCGAGATATCGGCCGGCAACCACCTCGGCTCGGAAGTAGCGGCTGACGAATTCGAACTGGCGGTCGGCGACCTGCTTGCGGAAGGCGGCCGAACCGAGCAGGTGACAGATCGAGTCGGCGATCGCGTGCGGCTCGGCGCTCTCGACGATGTGCAGTTCCGGCCAGTCGTCGAGATCGATGCCCGGAAACACGTCGCGGCGCACTCGAGCGAAGATCGGCACCCGCGCCGCCATGACCTCCATCGTGGTGATACCGAGGCCGTGGCCATCGAGATCGTGCGACTCCACCGTCGCCGCAGCCAGGTAGTCGGGAACCTCGAGATGCGGCACGCGTCCCGTGACGATCAAGTGATCGGCCACGCCCAGTTGCTCGGCAAGCCGCTGGAACTCGTCGTAGTACACCTCACCGACCACGAGCACACGCACATCGGGGAACTGCTCGACAATGTGTGGCAGCGCCCGAATCAGCGGGACCCGACTGCGAATAGGGATGACGTGACCGAACGACAAGATGATCGGCCGTTCGCCAAGACCGAGTTCGTGACGAACTCGCTGGCCGTCGCCCGTGCTGAACTGATCGACGCGCAGCGTCGCCGGGATGAAACGCACCGGGCCGCGCCGGGGGCGGTAGCGGCGTTGGGCCATTTCGCACACATACCGATCGACGCCCACCACCAGCGGTCGGCCGGGAGCGTTCAACAGGCGCAGGGCCGTGCGATCGACCATCGAGATGAATGCTCGAAGCAGCGGATTGGTGTGCATCAGCGGGGTGTGGACCGTGAGCACTCTGGGCACTCGACGTCGCCAGGCAACCCACGTAGTCACGAAGGTGAGGTCGAAGAACTGGCCGTTCTGATGCACGACATCCGGCCGCGCTTGGTCGAACAGCCGCTTCACTCGGCGTATCACCCCTGGGCGGAAGACGAACGGCAGGGCGTAGTTGAACGCCAAGCCGCCCGGCGTCACCGACCATGCCGGGATGCGCACGACATGGATCCCGTCCAACTCCTCGCGGTCGGGCGCCCCAGGCACCGAGGTGGTTGCCACCCACACCTCGTGACCCTGGCGGACATATTCGCGAGCGACATCGAGGGAGAAGTGCGCGCTTCCTGTCGTGCGTGGGGGGAAGAAACTGTTGACGACGAGAATCCTCATTCGGTGCTCACGCGGGCGATCGTGACGGTCTCGTTGTAGATGAACCATCGCCCGAACTGCCGCGGGAACGGGAACGACGAAATCCGCTCGACCACGAGCCCGCACTTGTCGGCCAATCCGGCCAGTGCGTGGGCGTCGATCAACCGAACATGGGTTGGATCTGATCGCTGACCGCGCTCTTGTGGAGTGATCAGGATCACACGGCCACTAACGGCGAGGTCGGGCAGATACGAACGAAGCAGTTCGACGCCCGTTGGCTCATCGAGATGCTCGAGCACGTGTGAGCACAGCAGAGTGTCGAATGGCCGGCCGGATTCGCCTGATCCGTAGGCGGCGACAAACCCTTCCGGGGTGTAGGCCTCGTGGCCATTCCCCCTGCACACGGCGACCGCCGTCTCGTTGGGATCGACACCGACTCCGCGTGGCCGCACGAAGTCGAGGCAGCGGCCGATGCCACAGCCGATATCGAGCACTCGACCCTTGGCCAGGCGGCGCACGTTCCAGCGGTATGGGTTGGGTACCAGGCGCTTCCACCGGCGACTGCTGAGACGCAGAAGGCGGCGTGTGTAGTTGGCGTCGGTGGATGACATCGGTTCGTCACCGAGGGTCTACGTCGCGGGCCGACGCCCCGACCTGGTCGATCAGCAGGTGTGGCAGCAGCAACGTCTCCCGCTCGGCGTCGGGGTCGCCGCGCCCCTCGATCAGATCCACGAAATGGGCCAACTGCAGTTGCAACGGTTCGCCCGGATGACGAATGACGGGTATGTCGATGATCGTCTGCTGGCTGTAGCCGGCGTCCTCGTCGAACCCCGATTCCTCGACATGGCGGTAGATGGTGATCGACTGGCGGAGCAGATCGACCTCGATCAGGCGACTCAATTCAGCGATCGTCAGCGAGCGGATCTTGTGCTGAGCGATGCGCGAGACCGACAGCGAGGCGATCTGACCGCCCGAGAACCGCAAGGTGGCCTCGGCAACATCCTCGCTGCGGATTGTGCTGCGCGGCTCGAAGTAGCCGTAGTGGCCGGTCAATGTGGCCGGCGGCTGGCCCATCAAACGCACCACCAGGTCGATGTCGTGAATCAACAGGTCCGACGCCACACCGGTGCGTATCCGCTCGGCATACGGTGAATGGCGCACGGTGGCAATGTGCAGCGGCAGACGGGCAATCTCTGCCGCGGTACGCACGGCGGGATTGAACCGTTCCAGCAGCCCACACATCAACGCCGTGCCCCGACGGCGCGAAGCGTCGATGATCTCCTCGACTTGGTCGAGGGTGTCGGCAATCGGTTTCTCGACCAGCAACGGCAGGCTTGCCTCGATGATGGCCATCGCGTAATCGTGATGGACAGGCGTGGGCGCGGCGATCACGACCGCGTCGATCCCCGAGAGCTCAGGCTCCGGCACCCACTTGGTGGCAAACCGCTCGGCAACCCGTTCGCCGGCGAGACGATCGGGATCGGCGACCCAGGCCAGCTCCGTGGTGTCGGCGCCAGTCAGGACCCGGGCGTGCAACGACCCCATCGAGCCGGCCCCGATGAGCCCGATTCGCAGCGCCATCAGCGGTCTCCGAGCAGTGTGGTCATCGTCGCCACGATGCGGTCGAGGTCGCCCTCGGAGAGTTACGGATGCACGGGCAGCGACAGGCAACGGCGGGCGACGTCGCTGGCCACGGGCGCCTCGGCGACCACCACCTGCGGATGCTCGCGGTAGCAGTGATAGTCGAACACCGTCCGCGGATAATAGATCCCGCAGCCGATCCCCTCCCCGGTCAGCGCCTCGAGCAGGCCGTCACGATCCAGTCGGGCATCGTCGCCGACCAAGATGGTGTACTGGTGCCAGACGTGGTGGCGACCGGGCAACGCCTCGGGAACACGCACCCCGGGCAATCCACGAAGACCTTCGTTCAGGCGCCGAGCATGCGCTTGCCGCGTGGCCACCTGGCGGCCGTAGCCGGTCAACTGCGGCAGGCACACCGCTGCCTGCAGGTCGGTCAATCGGTAGTTGTTGCCGGCCATCTCGTACACGTAGCGCTGGCGCATGCCCTGGTTGCGGAGAACTCGCAACCGATCAGCCGACGACGCGTCGTTGGTCGAGATCAACCCACCCTCGCCGGTGGTGAGGTTCTTGGTGGCGTACAGCGAGAAGCACCCCGTGCCCCAGCTGCCCGCGGCCTTGTCGCCGACGCGAGCACCGTGGGCCTGCGCCGCATCTTCGACCACGGCAAGGTTGGCCGCCGAGGCGACATCGCCTAGTTGATCCATGTCTGCGCACTGCCCGTACAGATGGACCGGCAGCAGGACCTTGGTGCGGTCGTTGACCACGGCGCCGACGGTGCTCGGATCGATATTGAAGTCGCGATCGTCGATGTCGGCAAACCGGGCAGTCGCACCCGATTCGATGATCGCATTCAGTGTCGCCACGAACGTGAACGGACTTGTGATCACCTCGTCGCCGGGTTGCAGATCCAACACCTGGAGAGCGGCAATCAGTGCCGTCGTGCCGTTGTTGACCGCGACGACGTGGTCGACACCGATCAATTCGGCGAACTCATCCTCGAGTCGTTTGACGAGCAAACCCTGGGCAATCATCCCCGACCGCAGCACGCCGAGCACCAACTTCTCGACCTCGGCGCCGAGGCGAACCGTCGTGATCGGGATCGCAGGAAGGACAGGAGAATGATCGACCGGCACGGTGTGGGAACGATAGCGTTTCGTGCTCGTGGCCCAGCGCCGTTGGCGTCGATCGTGTGCAGTCAGGCGCATTCCTCGCACAGCAACTGCGAAGGGGCGACCGCCTGGCGCGACACGACCTTGCCACATCGACACACCCACCCGAGATGGCGGGCCGGTGTGCCGGCAACCAATTGGTGGGCGGCGACGTCGTGCGTGACCGTTGCTCCGGCGGCGACCATCGAGTAGGCCCCGAGCGTCACGCCGCACACCACCGTGGCGTTGGCGCCGATCGATGCGCCGTCGTGCACATGAGTCGCGACAACCTGCCAGCTCTTATTGAATGCCCGCGGCACGAGATCGTTGGTGAACGTCGCCGAGGGGCCGACGAACACGTCGTCGCCGATGTGCACCCCCCGGTAGACGCTGACGTTGTTCTGCAGCTTGCAGCGGTCGCCGATAACCGATTGCGTGTCTACGTAGACGTTCTTGCCGAGCACACAGTCGCGCCCGACGCGCGCGCCGTCGCGTATGTGGGCGTGATGCCACACGCTGGTGCCGCCGCCCACATCCGCACCCTCTTCGACGATCGCCGTGGGATGCACCCGAACATCTGAACCAGACATCGCCAAGACGTTATCGACGGCGGAAACCTCGATCATCGCCCGACGCGTGTCTATCGTACGAACATGGGCGACCGGCGGACTTGGTTCTCCAACCACATATCGGGTCCGGCCGTCCGCGCCTGGCCGGCCACGCTTGCCGTTGCCATGACGGCACTGTTGTGTACGTGGGTGTTCGGTGTCCCTCGCTACGGAGCACCCGACGAGGTCGCGCACACGA
>JANNHY010000238.1:0-3486 GCA_031404635.1 Ilumatobacteraceae bacterium
TAGTTTTGGTTCAGGACTCGATCGGGAGACCCTCGACATGATTCTCGACTCCATCACGGAGTTCGCCCGTCGCGAGCTACCCGACAACGCGCTCATCAGACTCGACGAGGCCGACGAGTTCCCGGCCGACGTGATCCACAAGATGTGCAGCAGCGAACTCGGTGTCCAACTCTTGTTCATCGCCGAGGAGTACGGCGGCATGGGCGGTGGCACGTTCGACGTCTACCGGGTGTGCGAGCGCATGGCCCGCATCGACGTCGGTGTCGCGACCGCAGTGCTGGCCACGTTCCTCGGCAGCGACCCGATCACCGTTGGTGGCACGCCCGAACAGAAGAAGCAATGGATGACCCGCATCGCCGAGGAAGGCCTACTAATGGCCTACGGCGCCACGGAGCCCGAGGCCGGGAGCGACCTCGGGGCGCTGAAGACGGTGGCGGTGCCCGTCGTCGAGGACGGCGTGGTCGTCGGCTACCGCATCACCGGGCGCAAGCAGTGGATCTCCAACGGCGGCGTCGCCGACCTCTACTCGATCCTCGCCAACGCGCCTGGGGGACCGTCGTGGTTCGTGCTCGAGCGGGGCCTCGAAGGTTTCGCCCACGGCGAGCCCGAGAACAAGCACGGCATTCGGCTCAGCAACACCGCCGCCCTCTTCCTCGACGACGTCACGGTCGACGCCGACCGGCTGATCGGCGGCGTCGAGGGTCAGGGGCTGGTGCAGGCCCAGCAAGTTTTCGGCTACACCAGGCTGATGGTGGCCGCGTTCGGGCTGGGCGCCGGTTGGGCCGCGCTCGACCGGGCGATCCCGTACTCGGCCGAACGCATCCAGGCAGGTGGACCGCTGTCCGAGAAGCAGGGCTACACCCACAAGCTGATCGTCCCCCACGTGACCCGGCTCGAGGCGGCCCGCGCCTACATCGAGGAGACGGCCGAGCACATCGACGTCGACGACGGGCTGTTCAACACCGAGGGCGCCATCGCCAAGTACATGGCCACCGAGGCCGGAAACGGTGCAGCCGACGCGGCCATCCAGGCGCTCGGCGGCTACGGCTACGTGCACGAGTACATGGTCGAAAAGATCAAGCGCGACGTGCGGATCACCACGATCTACGAAGGCACGTCGGAGATCATGGAGATGACCATCGGCCGCGACCGTTGGCAACAGCACCTCAAGACGTCCGGCCGCTACTACCACGAGCAGGCCGATGCGCTCGACGCTCTTCACGGCACCGATCCGACCGTCGGCGCCGACGTGGCCGCCCTGGCCCACCACGCCCTCGCCGAGGTCATGGAGGCGTGCCGGGTCACGCGGCTCACCCGCAATCAGCATGTGCTCCTGCGCCTGGGCGAATGGGTGGCGTGGACCGAGTGCGCGGCCGCCATGTCGCGACGAGCGGCCCGTGCGGCCGCCGGCCCGCTGCCGGAGAAGGGCGACCATCGCTTCGACGTCGCTGCGCTGGCGGCGATGAGCCGCGTGTTCGCCCGCGACGCGGCATTGAAGGTGACAACAGAGGGCCTCCGCTGGCTACACGGAGGGAGTGACGACGTCGATTCGGACCTCAACGCTGCCTTGGACGCTCGCACCGGGCTGCCGGCAGTTATGGCCGCCCAGCATGGCCTGATCGACGACATGGACGCGGTGGCCGCGGCAATCTACGGGAGAATCTCATGAGCGAACAGACAACACCCATCGCGATCGTCGGGGTCGGGGCCATCCTGCCCGACGCCCCCGACGCCACCACATTCTGGGAGAACCTCAAGAACGGTCGCTACTCGGTCAGCGACGTGCAACCGGATCGCTGGGACCCTGACCTGTACTTCGACACCGACCCCAAGGCACCAGGGCGGACGTACTCCAAGATCGGTGGCTGGGTGCGCGACTGGGACTGGTCCCCGCTCAAGTGGCACCTCCCGATCCCACCGAAGGTCGGAGACGGAATGGATGACGCCCAGAAGTGGGCCGTCGCCTGCACACATGCCGCGCTCACCGATTACGGCTGGCCGGAGCGGACCATCGACACCGAGCAGACCGCTGTCATCCTCGGCAACGCCATGGCCGGCGAGAAGCACTACCAGACCGCTCTGCGCATCGCCTTCCCCGAGATGGCCCGCGAACTCGACGCGGCGCCGTCGTTCGCCGGCTTGCCGGCCGACGTGCGAGCCGCGATCACGGCCGAGTTCCACGGCCGCATGGATGACCTCTCGGTTGAGATCACCGAAGACACGATGCCCGGCGAGCTAGGCAATTGCATCGCCGGCCGGGTTGCCAACCTGTTCAACCTGCACGGCCCAAACTTCACCGTCGACGCCGCATGCGCTTCAGCGATGGCCGCGTTCGACGCGTCGATCGCCGGCCTCGCGGCCGGCGAGTTCGATGTGGCGATCAGCGGCGGCATCGACCGCAACATGGGCGCATCGACCTACGTCAAGTTCTGCAAGATCGGCGCCCTCTCGGCCACCGGCACCCGGCCGTTCGACGAGGGCGCCGACGGGTTTGTCATGGGTGAGGGGGCAGCGCTGTTCGTACTCAAGCGTCTGGCCGACGCCGAGCGCGCCGGCGACCGCATCTACGCGGTCGTGCGCGGCATCGGCGGCGCCAGCGACGGCCGCGGCAAGGGCATCACCGCGCCCAACCCCGCCGGGCAGCGGCTCGCGGTAGCGCGCGCCTGGCGAAATGCCGGGCTGTCACCGGGTCTGTGCTCGATGGTCGAGGCGCACGGCACGTCGACCCGGGTCGGCGACGTCGTCGAGATCAGCAGCATCGCCGACGTGTTCGCGTCGGCCGGTATCGCCCCTGGCTCGATCGCACTTGGCTCGGTGAAATCGAACATCGGGCACCTGAAGGCGGCGGCGGGCGCCGCCGGACTGCTCAAGGCCACACTCGCTCTGCACAACAAGACGATTCCTCCCAGCCTCGGCTTCCATAACCCCAACCCGAACATCGACTGGGACAAATCGCCGTTCCATGTCAACACCGAGCTCACCGACTGGAAGGTGCCCGCCGGGCAGGTGCGGTGCGCCGGCGTGAGCGCGTTCGGCTTCGGGGGAACCAACTTTCACGTTGTACTCGAGGAGTACGTTCCGGGCCACGTTCCCGAGAACGGGCACCGTGCCGTCGCGGTCGGCGCCGACCTCCGAGCGACTGGCGAGATCGGCAAGATCGGCGAGATTGCACACATCGCCAAGGCTCCGCTTCGTGGCGCGTTGGTGCTAGGAGCAGCGACCGAGGCCGAGTTGGGCGAGCAACTGCGCGAGGTGCAGGCCGACGCCGCCGCCGGACGTGCGCCGGAGGCACAAGCACCGACGGCGGCGGCGCTCGCCGCGCCCGAACGAATCGCCATCGACTACGCCGACGCGGCCGAACTGGCCGACAAGGCGGCGAAGGCGCTCGACGCTCTGGCCCGAGGTGGCCTGGCGTGGAAGCTGCTCCAGGGCCGCGGCATATTCCGCGGGAGCGGCCCGGCGGGCAAGGTGGCGTTCCTCTACAGC
>JANNHY010000239.1:0-8475 GCA_031404635.1 Ilumatobacteraceae bacterium
GCGCTCTCGGACCTGTAGATGCAACCGATCGCGGAACCCGTTGGCAATCTTCAGAGCGAAGCCCTGGTCGGGGCCTTGAAACCCGAGTCGGGAACCTTCTGGCTGAAACCCGGTGAGGTCACCAGGACGATTCGGCTTCCACGAAGCGGGGACGATGTCGGGCGAGCCGTAGACACGTGAGTCGTCGACGGGTGAGACGGGGGCGAACTTCGGCGCTGCCATGAACACCTTTCTACCCGGCGAACGCCCGCGCCGTCACACTCGCGTCCGACCGTTCGGAGCCGGAGGACCCGATACTGGTCCCGAGACGCCAAAACGCCGGCGGACCGGGGTGGCGCTCAGGTGCCGGCGCGCAGCAGGCCGTAGACGATGCTTTCCTCGAGTGCCCGCCACGAGGCCTCGATGATGTTCGGGCTCACACCGATCGTCGTCCACGTACGATCGCCATTGGTGGCATCGATCAACACGCGGGTGATTGCGCCGGTGGCCGTAGCTCCATCGAGAATGCGCACCTTGAAGTCGGTCAGGTGCACCTTGGACAGCGCCGGGTACGCCGCCCCGAGCGCGGCTCGCAGAGCCGAGTCGATGGCATTCACCGGGCCATTGCCCTCCGAAGTGTGCACCTGACGCTGTTCGCCGACCCACACCTTGACCGTCGCCTCCGTCGTGAAGTTGCCCGTGGCCGATTCGTCGGTGATCACACGCATGCTCTCCACCCGGAAGAAATCCTGCTGCCAACCCGACGCGCGACGCATCAGCAACTCCAGCGAGGCGTCCGCTGCCTCGAAATGGTAACCCTCGTGCTCCAACCGCTTGAGGTCGTCGATGACCTGGTTGACCGCCGGGCCGTCCATCGGTAGACCAAGTTCGGCGGCCTTCATCTGGATAGTGGCCCTGCCGGCCATCTCGCTGACCACGAAGCGCGTGCCGTTGCCGACCAGTTCGGGGTCGACGTGTTCGTAGGCGTCCTTGGCGCGGACGATGGCGCTGACATGGAGACCGGCCTTGTGGGCAAACGCCGACGCTCCGACGTACGGGGCCTGCGGGTTGAGCGGACGGTTGAGCACCTCGGCAATGTGATGGCTGACGGCGGTGAGTCGTTCGATGCGACCGTCTGGCAGGCAGGGCATGCCGAGCTTCAGCTGCAGGTTGGGGATCACGGTCGTGAGGTTGCAATTACCGGTCCGCTCCCCCAAACCATTGACGGTGCCTTGAACATGGCGTGCGCCGGCGCGCACCGCGGCCATCGAATTGGCGACTGCGCAACCGGTGTCGTCGTGGCAGTGGATGCCGATGATCACGTCGTTGCCGACGTGGCGGTTGACGTCGGCGACGATGGCCCCGACCTCGTGCGGCAGCGATCCGCCATTGGTGTCGCACAGCACCACGTGGCTCGCGCCTTTCACCACAGCCGCCTCCAGAGCCCGCAGGGCGAACTCGGGGTTGCGCTTGTAACCGTCGAAGAAGTGTTCCATGTCGACCATCACCCGACGACCGTGCCCGGCGAGGAAGGCCACCGAGTCGGCAATCATCGCCTCGCCTTCGTCGAGCGTCGTCTGCAAGGCGTTGATCACGTGATAGTCCCAGCTCTTGGCAACGATGCACACCGTGGTGGTGTTGGCGTCGAGCAGGTTGCGCAGCGTCGCGTCGTCATCGACCTTGCCCTTCGGCCGACGCGTCGACCCGAACGCGACCATCGTCGACGTGCCGAGCTGCAACTCCGTCGCGGCGCGGGCGAAGAACTCGATGTCTTTCGGGTTGGCCCCGGGCCACCCGCCCTCGATGAAGTGCACGCCGAGATAGTCGAGTTGCTCGGCGATGCGCAGCTTGTCGTCGACTGTTGCCGACACGCCCTCGACCTGCAGTCCGTCGCGCAGAGTTGTGTCGAAGACCTCGACGGATTCGTTGCTCATGGCTGGTCCCTTCGGCTGGAAATGAAAGAGCCGCCCGGGTGGGCGGCTCGGAGCGCACATCGGCGTTGACCGACATGCGCTAGCGAATGATGATGACCGTGGCGGAGAGGCGGGAGATCACAAAACCATTCAATCCGGTTTTCGGACGAGCGTCAACGTGAACTCTGTGCAAAACCTGTGTGTAAGAGGTGGACAGCCGGAAAACTTCTGGGGATTGTCCGGAAAGTCTGCGGATAACCCTGTGACTTCAAAAATACCGCTTGACCTGCGATCTTGAGCGGTGGCAAGCTAGCCGAGTACCGGAAAGCGCACGCCAACCGGAACTCGAGGAACGGTGCCGAACACCGGGGCAGTCAGCGATGGTTGTTTCAGGATCGGAAACCAACCGAGTTCACGAGGCGAAAGCGGAGCCGGGAGGGGAATGATCCATTCCGCCGCGAGGTCTTCGGGCCGAACGGTGGGGCTGGGGAGGAACGGACCGGGCAACCGGAGCGCTACGAACCGGTCACGCGAGGGATGCGAACCGGGTAACCGGGGTAGCGGAACGAGCAGCTGGAGCGGTCGGAGCCGGGCAACTGGGGATGACCGATGCAGTGGTTGGGGAACAAACCGGGCAACTGGGGCGTGAACCGACAAAGGGAATCGCCCGCCAGCGCTTGCGCTGACGGGCGATGACATTGGTCGAGTGAAGGCTAACGCCTGAAGGTCGATCAGTGGTGGATCATGAACCAAAAGGAGTCGCCCCGGGCGGCGCGCTGGTTTCGGCCGGCCGCGCAGCCCGGGGTGCTTCGCGTTACCGTGGCGGCGATGACCGAACCGAAGCGCGACCTTCCCGCTGGCTATCAACAGCAGCTCGATCAGGGCTACGCGTTCGGCTCGGTGATGACGTTCGCCCAGCGACCCCTACTGACCGCACCAGAGCAGCTCGATTCGTGGCAACCCGATGTGGCCGTTGTCGGCGCACCGTTCGACCTCGGCACCACCAACCGCCCAGGGGCCCGCTTCGGACCGCGCGCCTTGCGCGGCGGTGCGTACGAGTCGGGCACCTATCACCTCAGCTACGGGCTGGAGATCTTCGACCACGTCGAGGTCGTCGACTACGGAGATGCGCATTGCCCGCACGGCATGGTCGAAAAGAGCCTCGACAACATCAAGAGTCGGGTGCACGACATCGCCAGCCGCGGGATCGTGCCGCTTACGATGGGCGGCGACCACACCGTCACCTGGCCGGCGGCCACAGCGGTCGCCGACGTCTACGGCTACGGCAACGTCGGCATGGTCCACTTCGACGCCCACGCCGACACGGCCGACACGATCGACGGCAACCTGGCCAGCCACGGCACACCGATGCGCCGCCTGATCGAAAGCGGGGCAATCCCCGGGCGCAACTTCATCCAGATCGGCCTGCGCAGCTACTGGCCGTCGCAAGACGTGTGGGAATGGATGGCCGAGCAGGGTATGCGCTGGCACCTGATGGACGAGATCTGGGAGCGCGGCTTTCAGGCGGTCATGGCCGACGCCGTACAGGAGGCGCTCGACGGGCCCGAGTTGTTGTACATCTCGATCGACATCGATTCGCTCGACCCGGCCTACGCCCCGGGCACCGGCACGCCCGAGCCAGGCGGCCTCGTCGCTGCTGATCTGCTGCGTATGGTCCGCAAGCTGGCCTACGAGCACAACGTGGTCGGCATGGACGTGGTCGAGGTCGCACCGGCCTACGACCACGCCGATTGCACCGTCAACGTCGCCAACCGGCTGTTCATGGAATGCCTCGCCGGCATGGCCGCCAAGCGGCGCGATGCCGCCGGCATCGCGTCGGGCCTCCCGGCCCGCTGAGGCTCGAGAATACTGTTCGGCATGGAGGATCCGATTGGACAGCGCCCAGACATGTCGGCCTACGGCACAGACACTCCCGAGTGGCAGGCGCTGCCATGGGCGTGGGCGGCCGAGCGCCTCGCCGCGAACCACAACTACTGGCTCGTCACCGTGTCGGCCGCCGGCGCGCCACACGCGCTGCCGGTTTGGGGCGTGTGGCACGACGACGACCAGCGGTTCATGTTCTCCTGCGCCCCAGCGGCGCGCAAGGTACGCAACATCGCCGCCAACCCGCGAGTCGTCGTCACCGTCGACAGCACCCTCGAGTGCATCTCGGTCGAGGGCGTGGCCGCGCCGCTGGCCGACGACGCGCGGATCACTGCGTGGGTCGACCGCTACGTGGCCAAGTACGGCGCCGAATCACCGGAAGGTCTCGGCGACTTCGTGCGCCAGCACGCGATGTTCGAAGTGACGCCCACGGTGGCGTTTGCCATCATCGAGCGCGAGACCGAGTTCGCCACCCGAGCCACCCGCTGGCGTTTCACCTAACTCGCCGACGCAACGCTTGGGCGCTTGTGCGCCGCGATCGTCAGACAGCGAGTTCGCACCAGTCCTTGTACTGGTCCTCCTCGCCGCGCACAGCGCGGGCGTAGACCGCGGCGATGGCCTTGGTGATCGGGCCGGGGCAGGCGATGTTGCGGTCGTCGATCGATTTCACCGAACTGATCTCGGCGGCCGTGCCGCACACGAACACCTCCTCGGCGATGTACAGGTCGCTGCGCGCCAGGTTGTCGACCCGGCAGTCGAACCCGAGGTTGCGGGCGATCGTGAGGACCGAGTTCTGGGTGATGCCTTCGAGAGCGCCAGCCGACAGCGGTGGGGTGATGATGATCCCGTTGCGCACGGCGAAGATGTTCTCGCCGGTGCACTCGGCGACCAGCCCGTTTGGGGCCAGCATGATCGCCTCGTCGTAGCCGCCCTTCAACGCCTCGACCTTGGCAAGCGACGAGTTGACATAGTTACCGGTCGTCTTCGATGCAGGCGGCATGGTGTTGTGGTCGTGACGCGTCCACGACGAGACCTTCATCCGCACACCGTGGTCGAGCGCGTCCTCACCCAGGAACGGCGCCCACGGCCAGCAGGCGATGGCCACGTCGATGCTGCACGGCAGGGTGTTGAGCCCCATCTCGCCATAGCCGTAGTAGGCGATCGGGCGCACGTAGCAACCCGGCAGCCCGGTCGACACAACGGTGGCCTTGGTCGCGGCGACGAGCTCGGCGACGGTGTAAGGGAGCTCCATGCCCACGATCTTGGCGCTGCGGAACAACCGCTCGATGTGCTCTGTCAGCCGGAACACGGCCGGGCCCTGCGAGGTGGGATAGGCGCGGATGCCCTCGAACACGCCCGTGCCGTAGTGCAGCGTGTGGGTGAGGACGTGGATCTGGGCCTTGTCCCAATCGACGAGATCGCCGTTCATCCAGATTTTGGGGGTGGTTTGGATGGGCATGGCTGTCTCCCGGTGTGCTGTCGACGTAGAGGGTGGTCACTAGCCTGCCACGGCCGCGGCGATTTGTGAACCGATCTCGCTGGTGCTGCCGCTACCACTGTGGGCAGCGCAGGCGGCGCGAACCCTGGTTGCTGCATCGCCTTCGCCCAGGAAGTCGAGCATCAGCGCGGCACTGAGGATCGCCGCGATCGGATTGGCTTTACCCGTGCCGACGATGTCGGGCGCCGAGCCGTGCACCGGTTCGAACATCGACGGGCCGGTACGAGCAGGGTTGAGGTTGGCCGATGAGGCCAGGCCGATGCCACCGCTGACCGCGCCGCCGAGGTCGGTGAGGATGTCGCCGAACAGGTTGTCGGTGACGATCACGTCGTAGCGATGAGGATCCTGCACGAAGTAGATGCAGGCCGCATCGACGTGGTTGTAGGCGGTGCCGACCTGCGGGTAGTAGGCAGCGACTGCGTTGAATGCGCGCTGCCACAGATCGCCGGCGAACGTGAGTACGTTGGTCTTGTGCACCAAGGTGACGTGCTTGCGGCGTATCAAGGCCAGTTCGAAGGCGTAGCGGATTGCCCGCTCGGCGCCCATGCGCGTGTTGACCGAACCCTGGGTGGCGACTTCATGGGGTGTGCCCTTGCGAAGCACGCCACCCTCACCGACGTACGGACCCTCGGTGTTCTCGCGGATGACGACGAAGTCGTGAGCTTCGCTGTGGCCGGGGGCAGTGCCGACGAACGGCCGTTGATTGACGTAGAGATCGAGATCGAAACGCATTTTCAGCAGCAGTCCGCGCTCGATGACGCCAGGTGGAACCTCGGGTGTGCCTACCGCGCCGAGCAGGATGGCGTCGAAACCACGCAACTCGTTGAGCGTCGCGTCAGACAGGATCTCGCCATCGCGCAAGAAGCGCGCGCCGCCCAAGTCGTAGCTGGTGGTGTCGAGATCGACTGCGGACGCACGCACGACCTTCAACGCTTCGGCGGTTACCTCCGGGCCGATTCCGTCGCCGCCGATCACCGCAATTCGATAAGCCATATCCCGAGATGTTACGAGGCGCTAGCGTTTTCTTCCTATGGCGACGACGCAGCTCTCCCGCTCAGCATTCGAACGACTGCAAGCCGAGTTCGACGACCTCACGACCAGAGGTCGTATCGAGGTCGCTCAGAAGATCGAGTCAGCCCGCTTGCTCGGCGACCTCAGCGAGAACGGTGACTACCACGCCGCCAAAGACGAGCAGGGCCACATGGAGGGCCGCATCCGCCAACTCGAGTTCATCATCGACAACGCCGAGATCATCGAGGTTTCCAACGAGGGCGTCGTCTCAACAGGCTCGATCGTCACCATCGTGTACGAAGGCGACGGCGACGACATGGCCGAGCGCTACCTGGTCGGTCATATGGAAGAAAAAGTCGGCGACCTAGACGTGATGAGCCCTGACTCCCCACTCGGCGCCGCGCTTCTAGGCGCGAGCGAGGAGACCTGGGTCGAGTACGAGGCCCCCAACGGCACGCTGCGCGTGCGGGTCATCAAGGTGGAGACCGCCTAGTGACCCGACGCGACGGAGCGGGCGCGGGCGCTCCCGACCTGCCACCCGGTGCCGCGATGCTACTCCCCGGGCGCGGCACAACTTTTGTGCGAACGCTCGGCGGCCCGGCGGGGGCGCCCACCGTGCTGCTGCTGCACGGGTGGTCGGCGAGCGCCGACCTCAACTGGTTCAGGTGTTACCGACCTTTGGCCGAGCAATACCGGGTGGTCGCCCTCGACCATCGCGGCCACGGCCGCGGCATCCGCTCGCGCCGGGTGTTTCGGCTGGAGGATTGCGCCGACGACGCCGTCGCTGTCTGCGACGTGCTCGGCATCGACCAGTTCATCCCAGTCGGCTATTCGATGGGCGGGCCGATCGCCCAACTGATCTGGCTTCGCCATCGGCCACGCACCGCCGGTCTGGTGCTGTGCGCGACATCGGCGTATTTTGCGACGTCACGTGAGGAACGGCTTGGTTTCCTCGGCATATCCGGCCTTGCGGCCCTCGCCAGGCTCACGCCGTTGCAGGCTCGTCAGTGGCTGACCGAGCAACTCTACTTGCAACGCAAGGTGGACCAGTGGGAGCAGTGGGCGCTCGACGAGGCGGCGAGCCACGACTGGCGGGCAGTGCTCGAGGCGGGTCGGGCAATCGGCAACTTCTCGTCGCGCGACTGGATCGCCGGAATCGACGTACCGACGTCAACGCTGATAACGATGCGCGACCGGGTCGTGCCCGTCCGCCGCCAGGTGCGCCTGTTCGAGGCCATCCGCGATGCCGAGGCCTTCCGTGTCGATGGCGATCACGACGTGGTGGTGACCAACGCCAAATCGTTCGTGCCCACGTTGTTGCGGGCCTGCCGCTCGGTCGTCGAACGGGCGCGATGAAGAAGCGGCTGGTGCTGCTCGCGGTCGCCGGTATCGCCACCACAGCCATGGCCAGGCGCAGTGTGCGCGGCAAACGTAACCTCGACGTCGCCGCGCTGGGACTGCAAGTCGGTGGAAAATACGCCTCTACCGCGGCGCGCAAGCTGTTCGCCTCCGCAGAGCGACGAATCGAGTTGGACCGCGAGCGTGAACTGCGCACGGCCGAGGCGATCGCCGACCGGCTCGGCAACATGAAGGGCGCGCTGATGAAGCTCGGCCAGATGGCCAGCTACGTGCACGAAGGACTGCCCGAGCCGATGCGTGCCGCGCTCGCCGAGTTGCAGTCGAATGCGCCGCCGATGAGTGCCGACCTCGCCGCCGGAGTGATCGAACGCGAACTCGGTGCCGCACCCGACAAGTTGTTCATCGAGTGGGATCCGCGGCCGATCGCCTCGGCGAGCATCGGCCAAGTGCATCGTGCGGTCGTGGTTGATCCGGCGACGGGGCTGGAACGTGCGGTCGCCGTCAAGGTGCAATACCCGGGCGTCGGCGAGGCGATCGAGGCCGACCTGCGAACTGCCGGGCTACTCGGGGCGGTGCTCAAGCAAGGGTTCGGCGGGCTCGACCCCGACGACATGGTCGCCGAGATCCGGGAGCGCTTGATCGAAGAACTCGACTACACGCTCGAGGCCACCAACCAGCAGGCGTTCGCCGATTTCTATCGTGGCCACCCGTTCATTCACGTTCCCGACGTGCTGCCGACGCTGTCGACGGCGCGGGTGTTGACCAACGATCTGGTCAGCGGCGCCACCTGGCAGGAGATGACCCAATGGCCGCAGGACGAGCGCAACCTGG
>JANNHY010000240.1:0-5232 GCA_031404635.1 Ilumatobacteraceae bacterium
CCGCGACGAGTTCTCGCAGATCCGCACGACCATGTCGGAGGCGCAGGCGCTGACCACACTCGGCGATCGACCCCTCGTCGTCCTGACCGCGGAGAAGGACGCCGAAGGAGGATGGATGGCCGCGCAGGGCAAGCTCGCCGCCCTGTCGACCAACAGCGTTCATCGCACGCTGGCTAACGCCGACCACGATATGCTCACCGGGCAGCAGGCGACTGCCGCCCAATCCGGCCAAGCGATCCGCGACGTCGTCAACGCCATCCGCACTCGCACACCCGTCGTCGCACAGGCTGGCTGACATCACCACCACGGTCTCGTCGACAACGCCAGCCACAGCATCCAACTCGATCGCCCCGACGTCGTTCTCGACAAGATCCACGAGTTGCTCCAATGAACCCTTCAACCACACCGGTCATCCTCGTCGTCGAACCCGAGGCCGAGGCCTCGGACACCGTCGAGCAGCTTGTAGTCCGGTACTCGCGCGACTACACGATCGTCGTTGATCCCGACGTTGTCTCGGCTAGTCAACGCATGCGGGCGCTAGCCGAGTCTGCCAGCGACGTTGCTCTGATCCTGGCCGACCGCGCTTCGAACGGAGCCATGCTCCTCGACGAGGCTCGAACGGTGCATCCGCAGGCGCGACGCGGCCTGCTGCTCAACTGGAACGAGAGCCGGTCGTACCGCGAAGAGATCGCCGTCGCGTTCGCACGGCGGCAAGCCGAAGGCTTCGTGACCAAGCCATCGGGCGCGCCCGACGAAGGGTTTCACCGCAGCGTCACCGAACTTCTCGATGAGTGGTGGCGCATCCGCGGTCCTCGCACCACAGCGGTGCACATCGTCGGCGCCGAGCGAACGGCGCGGGTGTACGAGATGTGCGACCTTCTGCAGCGCCACAGCATGCCATTCGCTTTCCAGCGTGCTGATTCCGAAGCCGGTGCGGCGATCCTGCAGACAGTGGGAGCCACCGTCAACACCGCGCCGGTCGTCGTTCTCCAAGATGGCCGAACGTTCGTCGATCCCTCCAACCTCGAGCTCGCCGATGCGTTGGGTGCACGCACCCGTCCCGGATCCGGGATCTATGACCTCATCGTCGTCGGCGGCGGACCCGCCGGCCTGTCAGCGGCCGTGTACGCCGAGTCGGAGGGATTGCGCACGGCGCTCGTCGAGCCGACGGCCATGGGCGGTCAGGCCGGAACCAGCTCGATGATTCGTAACTACCTCGGCTTCCCGCGTGGGATCAGCGGCGCCGAGCTGGCGGCCCGGGCCTTCGAGCAAGCGATCTTGTTCGGGACAGAGATGATCTACGGTCACGCGGCGACGGGTCTGCGCGTCGACGGCGGCCTACGGACCGTGCAACTCGACGACGGCACCGACGTCCCCGCACGGGCCGTCGTGATCGCCACCGGGGTGTCGTACCGCACACTCGATATTCCGTCCGTCGAGGCGTTCAACGGCGTCGGCGTCTACTACGGAGCGGCGAGTTCGGAAGCGGCCGCCCTCGCAGGCCAAGACGTGTTCGTGGTCGGCGGCGGCAACTCCGCCGGCCAAGCAGCCTTGTACCTCGCCAAGTTCGCGTCTCGCGTGACGATCCTGGTGCGGGGCGAATCACTGGCCGAGAGTATGTCCGAGTACCTCATCACCGAGATCGACGCGACCCCCAACATTGACCTTACGTACGGGGTCGAGGTCGTCGGAGGGGCGGGCGACGGCCGGCTGGAGACAATCGACATCCGACGTCCACCCTCGGGAGCAGTCGACACGCTTCGCGCAGCCGCGCTTTTCATACTCATCGGCGCCGAGCCGTTTACCCAATGGCTTCCGGCGGACGTCGCACGCGACGACTGGGGCTTCGTGATGACCGGCCCGTCGGAAGAAACTCCGTCACGCCTGCTATTCGAGTCGACGCTTCCCGGTGTGTTCGCTGTCGGTGATGTGCGACGCGACTCGATCAAGCGCGTCGCGTCGGCTGTCGGAGAGGGTGCTGTGTGCGTACGGCTTGTGCATCAGTACCTCGCCGTCCAACGAGATCTTTGACGAACGCGACTGACAACCGCGACTGCCAATCGCTCAGCTAGGGGCCGCTCACTCGCCGATCACACCAGGGCTGCCGACCGGCACGTATGGGTGAGCCCGGTGACCACGGTCCGGACGCGCAGGCTGCAGTCTGTGAACGCTACGGGCCGCCGGAGGTCGTGCAGATCAGGGAGGTGCCGAAGCCCGTCGCGGCGGACGGTGAGGGACTGGTCGAGGCCTTTGTGACGACGGTCAATTCGGGTGACACCCGGGTGAGGGCGCTGCGCGTCCCTCGCGGACTGGGGCTGCTGATGCGGCTGAAACTCGGCTTCTCCAAGCCCGAAAATTCCATCCTCGGCTTCGAGCCTGCCGGGCGGGTCGAGGCGGGGACAACGGCGTCTGCCCGCAAGATTGCGAGCCCGCCGCCATCGCAGAGCCAACTGGCGGGTATCAGTCGATATTCCAACGGTCCTCGCGGTCCGTGTGGCGGCGCCAGATCCACATCGCGTCCTCCGACGTCGTGATAAGGATCGCGGCGCCGAACATGATGCAGACGGCGAGTGCGAACTGAAGGCCCAGCGCCATCAGCAAGGCGATGAGCGCCGTTGGAGCCAACAGGGCACGGGCGCCGTCCGCATGGCGGCCGAGGTTTGATGTCCTAGTGCGAACCCGCCGCACCCGGTGGACGATGTCGTCGACCCCGGTCGTGGGCTTCGCGGTCTGTTGGTCGACTGGGCTGGTCTTGTGTTGGGTGTGCAGCTCAAGTGTGGCGTTCATGGCCTTGAGTCCCTTCGTGATGGTGTTGTTGTTGAACACATTCGCGGTAAGGGGTGGGTGTGCACATCGGGAGCGACCCCTTAGATCTGTGGGCTCTCCTCCGAAAAACGGCGCAGGGCCCTCTCCGCTCGGCAGAGAGGGCCCTTAGCGCTTGTCGCTGGTCAACGGTTCATCCAACAACCTCATGTGGGGGATCGATCATGTCGACACGGTCGCATCTGAGGTCGTGTGTCGATGGTGGTTGTGGTGGCCGGACTCGCCAGGTGCCCCGTAGATGGGCGCGGTGTGTCGGGGCAGTTGAGTGAAGGCGACGATCGCAGCGGAGAAGGCGAGACCCGCGGCGATCCAGAGCGAGCTATGCATGGAGTCCACGAATGCGCTCCGGGCGACTGATGCCATCTGCTCTCCCTGCGCCCCGAGCTGGCGGGCAGCGTGGAGGGCGGCGCCGACGTTGTTGCTGAGCAGGCTGCGGTCGATGTCGGTCAGGTTGGGGAAGCGCCCCAGTTCACGGTGCATCGATGACGCGTAGCTGGTGGCGGCGACGCTGCCGATGACTGCGACCCCGAGGGCGCCGCCGAACTCTCGGACGGTGTCGTTGACAGCGGAGCCGACTCCGGCGCGAGCCGGTGGGAGTGTCGCCATGATCATCTCGGTCGCGGCAGGCATGGCGATGCCGGCGCCGAGGCCGAACAGTAGAAGACCGACACCGGTCGGCAGGTACGAACTTCCGTCGACGAACCCAGCCTGTACCGCGACGCCTGCGGCGGCGATCATGGTGCCGGCGGTGACGGCGATCCGCCCGCCGTGGCTTGCCGACAGGTGGGCGCCTGCCCCGGTGCCGAGCAGCATCCCGATCGCGGCTGGGACGAGCGCGAAGCCGGCGGCCAGTGGGGTGTAGTCGAGGATGAACTGTAGGAATTGCGCCTGCAGGAACACGGTGCCGGCCATGGCGAAGAAGAGCAAGGTGAGGGCGATGCTGCCGGCGGAGAAGCTGCGGTTGCGGAACAGAGCGATGTCGAGCATCGGGTCGTCGCGGCGGATCTCCCAGGCGACGAACGCGATTCCGACTGCGGTCCCTGCCGCGAAGTTGACGAGGGAGGCGGTCGAGGTCCAGCCGCGCTCGGGGGCTTGGATGATTGCGTAGACCAGCGAGCTGATCGCGGCGATCGACAGGACAGCACCGACCGGGTCGAGCCGTGTTGCGTGCGGGTCGCGGGAGTCGGGCACCAGGTGCAATGCACCGAGGAAGGCAGCGACGAGCAGCGGCACGTTGATCCAGAAGACCGACGACCACGAGAAGCTGCGCATCAACGCACCGCCGACGATGGGTCCAATCGCGATCCCGACGCCGCTGGCCGCAGTCCAGGCGGCGATTGCCTTGGCGCGTTCGCGAGGATCGCCGAACACGTTGACCAGGATCGACAGCGTCGTCGGCATGATCAGCGCGCCGCCGAGACCCATCACGGAGCGCCCGACGATGAGCGCGGTCGACGAGCCTGCCGTCGCCGCGACTACGGAGCCGGCGAGGAACGCCGCTAGCCCGGCGAGCAGGGCGTGCCGGCGGCCGAAGCGGTCACCGAGGCTTCCTGCGGTGAGGAGCAGCCCGGCGAACACGATGGTGTACGAGGCGACGATCCATTGCAGCTGGGCCGAGCTGGCACCGAGATCGCCGACGAGTCGGGGCATGGCGACGTTGATGATGGTGTGGTCGATGGAGGTGACGAGCAGGGCGAGCACGAGCACGCCGAGAATCCGCCAGCGATTGGGATGGCTGGCGTGGGTTTGGCTGGAGGACTCGGTGATCGGACGGCCGTGCATGGTGACTCCTTGGGTTCGGTATCGGTGAGGTGTGTGTTCCATTGCCGGATCGCAATGGCAGGGACCACCGTCGTCCTAAGGGGTGGCGGTCCGCATCGGCCACACCCCCTCAGATCCGCGGAGATGTCCGAGGCCCGGCTTCAGATCTCGACGCGTGAACCGACCTCGAACACACGCTCGTAGGGCAGGCTGAAGAAGCGGCTGGCGCTATCCGCGCCACGGTTCAGCCACACGAACAGATGCTCGGCGGCCGGATTCATGCCTGGTGCCTTTCCGGCGATGATGGATTCGCGTCCGATGAAGTATGTGACGTCATCGGGGTCGAACACGAGGCCTCGGTGGTCGATCAGGGCGAGTGCCGCCGGCACGTCGGGTGCGTCCATGAAGCCGAACTCGAGCTGAACCTGGAACACGCCCGGCTCAACGCGGGTGACGGTTGCCCGTTCGGTGGTCGGCACGCGCGGCGTGTCCGCTGTCTCGACGGACACGATCAGTGTTGTCTTGTGCAGCACCTTGTTGTGTCGCAGGTTGTTCACTAGCGCCGGCGGGGCCTTGCCGAGATCCTTGAACATGAAGACCGCGGTGCCCGGCACGCGCTTCGGGTTCGACTCATCGAGCACTTCCTGG
>JANNHY010000241.1:0-22791 GCA_031404635.1 Ilumatobacteraceae bacterium
GACGATCATCGTCATGCCGTCGCGGGCGAGATCCTTCATCGTGTCGAGAACCTCGTTGATCATCTCCGGGTCGAGCGCCGACGTCGGCTCGTCGAAGAGCATCACCTTGGGCTTCATCGCCAGCGCGCGAGCGATCGCCACCCTCTGCTGCTCGCCACCGGAAAGTTGACGCGGGTACTTGTGAGCCTGCTCTGGGATGCGAACCCGCTCGAGCAGTTCCATTCCCAGCGCGGTCGCTTCCTTCTTCGGCATCCGACGCACCTGTCGCGGGGCGAGCGTTATGTTGTCGATCACGCTCAGATGGGGGAACAGGTTGAACTGCTGGAACACCATCCCTGTCTCGCGGCGAACCTCTTGGATGTTGCGGATGTCGTCGGAGAGTTCGGTGCCGTCGACGAGGATCCGACCTTCGTCGTGCTGTTCCAGCCGGTTGATGCAGCGGATCATCGTGCTCTTACCGGAGCCGGACGGACCGATGACCACGACGACTTCTTGACGTCCGACCTTGAGATTGACGTTGGTGAGTGCCTTGAAATCGCCGAAGCGCTTCTCGACGTTCTCGAGAGTGATTATCACTTCGCCGGTGCCCATCACCTCGGTGGCATCGGCATTGACCTGTCGGTCCGTAGAAGACGTTGGAGAACTCATCGCCTGCCAACTCCCAGTTTCCTCTCGAGTCGCTGGCTCTCCCGCGACATGGTGTACGACCCGACCCAGAACAGCAAGGCGACGAACGCAAGTGATTCCACGTCGAGGCGCTGACCGGCGAAGTCGGGTTGCTTGGTGATGGTGCGCCCGACGTTGAGCAGATCGAACACACCCATGGCCGTACCGGCGAGCGACACGTCCTTGAACAGACTGATGAACTGGCCGATCTGGGCCGGAATCACGTTGCGCAGCGCTTGCGGCATGGTGATCAACAACATGGCGCGGGTCGGCGACAGGCCGAGCGCTTTGGCGGCTTCGTCCTGGCCGGGCGCGACGGATTGCAGACCGCCTCGCACGATCTCGGCCAGGTAGGCGGCCGTGAACAGCGTGAAAACGATGACCGCCCTCACCACGACACCCGGTGCCAGCGACCGCGGAACGAAGAACTCGAGCGCATTGTTGGCGAGCAGGAGCAGCACGAACAGCGGGGACCCACGGAAGATCTCGATGTATGCCGTACACGCAACCTTCAACAGCGGCAGCTTCGAGGCCCGGCCCAACGCCAACAGCACGCCGAGCGGAAAGCACAACACGATCGCCGCTGCAGCTATGAGCACGTTGATCATGAAGCCGCCCCAGTCGTCCCAGCCGAGCACGCTCGCCAGCAACACCATCAAGGCCACAGGGACAGCGGCCATAACAAGCCCGAGCAACAGCTTGACCGGCGTCGGCAGAGTGACGAGGAACGTGCCGCCGACGACACCGAGGGAGCGGCCGAGGACGGCGGAGACGATGATGGCACCGGCGGCGATCCATGGCCCTGCACTGTCAGACATCGACAGCAGGACGGCGACAGCCATAAGTGTCGGCCAGAACCTGCCCAGTAGTTCGCGGACCCGCCGGCCGCGGGTAACGTTGCGCTCGACGTAAGCGCCGGCGCGTCGCTGGCGGGTGATCACGAGACCGGTGATCACGCCACCCCACAGGGCAAGCACCGAGATCGCGATCGCCACCTTGCTGAGTTCGTCGTCGGGAAACCGACCGACGAGAAGCAGCTTGAGGTTGCGGCTGACGACCTCCCAACGCCCGGTGATCAGGGCATAGTTCAACAGGCGGAAAGCGAGGTAGATCGCCGCCGACCCGACCGTTACCGTGACGATTCCGTCGAACCAGCTACGGAACAGGTTACGGCGGGCCCACGTGCGGAAGCGGACGAGGGGTGTGATCTCGTTCATCGCGACACCAACGCCAGTTTTCGGTTCCACACGTTGACCAGGCTGCTTACGACGAGTGAGATCAGCAGATAGACGGTGAGGGTCAGCGCGAATGCCGGCACCGGCGGTGAGCTGTTGGCGACCGCGATCTGGGTGACGTTGGTGAGTTCGAAGTAGCTGATCGCGGCGCCGAGCGAGGAGTTCTTGATCAGGTTGAGGTACTGGTTCCCGATCGGGGGGAGGGCGACCCGGAACGCTTGGGGCAGCACCACGAACCACATCCGCTGGAACCCGCTGAGCGCCAGGGCCTGGGCAGCTTCATCCTGGCCTCGATCGACTGCCTGAATCGAACCGCGAACGATCTCAGCGATATGACTTGACGTATAGACCACGAGCGCGACGAGCAGCGCGAAGAACGACGGGTCGAGCCGGATACCGCCGACGGTGACGCGTTCGGCGACATCGGGGGTGGTGACGCTGTAACCGAACGCGATCCAGCCGACAACGAGCACGGCCAGCGCGACCCCGCCGGCCCACAAACCAGAGCGCGCCGGCGAGCCGGTGCGATCGAATACGCCGTTCCGCCAGCGGATGACGAGTCTGGTGCCGACGATGCTGATAGCGATCATCGCCAGCAACTTCCATCCGGAACCTACGTACCACGGGATCGCGATGCCGCGGTTGGAGAACACCGAGATCCCGAACGGTTCCCATGCCTCGGTGAGCCGGGGTAACACCTGCAACACGAGGCCCAAGTTGGCGAAGAGCAAGAGCACGAGCAACGGGATGTTGCGGATGATCTCGACGTACACCGAGCACAACGTGCGAACGACAGCGTTCCTGGAGAGCCGGCCGATGCCGATGAGGGTGCCTAGGACCGTCGCCAGGATCAGCCCTGCGACCGCGACCCGCAGCGTGTTCAGCAAGCCTTGGACGAGCGCGTCGCGCACTGGAGCGGTCTGCGACATCGCATTGCCAGGTATCTCGAAGTTCGACGGCCGGTCGAGGAACTTGAAGTCGGTTGGGATCCTCGTGCGGTCGACGTTGGTTCGGTAGTTGGAGTACAGCCAGGCCAGGATGGCCGCGACCACCGCCAGAACTGCCATCTGGAAGATCCAGCGCAGTACGCGGACATCTCGCCAGAACGGCGGGCGGGGCCGCAGGGCCACGGTTGGCTCAGCGGTACGGGGGCGCGTACATCAGCCCGCCGTCGGTCCACAGTGCGTTGACGCCGCGCTCGAGCCCCAGTGGAGCCAGGTTGCGTTCGAAGATCTCGCCGTAGTTACCGACCTGCTTGATGATTTGATAGGCGAAGTCGGCGGGCAAACCGAGGCCCGGATCGAGTGTCGAAGAACTCCCGTCTTCGCCGGTAACCGCAACACCAAGGAATTGCTTGATGCCCACGTCCTCGCTGCTGTCGCGCATCTCGTCGACGTTGGCCTGGGTGATACCGAACTCCTCGGCCTGGATGGTGGCCACGATTGCCCAGTCGACTACCTGCGCCCACTGCGTATCGCCGTCGGCGACGGCGGGAGCGAGCGGCTCCTTGGAGAAAACCTCGGGCAGGATCGTCAATGCATCGGCGCCGTCGGGGTAATCAGTACGCAGGCCCGTCAGTTGACTGGTGTCGGACGACCAACCGTCGCACTGGCCGGCGACGAACGCCGCCTGAATCTGATCGGTGTCGTCGAAGGTTCGGATTTCCCAGTTCAAGTCGAGACGGCTCGAGGCCGCAGCCGCGTTGCCCTCGGTTGTAGTTCCCTTGGCCACACAGATGATCGCATTCGTCATGTCGCCGATGCCGGCGAAACCGCTGTCGGCGGCAACCATCATTCCCTGGCCGTCGTAGAAGTTCGGGTGCAGGAACGTGGCGCCCTCAGAACCGTCACGACTCGCCGTCCACGTCGTGTTGCGAATAAGCACGTCGACCTTGCCGCTCTGCAGCGCAGTGAATCGGTCGGCGGTCTCGAGGTCGACGAAGTCGACTTTGGTGGCGTCGCCGAGAACGCCAGCGGCGACCGCGCGACAGAAGTCTGCGTCGAAGCCGACGTGATCGCCGGAAGCGTCGAGCACTGCAAAACCGGGCAGGGCATCGCGGGTGCCACACTTGACCGATCCCGCAGCCACGACGGCCGCCAGTCGCTCGCCCGCGGGTGGCGTGGTGTCGCCGGCAACCTCGCTGGCCGGCGTTGCCGCCGCTGCTGTGGTCGTGGCCGCGTCGCCGTCGTCGTCCGAGCAGGCCCCGAGTGCCATCACGGTTGCGGCGATCAGCGTTATCGAACGACATCTCAGTGAGAGCACGTACATGACTTCCCCCTTATTGTCGGTTCCGGGCCAACGGCCGAACCCAGCATTGGGATAGCGTCGGGCGATCAACCCAGCTTTCGACTCACCATAGTCGATCCACAGAACGAGACAGGCGCTGATGCACAGTGACCACCTTCCCTCATTCTCTCTCGCCGGTCGCGTCGCGCTCGTCACCGGAGCGGGTAGGGGTATTGGGCGTGGGCTGGTCGACGCACTGGCAGCGGCCGGCGCGACAGTCGCCGTCACCGCCCGCACCATTGCCGATGCCGAGGCGGCTGCCGCTGAGGTGGCCGCCGCCGGAGGTGCGGCATCGGCCCATGCTGTCGATGTGAACGACGTTGCGTCGATCGGCGGCACGATCGACGAGGTGGTCGATCGTCACGGACACCTCGACATCGTCGTGGCCAATGCCGGGCTCGGAGCCAACCACGCCGCCCTCGACGTAACCGAGCGCGACTGGGACGAGATGATTGCCGTCAACGCAAGAGGGCTGTTCTTCACGGCCCAAGCCGCCGGTCGGGTGATGGTCGCCCAGGGCTCTGGGCGGATCATCGCCCTCAGTTCCCAGGCCTCGTTGGTCGGTATCCGCGATCACGCCGTGTACTGCGCGTCGAAAGGAGCGGTGAATCAGATCGTTCGGGTGCTCGCCCTCGAATGGGGGGCGCTGGGCGTGACCGTCAATGCCGTCGCTCCGACGTTCATCTACACGCCCGGCACTGCCGAGCGCCTCGACGACCGCGAATACCGGCGCGCCGTTATCGAACGGATCCCGGTTGGCAAGGTCGGCACGATCGCCGACGTCGCCGGAGCGGTCGTGTACCTGGCGTCCGACGCGGCAGCGATGGTGAACGGGGCGATCCTGCCCGTCGACGGAGGCTGGACGGCGCAATAGTGGGGAGCCCGCCTGACGTGCCCGGCGGACCGCCCCGGCTAGGTTCGCGCCGTGGCTCATCTCTCCGACTCCGACGTCGCCGCGGCAGCTCGAGCCCTGTATCAGGCTGAACTCGACAACGAGCCGATCGCACCGATCTCCGAGACTTACCCGACCGCCGACATCGACGACGCGTACCGCATCTCGCAGGGTGTCACCACTCTCAAGGTGGCGGACGGTCGGGTGATCAAGGGCCACAAGATCGGCCTCACGTCGAAGGCGATGCGGTCCCTGACCAACGCCACCGAGCCCGACTACGGCACGATGTTCGACAACTGGTTCGTGATGGAAGGCAGCATCGTGCCACGCAGCACGATGAACCGTCCGCTGGTTGAAGTCGAACTGGCATTCGTGCTCGACGCGCCTCTCGTCGGGCCTGCGGTCACCGTCGCCGACGTGATCAGGGCCACCGATTTCGTGTTGCCGAGCATCGAGATCGTCGATACCCGTCAGACCGGTCGCGGACCGAACATGTTGATCGACAGCATCGCCGACGCGGCGGCGTGCGGCCTGGTGATCCTCGGGGCCAACCCGGCGCGGCTGGAGGACATCGACGTACGCAACATCGGGGCTTCGCTTTCGATCAACGGTGACGTCGAGGAGAGCGGCATGGCCCGAGCCGTGATGGGCAACCCGATCAACGCCGTGGCGTGGCTTGCCAACAAGCTGCACGAATACGGCGTCACCGCCCAAGCCGGCCACGTGATCCTCTCCGGATCGTTCATCAAGGCCATCCCGTTCCAGGTGGGCGACAGCGTCGAGGCGCTGTTCAACGAGCTTGGCGAGGTGACGTTTCGCGCAGGTTGACGTCGGGCCGACTCGAGCCGGTGGTGCTTCAGTCGTCGATGTAGGCGATGAATTCGCACGTGGCGATCTTCGACCCGGCCACGACCTGTGTGTGCCTGGCCGGTCGCGAATCGGGATCGGGGAAGTGTTCGACCCACGTCGGGTTGCATGAGTCACGGAAGGCGATGTCGGGGACGTAGAACGTGATGCGAGCGACATGTCGCCACTCGCCGCCGGCGGCGGCCAGCATCTGGCCGATGTGATGGAACAGGTTGGCGTACTGCGCCTCGGCGGTGTCTGGCGCCGTTGCCTCGCCCGGGTCACGCGCCGCTATCACACTCGACACCACCAGCGGCCCGATGCGCGAGACAGCCGGGATCGGGTTGGTGTGCGTGAAGCTGGTGACGTCGAACGATTGCCTTGCCATCATCGGCCCTTCTCGTGGTGGGGTTGTCGTGTCGCGTACCACGCTTCGAACTCGGGGCGCCGTTCTTTCGACACCGGGAACACACCGACGGTGCTCTCGCCGGCATCGACGCGTTCCAACGCCCAGGTCTCCTCGGCCTCCTGCTGCACCGCTGCCTCGGCCAGTTCGACTACGAGTGATGGCGGGATGACGACAGCGCCCTCGCCGTCGCCGACGACGATGTCGCCGGGGATAACGGTCACACCGGCGCAGGCGATCGGGATCTGATGTTCGAGCGGCATGTGCATGCGCCCGAACGTCGCTGCGTGCGAGGCGAGGTGGTACACCGGGATGTCGAGTTCCCTGACCGCCGGCGTGTCGCGTACCGCACCGTCGGTGATCACTCCGGTCGCCCCTCGGCGCAGGGCGCGGAGCGCGAACACATCACCGAATGTGCCGGCGTCGGGTACCCCGCGGGCCTCGATCACCAGGACCTCGTCGGCAGCGATGCTTTCGATGGCCCGGCGCTGGGCGTTCTGTCCCGAGGAATACTCGACGTTCAGGTCCTCGCGCAACGGCACGTAGCGCAGCGTGTGGGCGTACCCGAGCATTCGTTGGTCGGGCTTGATCGGCTTCAGCCCGCTGAGGAATGTCGAGCGGATCCCCTTGCGCTGCAACTGGTTGGTCAACGTCGCCGTCGACACCGAGTTGAGCTGGGCGCGCAACTCGTCGGTAAGCAGGACGGGGCGCGGCGGGTCGTCGGGTGACACCGACCTAGTCAAGCACGACGGGGCACCGACCCCGCAACGTGAATAGCCGGCGTCAGCCGGCGACCGCCTGCTTCACCAGGGCATCGAGATCGGCCGCCGGGAGCTCTCCGGACGAACGCACCTTCACCGTTCCGTCGGCGCCGACGACCACGAACGCCGGGAACCCACCTACTCCGTAGGCCGCGAGCGCATCGGAGTTGGCGCTGTCGGCCAGCACCGGCCACGCCCAGTCCCTGTCGGCCAGCCATTCGCTCGGCGGATAGTTCTCGCCCTGTGCGTTGACTCCGCTCGACACGCCGATGATGTCGACCTCGTCGGCAACCCCGCCCGCCGCGGCCCAGCTTTGCAACACGGGGATCTCGCGGTTGCAGTGCGGGCACCAATGGGCGAGGAAGACAACCATCTTCGGGCGACCGCCGGGTGTGATGTCGATCGCTGAGCCGTCGAAGCCGAAACCAGACAGGGCGGGCGCTGCCATGCCGAGCGCGGAGTCGGCGCCTGCTTGGGGCGGTGCCGGCAGCGCAGTACCGGTGATGGTGACCGGTTGGGTCTCGGCTGCGGAGCTGCTGGAATTGTCGGTCGCCGTCGTCCCTTGGCTGACTGTGGTGTCGTCGCCGCCGGTCAACAAGGCGATGCCGAGAACGATGGCGAGGATTCCGATGATGCCGGCCCCCAGCCAGATCGGCTTCTTACGCGATGGAGACTGTTGCATGGTCATGACTCCTTGTTGGATTCGCCGTGGTTGAGTGCGTCAGACGGGCCGAGGGTGAGCAGGGAGATGATCGCCGCAAACCCGCACAGCGCCATCAGCGGCAATGACACGAACCCGAATTGGCGAAACCACGGCACGGTGCACGGGGCCTGCAGGTCGCACGATCCGGAGCTCAGCGACGGATGCCATTCGATCACGTAGTGGTACGTCGAGATCAGCGCGCCGATCGCCGCGAGTGGCACGGCATAGATGCGGATTCCGCTGTCGCGTCGAAAGGCAGCGATCAGCAAGATGAGCGCCAGCGGGTACATGGCAATGCGTTGGAACCAGCACAGCTTGCACGGCGGGAAGTTGGCGTTCTCGCTGAAGTACAGGCTGCCGGCCATCGCCACCGCGGCGATGAGCCAGGCCAACCACAAGCGGATGGGCCGAATCATGTCGACGAGATGATCGGCGACGGGTAGGAACCGCGCCACTACAAGTCCGATCGCCAGACCGCCGGCGAGGAACGTCAGCAGTGCGAAGAATCGCTCCATCTCCAACAGCGAAATTTCGGCCATGATCGGCGAAGATATCGAGGTCATCCGGACACAACCCTAGGCCGAAGGTCCCGATGTGCGGTGTCAGGTCAGCTCGTGGGTGTTCCACGTCGGCCGGTTGTCGGCGTCGTGCGCGTACTGCTCGGCGAGACGCCGTAGAAGGTAGTTCTCGAACTCCTCGGCCGGCAGCGCCGGTGAGTACAGGTGACCCTGCTGGCGCACGCAGCCGAGAGCGATCAAGGCATCGGCTTGGGCGCCGGTTTCCACCCCGTCGGCCGTTACCTCGAGGCCGATTTCGCGAGTCAAGGCGATGATCGAACGGACGATGGCGCGGTCGTGGGGATGACTCGTGATGGTGTCGATAGAAATTCGATCGATGCGAACCTCGTCGAGCGGCAAGCGACGCAGCATGCTGAGCGACGACACGCCCTGAGCGAAGTCGTCGAGGCAGACCCGCCCACCACGAGCACGGAACTCGGACAGGTTGGACGCTGCCGACGGAAGGTCGACGGTCACGAACGATTCGCGCACGTCAACGGTCAACAGGTGCGGGTCGATGCCGTTGACCAGCAGGTCGATAGGGTTATCGCGCCAGGTTCGCTCGGTGGAGTGAGGCGCCAGGTTGATGCGGAAACGGAATCCATCGGGGAGGCCCAAAAGAGCCAGCCGGCGGATGTGTCTGCGGGCACCACCGAACACCCGCTCGGTGACCCGGTCGAGCAGCCCAGCCCTGACAGCGAGGTCCATGAATTCGTGTGCGGCAACGATGGTGCCATTCGGTTGCACCCACCGGGCGAGCAGCTCGGCACCGACGATCATGCCGTTGCTGGCGTCGAGTTCTGGCTGAAAGAACGGCACGATGTCGCCATCGTCGATCGCTCGCCGCAGACGCAACTCGAGGTCGATCCGTTTGCTGTTCTGCTCGGCCAGGTCAGTATCGAATCGCGTGACGCGGTTGCGGCCGGAACTTTTGGCCCGGGACAGAGCGACGTTGGCGTTGCCCAATACCTCGCTCACATTGGCGCCGTGCGTCGGAGCGTGGGCGACGCCGATGCTGACCGACGACGGCAGCTCTCGACCGGCCGCATGAATTGCATGGCCGAGAACGCCGAGCAACTGGTGGGCGACGGCAACCGTTGTGTGCTCGTCGGCGCCGGGCAGGGCAACGACGAACTCGTCGCCGCCGATGCGTCCGGCGAATCCCTTGGCCTTGACACACCGATCGATTCGGTAGGCAACGATGCGCAAGAAATGGTCGCCTCCGCGGTGACCGAGCGTGTCATTGACAGCCTTGAAACGGTCGAGATCCAAGAAGATCACGCCGACTGGTTCAGTCGACGAGGCCTCGCCGATGAGTTCTTCCAATGTTTCGATCATCCCCCGCCTATTGAGCAACCCGGTGAGTGCATCGTGGGTCGCTTGGTGGGTGAGCTGTTCGATCGAATTGGCCAGCTGGGCGTTGGTTTCGGTCAGCTCGAGCTGGTCGTGCTCGCTGGCGGCGAGAAGGTCGTCGCTGGTCTTCTGCAGCCTCATCGCTTTCCGGGCCGTCGTGCTCAGGATCGAGTGGATAACACTCAGTGCCGCTGCATAGAACACCCACAGAATGGCCAAGCCGCGCAACGAGATGTCGGCAGAGGTTGCCAGGGTGAAGGCCGACATGCCGGCTATCGGCCCCAGCAAGCTGGCGTACATGTCGGCGCGCCCAGCGGCCAGCATCGCTCCGATTGCGCTCGCTGTGGTCGGAAACACGGCGAAAAGCATCACCATTTCGATGGACGCCGAGCTGGCCACCCAAGTTGTCAACCCGAACACAACGCCCACCGACAACAGCCCTGTTCGCAACAGGAGCACGGTCCAGTAGGGGGTCGGCCCTCCGGCCCGACGACGGTAAGCGGTCACACCGGCGCACATGACGACGGTCGACAGCACCGCCGAGCCGATCCACCACTGCAAGCGCAGGCTGTCGTTCTCGCCCTTTGTGAGGACGCTGACCAGCACCGTGAACGGGATCAGCCAGAACCGGGTGACCGCCATGTTGGCGACGACAGGACCCAAGGCCCGCTCCCGAAGGCATGCGTCGTGCCTGTCCCTCACCGGCGGTTCCGCCTCGGCCACCTCATTCTCCTCGGTCTCGTACGCCTGCTGATCCAGTGTGTTATCGGTCGCATCCGGTTATCGCCTGAGGCACAATCTCGACAACTTTGGTCACCGCCCGTGCCACGTTGTCGCCACAATGGGCGTTGTGCGCGGTCGATTTGCCCCATCTCCCACTGGTCCGTTGCACCTCGGCAACCTGAGAACGGCGTTGCTGGCATGGCTGATGGCCCGGCGCTGTGGCGGCGAGTTCATCGTGCGCATGGAAAACCTCGACACGGCGACATCCTCGCCGCTGCACGAGGCAGATCAGCTTGCGTCGCTGCGCAGCATCGGTCTCGATTGGGATGGTGATGTGGTGCGCCAGTCCGAACGATTCGCGCTCTACCGAGATGCGATCGAGCGGCTACGGTCCCGCGGGCTCGTCTACGAGTGCTACTGCACCAGGCGCGAGATACGCAACGCGGCCCAAGCCCCGCACGGTACCGACGCCGACGGTTTCTATCCGGGCACGTGCCGTTCCTTGACCGATGGCGACCGGTCGGCGCTTCTAGCCGCCGGGCGCCGGCCGGCGTTACGGTTGATGGGCGACGGCTGGACGGAGTCATTCGACGATCGGTTCGGCGGGCTGTACACCGGTCGGGTCGACGATGTGGTGCTACAGCGCAACGATGGCGTGCCCGCCTACAACCTGGCCGTGGTCGTAGACGACGCTGCTCAAGGCGTCACCGACGTGGTCCGCGGCGACGATCTGGTGTCTTCGACGCCGCGGCAGATCATGTTGCATCGGCTGCTCGACCTGCCGATTCCGCGATATGCCCATGTTCCGCTCGCCCTGGCCCCGGATGGGACGCGTTTGGCCAAACGTCACGGCGCGGTGACGCTCGCCGACCTGGCACGGCGCGGATACACGCCCGGCGATGTATGCGCACGGCTGGCCGCGAGCATTGGCGTCGACACCGGCGGGCGAGGCGTGGCGGCGGGTGAACTGCTCGATGTCTTCGATCCCTACCAGATCCCGCGGACTCCGTGGCTGCTCACGGCCGACGAACTCTGACACGATCGTGGCCATGTTCGACGATCTGCAGCAGCTGTTCGGGTATCACGGAGCGATTGACGAACGCACGGGTGTGACCGAGGTCGCCCCGGATCTGTTCGTGGTGCCGTGTTGGACACCGCAGTTCTGCGCGACCGTGGTGCGCGCTGCCGACGCGGCCGGGGCGTTCGAGCCGCAGCCCGACGATCCCGTGCCCGGTCACGAGGTGTCGCTGGCGCTGATCAGCCCGCGGCTGTTCGAGACGGTTCAGCAAGACTTCGGGATGCGCATCTGGCCGCAGCTGCTGACCGTATGGCCGTACGTCGACTACCACGGGCTTCGTGACGCCTTCGTGGTTCGCTACGCGCCGGGCGTGCAGGAGTCGATGCGGATCCATCACGACGTCGCTCAGGTCTCCGGCTCGATCAAACTCAACGACCGCTATTCCGGAGCGGCGTTGGTGTTCCCGCGACAGGGCTTCGACAACAGCGACATTGGTGTGGGCGAGATGTTGGTGTGGCCGTCGTTGGTCACCCATCCGCACGAAACTGCCCAGCTGGAAGGCGGTGTCAAGTACGCCCTGACCGTATGGTTCGAGTTGCCGTCGTTCTGACGTCTCGATCGAGTAAATTGACAGTGCGATGAATCGGCGAGCTGCGGCCCAACCCTTTGTTCTGCTGATCCCTGCGCTCGCTCTGATCCTTGGTTCGTGCTCGCAGAATGGTTCATCTGCTGCTGCCGAGACGATCCCGCCGCCGATCACGTTGTCGGGTCTGCCGGCAGCGACCGCTGAGGGTGCAGTCACGAGCCCGGCAACCGAACCGGCCACCACCGAGGCCGCGACCACGACCCAGGCACCGGCGACCACGACCGAGGTACCGACTACGACGACCGAGGCGCCGGTCACGACCGAGGCCCCGACCACGACGACCACGCTGCCCTCGAACGTCGAGATGGTTGGTCTGGCCGAACAGCCGCTCGAGGCCGTCGGCGGCCGAAGCGGCGAGGCCACAGCGGTTGTGCAGGCCAGATTGCTGCAGCTCGGATTCTGGAACTCTGGCGCGGATGGCGAGTACGGCTTCACCACCAAGCAGGCGGTGATGGCGTTCCAGAAGTACATCGGTCTGCCTTCCGACGGTCTGGTCAACAGGACCACGGCGGACTACCTCGCCAACTTCGTTGAAAAGGCTCACGCCGCGGCCGACACCGGCAACCTAGTCGAAATCGACAAGGCCAAGCAGTTGCTGTTCCTCGTCGTCGACGGCAAGACGGTCTGGACGTTCAACACCTCGACGGGCAGCGGCATCCCGTACGAGGCGATCAACAAGAAGGATCCGACCAAGATCGAAAAGGGCGATGCGGTTACGCCCGACGGCCTGTTCCACACCACCCGCGAGCGTCCGGAGGGCTGGTGGGAGGGTGATCTCGGCAAGATCTACCGCCCGAAGTACTTCGTCGGTGGTATTGCGATCCACGGCATGACCAGTGTGCCGAACTATCCGGCATCTCATGGCTGCGTGCGCCTGAGCACGGCGGCGATGGATTTCATCTGGGATCAGAACCTGGTGCCGCTGCGTACCACGGTGTGGGTGCACAGCTAGTCAGCAGCTAGTCGCAGCTAGTCGGCCAGGGTGTCAGCCGACCAGTTGGCGAAGATGGCGCTCGATCTCGATCGTCGAGCCGGGTAGCTCGTCGCACCACACGGTCGGATCGGCTGGCCCGGTGATCGGCGCATCCTTCAGCGTCTGGGCGAGCACAGCGGCACGGTGCCGAGTGGATTCCGACTTGCTGGCCAGGACTATCACCCGACTGCGGTGGCGAATCACGGTTTCGCCGTTGTGGAAGACATTGCCGACCACACCGGCGGTGATGACCATCACGGCGTCGCGCTCGAATGGTGCAAGGTCGTCGGTGTTGGTGTCGACGATCACGAAACAGTACGCGTCGCCGGGGGTGATAGCGAAGGCACGGCAGTGCTGGTAGATCTCCTTGACCCGAAGGCGCAACACTGCGGGGGTGCCAAGACCGGTGACCGCATCGATGCATGCTCCCGAGTGCGCGCTACGCACATACCGTTCCGCCCACCCCTCGACGAGGGCGGCGACGGATTCCAACGACAGCAGTTCGTTGCGGTGCGAGCGGCTGGTCAGCGTCGACAGTGCCGCAATCCACAGGTTCAACCGTTCGAGTGGCCAGCCGAGGTCGCCGAGGGTATTGCCGAGCCGGCGCAGCGAGCCGCGCAGCCCACGATTCCGGGTGTGCAGTGTCTCGACGACATCGGCCGCGGCATCGACGACGCGCAGGTCGGGTTGCTGCCCACCATCGATCTGGATCAGTTCGAGCCAGTCGTCGAGGATCGTCCGCCAGTCGGTGCGGATCTTGACGAGACGTCTCCGGGACCTTGGCATGATGCCATTGTCGGCACCCTGGTCGCCGAACTTTAGTCAGTCGTCGGCCCGACGGATACGCAGTGTGCGATCGTCGGCGGTGAAGCAGCGACCGGTTTCGAGATCGAATCGCCAGCCGTGCAGTGTGCAGACCAGTTGGCCATCGTCGATCTCGCCGAACACACCGAGATCGGCCTGGCGATGGGGGCACAGCCGCTCGACGATGTAGTCGCCGATGCGGATCTCCTCGCCGGCCAGGTCGTCGCGTCGGGGGTCGAGGCGCCACTTGGCTTCTGCCTCCGCCCGACGCATCCGTTCTGGCGAGAGCGACTTGAAGAAGTTGTAGACGTATTCGTTGAATGCCCCGGCCCGCCATGCCCGGAACCGGCACGACAGGAACAAAGCGTTGCTCCAGTCGACCGCTCGTTGGGCAACGACTGTTTCGACCAGCTCTCGTTGGATCTCAAAGCGGAAGGCGTGGTACTCACCGGCGAACTCGCGTATCTCGCCGTTGGGGAAGTCGATGATCACGGCAAGGTCGCCGGCCCGCAGCAGGCAGCAGTCGCCTACGCCGCGGCGAAGGGTCGGCGCCATCGCCAACAATGGCTCCCACCACGCCTTGAGCGTGGTCAGCAGGTCGGTGCTCGGCGGGTTCCAGCTGCGATGCAGGTCGCTGAGCCATGGCATCCAGTCGGCCTGGTAGCGGTAGAGGTATTCGGCCTTGTGGTCGAAGATGTCGTTGACGGCCTCGTCAGGCATCGGGTGGGTGACGACGATCGAGTCGGTGGTGACGTCGATGGTGGTGCCGGGGATAACCAGCTCACCTCGATGCCCAGCGTTGGCTAGGCGACTCATGAAGCTGCGCTGGTCAGGGAAGATGCTCGGCTCATCACCGGTGATCACGTTGAAGCGGAATAGCTCCGGGTCGAGGAACGCCGGTGGCCCGGCGCTGGGCACGACGGCGGCGGCCCCGACGGCCTCGACGTAGCGCATCGCCCTGGCGAACTGGCTGGCGAGCTTGACGGTGACCTGTTCGCGCATCCGCTGGGGCGGCTCGTCGTAGACCATCGGGTACCAGATGGCTCCGCTGTATTGCAGCCAGTGCAGATCGACCGGACCGTGAGCGCGCAGCGCATCGAGGTCGTCGGTGCGGCAGTCGTTCTGATTGACGAGTCGAGCGGTGCCGTCGCTGACCACGAGGGCAGAGTCGCCGCCGGGGCCGTCGGTGATACTCGTCTCGACATGGATGGCGATGCGCAGGTGCGGGCCGAGCAGCAGTTCTTCACCGTCAGTGGTGCGGATGATGTTGTCGAAGCCGAGCGAGCGGATCCTGCGCTCCAACTCTCGCGTCGGGAACCCGGGGACGAGCACGGTTGTGTTGCGGTCGACATGGCCGGCGAGCCACGGCTCGTCGAAATGGTCTGCATGCAGATGGGAGATGTACAGGTAGGTCGGGTGCTCGATGCGCTCCATCAACTCGGCGGACAGCTGATCGTTGCGCGGGAATACGAACCACGATCCGAAGAAGGCAGGTAGAAACCACGGGTCGCACAGGATCGACCCGTCGACGGTCTCGATCAAGATGCCGGCGTGGCCGACTGATGTGGCGCGCATTCGAAATCGAGGCTAATGAGCGCGGTTCGAGATCGGGCTTCGCTACCCCTCGACGGCCCGGTCGCTGTGGCGTCAGGCGACGGGTGGATCGGTGAACTGCTGGCCGGCACGAGACACGTGCTCGGTCCAGGTGCTGCCGTCCCAATATCGCAGCTCGAATCGTCCTGCTGGATCGGCATACCACCCGGAGGGAACTGCCGGCGTTGGTGCCGGAGGATCGGGTGTCGGCACTGCGGCGGGCGGATCGGGGGCCGACGCTGACTGCGGGGTGGGCTCGGAGCTGGGCGACGCCTCTGGTTGGTAAGTCGTCGTCGGCTGGTAGCTCGGTGTCGGCTCGGGAATCGTGGGGGTGGCCGGCTCGGGTGCGATGGCCCAACCCGACGGCTCACTGACTTCTGGCTCCGGTTCCGGCTCTGTTTCGGTGGGCTCGGGTGCAGTGGCCTCTTCGGCGACTTCTTCGTCGGGCACCACTGCCTCGGGCGTCTCGGCCGACGCTGACGTGTCAGCGTCGCCTGTCTCGCGGCTGAGGAAGGCGGTGACGTCGCCACCGGTCGGCACGATGGCGACGACGGACCATCCCTCAGCGGCCTTGGCGGTGAGCTTGGCGGCGAGAGCCGACGGATCGTAGGACGATGCGCTGATCGATTCGAATTCCTGCATGGACCGAGAGCGTACTCCCGCGACAGCGCATGTAGATCACCTTGTGTGAGAGGTCATTGCCGCCAGCCCGCGGCCGGGGCTCAACTGGGCAGCACGAGGGCGTGCACGTCGGTGTCGGCAGGAGCGCCGTCGTACACCAGTTTCCCGTCGCGTAGCGCCAACAGTCGCCCGACCTGGCTGACGAATGTCAGTTCGTGGGTGGCGATCAGCAGGGTTGCCCCGCGCCGCGAGGCGGCATCGAACAACGTGAGTAGTGCCCGCTTGCCGGGCTCGTCGAGGCCGACGAACGGCTCGTCGACCAGCATCAATCGGAACGGTCGGATGAAGGCCAGGGTAATGGCGGCCTTTTGACGCAGGCCGCGGCTGAACGTGGTCGGGATGTCGTCGCGCCGAGCGGTGAGGCCGATCTGGTCGAGCAGTTCGTCGGCGTCTCCCTGCCAGTCGGCGACACCGTGCAGTCGGGCCACGAACTCGAGGTGTTCCCACAGCGACAGGTCGTCGTAGAACGTCGGCATATCGCCAAGCCATGACAGCAATCGACGGGCCTCTTGGCTGCCCGCAGGATGACGCCCGATCTGGACGGTGCCGTCGGTGGGGTCTAGCAGGCCGGCGGCCATCTTCATCAGCGTCGTCTTGCCGCTCCCGTTGTGGCCGACGAGTGCGACCTTTGCGCCCGATTCGACGTCGAGTGTCAGCGGTTCCAGCGCCGGCCGGTCGCCGTACGACTTGGTCAGTTGGCGGGTCGCCAGTTCGGTCATGCCGGGGTACTCCGTTGCTTGGCGTAGCTCTGCCCGTCGGCCATGAACTGACGGATCTTGCGACGCCAGTGGTCACGCCGTCGCACCCAGTAGGTGATCAGCAAGGTGAGCAGTGAGGCGCCGATTGCGCCGCGCAGTGCCGCGCCGGTAGTCGAGGTACCCAGCCGTTCCGCCTGGCGCACCAGCAACACGGTGCTGGCTGCCAGCGTGCTGACCAGGATCGGTAACCCGATTCGAAATGCGTTCGACAGCCCGGCCATCTCGGGAGGAACGAACGCTTGCTGGGTAGTGCGGGTGGGATCGGGCGCGTCGCGGACGATGCTGACCACGCCGCCGGCCGCGCCGGCGAGCACGGTGGGTAGGGCCAAGATGAAGGCTGGGGCGATGGCCGAGGTTGTGCCGAGCACGGAGACGGCGCACACCGCGGCTACCACGGCGAAAGGAACAAGTGTGAGAGCGGGAGCGATGAGGTGTCGGACCAGCAACTCGCCGCGCTCGATCGGCAAGCCGTCGGTGCGGTCGGGCTGGTCGACTTCCTGCGACAGCGGTTCCATCACTTCGAGACCGAGTACGAACAGCATCAACGCCGTGCCGATCAGCGCCGGCGTCGTGCCACGTACGACCATGGCTTGCAGCACCCCGGCCATTGCCGCGAAGACGGTTATCCGCACCAGTCGTGTCGCCGGAAAGCGGGCCACGCTGGCCATGCCACGCCGGGCGATCGGGTGGCCGACCCACCGTGGCACCGCCACCCAGGGCCTGCCCCGCGTCTGCTCCTGGTTCAACTGGCGGCGCAGCAGGATCACGGTGCGCAGGTCCTGCATGGTCACCGCGAAGCGCAGCTGGGCGACCAGGCTGCTGCGCCGGGCCAGGGCATCGAGCGAGGTCAGTTGCAGCATGCCCACGCCCGCAGCCACGAACGTGAGGGCCAGCAGTGGTGCGGCGAGGTCGATCGGGTGTTGCCGCCAGCCCCACATCGCCAAGCTGCCGTCGAGGTTGGCGGGGCCGGGAATGTGCCAGACGAGGGCAGCACTCTGCCACGCCACACCGGCCAGGCCGATCGACGTCGCCGTCCACAGTGGCAGGCGGATGGCGTGGGCGACGAGGGCGGTACCGGCCCACAACATCGCCGTGGTGATGCCGAACAGGACGCCGCTCGCCGCCCACGCCACCGGCGTGCCGGGCAGTCGCCGCCCGGCCAACTGGCCGACGATGGCCCCGAAGGTGGCGGCGAGGTAGGTGGCGCTGCGAACCCGTTGGGTGGCCGGTCGCAGCAGCGCCCTGGCCCGATCGACCGGTGAGAGCATGACGTACGAGACGTCGGGTGCTTCAAGTGCCAGCGGGCCACCCTGGGCGCCGCTGCGCAACGCAGCGAGAAACGCAATGGCGGTGACCATCCCGATCAGCGCCGGCCCATTCCTGGCGATGTCGGCCACCGCCCGGTCAGAAAGCGTGGAGTCGACGACGGAGCTGCTGATCCAAAGCACAGTCCCACCGCCGAACAGGGCGACGAGATAGACGCGGTACGCGGCGTCGAACCATTCGATGTCGTCGAGGCGATGGCGCTTACGTCGACGCCGTAGATCGTGCAATACGTCGAGTGCGTTCTCACTCACCGGTTGCAGCCTCACGGTTTGCGTCAGCGGACCAACCCGACCAGCTGGCCACGTAGAGCCGCGGGATACCGAGACCGGCGTGTTCGATAGCCAACACGTTCATGCACGCGCTGACACCCGAGCCGCAGTAAGCGACGACGTCGTGTCCGTCGTGGGCGCCGCGGTCGTCGTCGACGCCGAGGCTCCGAAAGTGGTCACGCAGATCGGCGGGCGATCGAGGCATGGCCTCGGCGTCGAGTACTGCCGACCACGGCGCGCTGCGCGCCCCGGGAATATGCCCGGGGCGCTTGTCGATCTGGGCCACCTTGCCGAGAAAACGGTCGCTAGAGCGCGCATCGAGCACGGCCCCGCCGGAGTTGGCGATCCGCTCGACATCGTCGGCAGTGGCCAGGCGCTCGTTCGGCCAATCGGTGGCGGTGAACTCGACGCGGCGCGGCGTGCGCCCCTCGCCGGTCTCGATCGCGCCCATCCATGCGTCGAGACCCCCGGAGAGCACGGCCGCGTCGCAGCCGAGCATGCGCAGCATCACGACCAGCCGCCCGGCGGTCAGCCCGCCGGTGTCGTCGTAGGCGATAACGACGGTGTCGTTGCCGATGCCCAATGCGCCCATTGCGGCGGCGAACGCGGCCGGGGCGGGCAACGGGTGACGCCCCTCGGTGGCGGGGCGATCGGTCGCGGCCAGCTGACGATCGAGATCGATCCACACCGCGCCGGCGATGTGACCGGCCTCGAAGGCGGCCCGGCCGTCGCTACCGTCGAGGTACCAGCGCACGTCGACAAGTACGGCCTCGGGATGAGCGCGGACAAAGTCGGCGTCGACGAAAGGGGCGATCATTGGATGTCGCGTTCTGCGAGGGCTGCCGCCTGGGCGAGCACGTCGCGCAGCGGGCGTCGGAGGGCGGCGGCAGCGGCCGCAGCGTCGTCGTATTCGACCTTGACCCGGCCGACCGCCACCTTGGCGCGCACGGTATGCCCGTCGATGATCACCCGGCGTTCGCTGCGCTGTTGCGGCCAGCGGCGCAGCTCCGTGCCGCGCAGGCCCAGCGAGCCGGTCTCGCGCAGCAACAGCGCCCCGATCAAAGTTGCCGCGGCCGGGTCGCACAGTACGTGCACGGTGTTCGCCGGCCGGCCCTTCTTCATCACGATCGGTGTAGCCCAGGCGTCGTGCGCGCCGGCGGCGATCAGCGCCGCGATGGTGTGGGCGATCACCTCGCCGGTGGCGTCGTCGACGTTGGTCTCCAGCAGCTGTGCTGGCTGGCCCGGTTCGGGCATCTCGCTCGGCGTCGTGGCATCGCCGATCACGACCTGCACCACGTTGGGGCGGCCAGGGGTGTCGGCAGTACCGGCGCCGTAGCCGACCGCAGTGACGTTGATCGCCGGCATCGGCCCGAACTCGTCGGCCAGCGCGCACATCAGGGGCGACGCCGGTGGGTGTGGCCAGCTCCTTCCGGTCGTCGATGCCGCGGCTCGGCGCGTTGCGACGGGCGAGCAGTTCGGTGACCGCCGGCGCCGGGTTGGGCAGCTGGCCGTGGGCCGCACGCACGGTGCCCTCGCCGACGGTGATCGAGCTGCACACGATGCGCTCGACACCGAGCGACTCCAACGCCGCGCAGGTGCCGACGATGTCGACGATGGCGTCGACCGACCCGACCTCGTGGAACTCCACGTCGTCGGCGGGCGTGCGGTGCATCTTCGCTTCGACTTCGGCGAGCATGCGGAACGTGGTCTGGGCGCGGTCACGAATTCGCTCCGGCAGATCGGCGGCGTCGATCAGCTCGCGGATCGCCCGGTAGCCACGGTGGTTGTGATCATCGTCGAGCGCGACAACGCGGGCCTGGGTGGCGGCGAGGCCGCAGCGCATGACGTCGTCGAACGCCAAGTCGTATCCATCGAGGTCGAGCCGACCGACGATGTCGGCGATCATGCTCGGGTCGGCGCCGGCATCGACCAGGGCTGCCATCGTCATGTCGCCGGCGGTGCCGGCAAAGCAGTGGAACCACGCCGTTCTGGTCACTTCATCATTCTGGCGATCGCGCATGCTGCTCCAAACCCGTTGTCGATTCCGACGACCGTGACGCCGCTGGCGCACGAGGCGTGCATCGCCAGCAGCGCGGTGACACCGTCAAGGCTCGCCCCGTAACCGACGCTAGTCGGCACCGCCACGACCGGACCCTTGGTGAGCCCGCCGATCACGCTGGCCAGGGCGCCCTCCATGCCGGCGACCACGACCACAGCATCGGCGGTGGTGATCCTGTCGATATGGGCCAGCAAGCGGTGCAACCCCGACACACCGACATCGGTCAGGCGGTCGGGCTCGAAGCCGTAGGCCCGCAAGGTGAGCACGCATTCGTCGACGACAGGGGCATCGCTGGTGCCGGCGCTGGCCACCAGCACTCGTGCGTTGCGCGACGCTGCGGGTCGCCGCCATAGGACGGCGCCTGTTGCTTGTTCACCAGGTCCATAGGCGGCCGAGACCGCATCGAGTTGCGCGCTGTCCGCGCGGGTCAACAGCACCGGCCCGGCGCCGTTGGCCAACAACTCGCCGACGATCGCCACGCATTGCTCGACGCTCTTACCGCGGCCGTACACCGCCTCGGGCATGCCTTGCCGCAACGAACGGTGGTGATCGACCAGGGAATCGCCGACCTCGGCGAACGGCAAACGCCGCAGCCGTTCCACGGCGGCGTCGGGGTCGACAATGCCGTTGCGGACGTCTTCGATCAGTTGGCGCAGCGCGGCTTCGTCCACATGACCATTGTGGCGGCGATCGGCTCCCGGTATCCAGCGCGGACCAATAGCCTGTGTTCCGTGACTGGTCCACCAATTCGCCTCGGCTTTCTCGGGCCGCTCGGCACGTTCACCGAGCAGGCGTTGAAGTCGCAGCCCGATCTTGCTGCGGCCGAGCACGTGCTGTACCGCACGATGCCCGACGTGCTCGACGCTGTCGACCTTGGTGACGTCGATTACGGCTTCGTGGCCATCGAGAACTCCATCGAAGGCACCGTCAACTTGACTCAAGACGAGTTGGCGTTCAGCCACGACCTGTTGATCCAGCGCGAGGTTGTGCTCGACATCGAACATTGCCTACTGGCCAAGCCCGGTACCACGCTGGCCGAGGTGAAGGTCGTGTTGTCGATCCCTATCGCCACGGCGCAGTGTCATGCGTACGTGCGAGCGGCGCTCCCGTTGGCCGAGCTACGCGCGGCCAACTCGACTGCCGAGGCGGCACGCACCGTCAGCGAGGAGTCCGGACCCGGTTGGGCGGCGATCGCACCGCGCATCGCCGGCGACGTGTATGGCCTCGTCGTGCTGGCTGACGACATCGCCGACCACCCCGGCAACCAGACGCGATTCGTTCTGGTGGCCCGCGAGGGTGTGCCGGCACGCACGGGTCACGACCGAACCGGGCTGGTGGTCTATCAGCGCGCCGACGAGCCAGGAAGCCTGATCTCGATCCTGCAGGAGTTCGCGGCGCGGCGCATCAACCTGTCGAACCTGCTGTCGCGGCCCACCAAGGACGGCGGCCTCGGCGACTATTGCTTCGTGATCTACGCCGACGGCCACATCGCCGACGAATTGGTCGCCGATGCCGTGCGGTCGCTGCGGGCCAAGCAGGGCAAGGTCAAGTTCTTGGGGTCGTACCCGGCGGCCGGAGCGCACGCCCACACGGCCCGCGAGCACGCCGACGCCCGTTGGCGCGAGGCCGACGACTGGGTCGAGTCACTGCGCGGCCAGATAACGACGACATAGATATCGAGGTCACGGCAACTGCCGATGCTCGCTAACCTCGATGCCGGAACGGTGGCAGAGCGGACAAATGCACCCGCCTTGAAAGCGGGAGGCTCACAAGGCCCGGGGGTTCGAATCCCTCCCGTTCCGCTGACAGGTCTTTTGGCGTCCATGGACGTTCACCGACGTTCACCGAAGTGCACGCTGAGCAGGAGTGATGTTCAAGGGTGCTCTTGCACGTCCACTGGCGTTTCTGTAGCGTTACTCCCGCGGTTACTCCCGCGACGGCACCAACCGCTTGCACCCAATCGGAGGGCTGGACGTTATTGGAGCCCGCCACCATTGAAGCTTCCAGCGGCACATTACTCACCAAGCAGCCGGATGGTTCCATTCTCGCCAGCGGGCCCGATCCGGAGGATGAAACGTTCACCATTTCGGTACAGACCACTCTCATTGGCATTACCGCCGTGCGGCTCGACGCCCTGACAGATCCAACTCTGGAAGGCGGCGGCCCCGGGCGGCATTCCAATATTGTGATGTCGGAATTTTCTGTGCAGGCCGGCCCGGCCAATGGAACCGCACGT